>DATDGN010000158.1:0-6213 GCA_036522095.1 Candidatus Cybelea sp. | reverse complement strand
AATCGCTAGCAAAGGGCGCGCCGCACGCGCCTAGAATGTGCGGGGGCTTATGGCTAACGAACTGCGCGCCGACATCGGAGTATTCGGCGGGTCCGGCTTTTACTCATTGATGGAACGCGCGCACGAGGCGTGGGTCGAGACGCCCTACGGCGCGCCCAGCGACAAAGTCGCGCTCGGCGAGATCGCGGGGCGGCGCGTGGCGTTTCTGCCGCGCCACGGCAAGGACCATCGCTTTCCGCCGCAGTCCATCAACTATCGCGCGAATCTGTACGCGATGAAGCAGCTCGGCGTGCAGTGGATCATCGGGCCGACGGCCTGCGGCTCGCTCAAGGAGAGCGTGCCTCCCGGATCGATGGTCGTCTGCGATCAGCTCGTCGATCGCACGAGCGGGCGCAAGGACACGTTCTACGACGGTCCGATCACCACGCACGTCAGCTTCGCCGACCCGTACTGCCCGACGCTGCGGCCGATCGCGATCGACGCGCTGCGCTCGGTCGGCGTCGAAACGCACGAGCACGGCACGGTCGTCGTGATCCAAGGCCCGCGCTTCTCCACGCGCTCCGAGTCCAAGTGGTTTCAGAGCCAGGGCTGGGAAGTCATCAACATGACGCAGTATCCCGAGGCCTATTTGGCGCGCGAGCTCGAGATGTGTTACGTGAACATCTCGCTGATCACGGACTACGACGTCGGGCTCGAGGGGATGCCTCCCGTATCGCACCACGAAGTCATCGAGGTGTTCAATCGCAACAACGAACGTGTGAAGAACGCGATCGGCAGGATCGTGGAGAACACCCCGCTCGACGCCGATTGCCCGTGCCGCCACGCGCTCGCGGGGGCGCGCTTCTAGAGCGATGCAAAGCCGGCGGCCGCGGCTCGACCTCGGGATGTATGCGCGCGCCGTTCCGCTGTTGCTGCGTCATCCCTCCGTCTTCGCCATGCCGCTGCTGGCGGCGGTCGTCGACCTGCTGCTGTCGCAGCTCTCGAACCTGTTCACCGATCCGCTGGGCGGCGCCGGCGCCGGGCTCTTCGGATTGATTGCGCAGCTCGTCTATCTGTGGGCCTTCGGCGTCACGATCATTCAGGCGAACAACATCTGGCGGCGCCAGCGCGGCGCGTTCGACGAAGCGTGGGAGGAGGGGCGCAGGAAGTTCGGCGGCATCGCCCTGGCAGCGATTGGTTTTCAGTTCGTCGTTTGGGCGGCGAGCTACATCGGCTCGTTCCTGGGCGGCGCCTTAGGCCTGATACTCGGAGCAATTGCGGCGTTCTTCCTGATCTACACGATTCCGTCGGCGGCGATCGGCGGTCTGCCGGGCGCGCTCGCCATCTCTGGGTCGATTCGCGGCGTGCGGGCGGAACCGATCGGCTCAATCATCCTGGCCGTCGCGTTCTTCGCAATCTGGTACGTTGCCGTTCCGATCGGCTTGCCATACCTGTTGCTGCACCTCTCGCCGATGATCTGGTCCCTCGTGACCGCCGCCGTGCGCGCGCTGGCGCTCGCCTATCTCGCGTTTCCGTTCGCCAAGCAATACGACGACATCGCGTTCACCGGCTACTGGTAAGCGCCATCCGCACGTACTCGCCGACCAGGGCGGGGCTGACGTTGGTGCGCGCGAGGCGCGCGGCTTCATCGAGCTTGGCGAGCAGCCCCGCCGCCTCGCGCTTGCCCAGAGGTCTGAGCTTGCGCAAGCGATCGGCGTGATCGACGGACATCAGCGCGACGCCGTCGTGACCGCCTGCGACGATCCAGTCACGCACTAGCGTCTTGATCGTGTCGAGCCCCTCACCGAGCGTCTCGCGCGTCGCCCACGATTCCTGCGGCGATTTGCCCTCGACGCTCTCGAAGAACCAGCGTACGACCGCGGCGCGCAGCGATTCTTCCTCCTGCTCGAGAGCGGCCAGCGCGCGCGTCACGCTCCCGCCGGCGAGCGATGCGCCCAACTCGGCGTCCGCGTCGCCGTAGTGCATGCGGCGCAGCACCTCCACCACCTCGGCCTTCGTGAGTAATGGAAAGCGCACATCGATCACGCGCGAGCGGATCGTCTCGAGCAGCCGTCCGGGCGTCGCCGTCGTCACGATCATCACCACGCCGGCTGGCGGCTCCTCGAGGAACTTCAGCAGCGCGTTGGCCGCGTGCTGCGTCGCGAAGTCGACGTCGCCGAGCAGCAGCACGCGCATGCCGCCGCTGTACGACTGCATCGACAGCTGGCGCACGAGGTCGCGCGCCGAGAGCTGCTCGCTCTCGCCGAATGCGGCCGGCGCGTCGCGGTCGCCGATCTTGAGCACGCCCTCGTGCTCCAGGAAGTCGGGATGGTGCGCGTTCTCCCCACGAAACAGCGTGCACGAGGAACACGTTCCGTCGTACCCGAGCACTCCGGCCTTGGGCGCGAGGCAGAGCAGCGATTGCGCGAGCCGCCGCGCGAACGTCTTCTTCCCGACGCCGGCCGGCCCGGTGAAGAGGTACGCGTGCGCCAGCGTCTGGGGCGTCAGCGCGCTGAAATAACGCCGCGGTCCCTCCGCGCCGACGACGTCGAAGCGCAGCTCGCTCACAGCTGCAGCAGCGCTTCGTCCAGCAGACGCTCCGGCGCCAGACTCCCGTCGAGCACGTGGTGCCGCGGTTGACGCGCGAGCTCGAGGAAGCCGCGTCGGACGCGCTCGTGAAATGCGTCGTCCTCGTTTTCGATGCGATCCGGCGCGTCGGCGCGGTCGCGCAGGCGCGCGCGCGCAGCGGCGACGGGCAGATCCACGAGCAGCACGACGTCCGGCTCCACTCCGCCGGCCGCGAAGTCGCACAGCGCGCGCAGCAGCTCGAGATCCATGCCGCGTCCGTAGCCCTGGTACGCGAGCGTCGAATCGGTAAACCGGTCGCAAACGATTATGCCGCCCGCTGCGAGCGCGGGGCGTATCACCTCTTCGATGTGTTGCGCACGCGCCGCGTTCACCAAAAACGCCTCGGCCAGCGGCTCGACGGTCAGGCAGCGGTCCAAGAAGATCCGCCGTACGGCGTCGCCGAGCTGCGTGCCACCCGGCTCGCGCGTCACGACGACGTTCTTCTTCTCCGCCTTCAATCGCGCGCCGAGCCCGGCGACGAGCGTGCTCTTCCCGCTGCCCTCGATCCCCTCGACGACGACGAACACGCCCTTCGACAAGCTCAGGGTGACAAAGCGTCGGTTGTCTTATAGATCTTGACGCGGCGGTTGGGCTCGAGTCCGGTGCTGCGCGACTGCAGGCGATAGCGCTCCGCCAGCTGATGCTGCATCCGTCGCACGTAGGACGTCTGCGGCGAAAGCTCGATCGCCGCATTGGTCAGCAGCACCTGATAGATCGCCTCCTCGGCCTCGCGCAGCGCGAGCTCTTCGTGATCGATGGAGCCGAGGTTGAAGACGTCGCGCAGCGCGGCCTGGATCTGCGTCGTCGTGTTGGTCTTGATCGAGTAGATCGGCACGTTGTCGGATGCGATCTGCTTGAGCTTGGGCTGCTCCTTGCGCTCGAGTGTCTTGAGCGTGAGCACGACGTCGGCGTCATCCCAGTTACGCGCCATCGAGGCGTGGACCCGCAGGTTCGCGATAGCGCGCTCGATCTTGTTGCGCGACACGCCGTAGGGGAAGATCGAGAGCGGACGGTCGCGTTCCTCGCGCTCGTGCTCGTGATCGTAGCGGTCGGCCAGGCGCGGCATCGACTCGGGGTCGGCCTCCTGAACGACGGTGACGGCGCCGCTGGGCTCGCGCTGCCGGATCTCCGGCTGCGGTTGGTAGCCGCGCAGCAGCGCGTCGATGACGTCGGCGACGTTCTTGTGGATCGCGAGGCGATCGCGGTCGTGGATCTCGACGACGATGTCGAACGTCGGCGGCGCCTTGCGCTCGAGCACGGTCTTGCGCGTGCCGCGGCGGCGCGCTTCTTCGTCCGAGAGCGTCACCGCACTGACGCCGCCGACGAGGTCGGAGAGCGTCGGGTTCATGAGGAGATTTTCGAGGGTCTGCCCGTGCGCCGTCCCGATCAGCGTCACGCCGCGCTCCGCGATCGTACGCGCCGCGGCCGCCTCCGCCTCGGTGCCGATCTCGTCGATGACGATCACCTCGGGCATGTGGTTTTCGACCGCCTCGATCATCACGGCGTGCTGGAGCGCGGGATCGGCGACCTGCATCCGGCGAGCGAGGCCGATTCCGGGATGCGGGATGTCGCTGTCGCCCGCGATCTCGTTCGACGTGTCGACGATGACGACGCGCTTGCGCTCTTCCGAGAGCACGCGCGCGCACTCGCGCAGCATCGTCGTCTTTCCGACGCCGGGACGCCCCAACAGACAGGTCGACTTGCCGCTGCGCAGCACGTCGAGCAGGATGTCGATCGTTCCGTATACCGCGCGGCCGACGCGGCAGGTGAGGCCGACGATCTTGCCGGTGCGGTTGCGAATTGCGCTGATGCGGTGCAGCGTCTGCTCGATGCCGGCGCGGTTGTCGGCGCCGAACGGCGAGATGCGCGAGCAAACGTGCGCGATGTCTTCGTGGCTTACCGGTGAGTCGGTGAGATACTTGAAGTCGTGCTCGAAACGCGCTTCGGGCGGCCGCCCGAGGTCGAGCACCACTTCGATGATATCTTCGATGTTGTTGAGACGGACGAGCGCCTGCCGAATCGCGAGTGGGAAAATGTCGAGGAGCTGAGAGAGTTCCCAACTAGGGGAAACTTGATGAGCTCTGACCGCCAATACTGATCCCCGTTTCCGCGCCTATCCCCCGAGGCACTGTGACAAGGTTACTCCGGCCGCGGCTTCACTCCTTTACGACGCGGATCGTGCGCAGCGTGTCGTCGTAGGGCCCCTGGATGCGCACGCCGGCCTTCATCTCCAAGCGCAAGTAGTCGATGATGTCGGGAGTGAGCTCCTCGCCCGGAGCGATCACGGGAATGCCGGGTGGGTACGGCGTGATCGTCTCGGCACAGATCCTCCCCTTGGACTCGCGCAGCTTGATGAGCTCGGTGTCGGCGAGGAACGCCTCGCGCGGCAGCATCCGCATCGGCGGGACGGCCGGGAGACGAAACGTTCCGCGCTTGAGGCGCTGCTCGAGAATTCCGGACGGCGCGAACATGTCGAGATCGCGCTTGCCGCGCGCGAGCTCCTCGAACGCCTCGACGAACCGCTCCGCGGCGTCGCGCGTCGTACCGATCGTGAAGAGCGCGACGACGTTGAAGAGATCCGCCAGCTCGACCTGGATGTTGTAGCGGCGGCGTAGTATTTCGGACGCCTCGTAACCCGTGTAGCCGAGGCCCTTGACCGTCACGGTGATCTTTGTCGGATCGAGGTCGTAGATGCCCGGGCGCCCCTGCAGCTCCTCGCCGAAGCAGTAGATGCCGGGGATCCCGTTGAGGCGACCGCGCGTCTCATGCGCGAGCTCGATCGTGCGCGAGAGCAGCGCGGCGCCCTCCGTCGCCATCTGCTTGCGCGCGACGTCCAGCGACGCGACCATCGGGAGGTTAGGCGAGGTCGAGAGGAACATTTTGAGCACGGCCTTGAGCCGGTCGAGGCGCACGAGCGGGCCCTTCTGGTGCAGCATCGCGCACTGCGAGAACGCGGAGAGCATCTTGTGCGTCGAGTTGATGCAGAGGTCGCTGCCCGCGGCCGTCGCGGAGATCGGGAGCGCCGCGTGAAAGTGGAAGTGCGGCCCCCAGGCCTCGTCCACGAGCAGCAGCTTGCCGGCGTCGTGCGCGATGCGCTCGATCGCCTGCAGGTCAGCGGCGACGCCGTAGTACGTCGGCGACACGAGATAGACGGCGACGACCTCGGGATGCTCGCGCAGCGTCGCCGCTACCGTCTCGGGCGTGACACAGTGGTCCATGCGCAGCTCGGCGTCGACCTCCGGGCGCATGTACACCGGCTCCGCGCCGCTCATCACGAGTCCGCCCAGCATCGACTTGTGCGAGTTGCGCGGAACCGCGATCTTCTCGCCCGCGTTCACCGTGGCCATCATCATGCACTGGTTGCCGCTGGTGGAGCCGTTGATCAGGAAGAACGTGTTGTCGGCGCCCCACGCCTCGGCCGCGAGCTGCTGCGCCTCCTTGATCGACTCCGTGGGCTGCAGCAGGTCGTCGATTCCGGGCATCGGCGTCAGGTCGATCGCGCAAAAATTGTCGCCGATGAACTCGCGAAACGCCAGGTCCATCCCGTTGCCCTGGATGTGCCCCGGCGTATGGAACGGGAGCACGCCCGCGTCGACGTAGTCCAGC
>DATDGN010000157.1:0-16186 GCA_036522095.1 Candidatus Cybelea sp. | reverse complement strand
ATATTCGGAGACGATCGCGTCTAGCGCGAGCCCGAAGCCGGCGCAGGTGCGTTCGTAGAGTTCCGCGCGGTCGACGACGCGCGAGCGTCCCTTGAAGCCGCCCGTCTCCATGATGTGGGAGCCGAGTGGGAGTTCGAAGCGCGTGCGCGAGCGCTCCATCGCGTCGAGCGCGTGAACGAGCGCGAAGGCGGTCGCCGCGAGAAACACGGGCCGGACTTCCTGGATCGCCGCGCGAACGTCGCGCGCGAAATCGTCGAAGAGCAGATCGTTGCCGCGCAGGTACCAACCGGTGCGACCGTCGCCGCGCTGCTCCGCGATGCGCCGCAGCATGTAGCCGAGCGACGACGAGGGCCGTTCCTCCGGGTTCGGTACTAGGTTCAAGTAGCGCAGACGTGCGCCGTCCGGAAGAACGAGGCGGTCGAACGCGGCCAGCAGCGCCGCGTCGTACAGCTCGCGCGTCTCCATGTAGTGGCGTCCGCCGGCGGGGCCGGTCGTGCCGCTGGTTTCGAACGCGAGCGCCGCCGTGCTCGGGTCGAACGTCGTCAGCGTCGCCTCCTTGAAAGCCGGTGCGGGAACCGCCGGAATCGCGTCCCACGAGCCGGGCGGTGCCTCCGGCGTGAACCCGAGGCGCGCGCAGTAGCGCGCATACGGAGCGTTGTAGCGCAGCTGATAGGCAAACAGCCGCAGCGCGAGATCGTTGAAGCCCGCGTCGTCCAGGGTCTCGCCACGGCGGTGCCACCCTTCAATTAGCCGGAGGATCTCGTCATCGAGAGCGCGCGACTCCGCTTCGTACGTCACGCGGATTCCGTGGTCTAGGTGAGCAGTTCGATGAGCGATAGTTCGGCGGCGTCGCCCGGGCGGACGCGGGTCTTGGTGATGCGCGTGTAGCCGCCGGTGCGTCCCTTCAGCGCCGGCGCTATCTGCTCGACGAGCTTCTTGAGTACGGCGGGCTCGGTGATAAACTCCGCCAGGCGGCGCCGCGCCGCAAGGTCGCCTTCCATCGCGGCGGTGATGCACTTTTCGGCGATCCGGCAGATCTCTTTCGCCTTGGTCGAGGTCGTCTCGATCTTATCGTGCTTGAACAGCGACGTCGCCAGGTTGCGCAGCAGCGCCTTGCGATGGCCATCGGTGCGCGAGAGCCTTTTGTATGCGATTGAATGCGGCATTCGTTTCGTCCGCTACGCTTGGCGCAGCGTCAGCCCCCTCTCAGCCAGAACCTGCTTGATCTCGTCGAGCGATTTCTTGCCGAAGTTTCGCATCTTCATGATCTCGTCTTCGGTGAGATCGAGCAGCTCCGAGACCTTCGAGATGCCCGCGCGCTTGAGACAGTTGAACGACCGGACTGAGAGGTTGAGCGTTTCGACCGGAATGTCCCACTCGTTGGGCGGCGTTTCCGGCAGCGGCTCGGCGCGATTCGTGAACGATACGAACAGGTCGAGCTCTTCTTGCATGATCGATGCCGCCATCGAGAGCGCCTCGTCGGGCGTGATCGAGCCGTTCGTTTCTAACTCGACGGTCAGGCGATCGTAGTCGACGCTCTGGCCGACGCGCGTGTCGTCGACGGTGAAGTTCACCCTGCGGATCGGCGAGAAGATCGAATCGAGCGGTATCAAGCCGATCATATGCTCGACGTTGCGCTGGCGGTCGGCCATCACGTAGCCCCGGCCCTTCTCGACGCCGATCTCCATCGTCAGCTTGGCGTCCTTGGCCGAGAGCGTGCACAGCCGGTAGCTCGGATCGAGAATCTCGACGTCCGAGTCGGGAACGATGTCCGCCGCCGTCACGTCGCGCGCGCCGCTGACGGAGAGCGTCAGCACCTTCGGCTCGTCGCTGTTGAGCTTGACCGGCAGGCCCTTGAGGTTGAGCATCAGTGCGATCGTGTCCTCGACCATCCCCGGGATCGTCGAGAACTCGTGGAGCACGCCGTCGATCTTCATGTAGGTCACGGCGGCTCCGGGAATCGAGCTGAGCAGCACGCGCCGGAGCGCGTTGCCGAGCGTGATGCCGAAGCCGCGCTCGAGCGGCTCGATCACGAACTTCGCATAATTATCGCGCCGTTCGCGCACCTCGATGCTTGCGCCGACCGGCGCTTCTAACATGGTCACGTGTTGTCGTTGTCCTTTATTGCTGCTTACGTTATCCGCCCGTCGCCCGCGCGACGAACGATCGTACGCCTAGCAGCGGAGTCGTGTGGTTATACTTTTAACGAGAGTAGTACTCGACGATCAGTTGTTCGTCGACCGGAGTGTCGATCTGCTCACGCGGCGGCGCCTGCAGCACCTTGGCGATCTTGTCCGGATCGTTCCATTCGAGCCACTCGGGCGGCCGGCGGCTCTGCGCGACTTCGAGGTTGGCCTCGAAGACCGTCGACTTCATGCTGGCCGGCGCGATCGAGATCATGTCGCCGGGGCGCACGACGTACGACGGAATATTCACCGTTCGGCCGTTGACGCGGAAGTGGCGGTGCGTCACGAGCTGACGCGCCTGCGCGCGGCTCGTGGCGAGATTCAGGCGATACACCACGTTGTCGAGCCGGCGCTCGAGCAGCTGCAGAAACGTGCGCCCCGTCTGGCCCGGAACGCGCGCAGCTTCGCGGAAATAGTTTTCGAACTGCGTCTCGTGCACGCCGTAGTAGCGGCGCATCTTCTGCTTCTCGCGGAGCTGCCGTCCGTACTCCGACACTTTGGTGCGCGACTTGCCCGCCGTCTTCTGCCCCGGCGCGGTGCCGCGCCGCTCCACGGCGCAGTTGCGCGACAGGCAGCGGTCGCCCTTGAGGAACAGCTTGATCTTCTCGCCGGTCTTGCTGGCCGCGGTCTCGCGGCGGCAGAGGCGGCACACGGGACCGATGTAGCGCGACATGCCTACACCCGGCGCCGCTTCGGCGGACGACAGCCGTTGTGCGGAATCGGCGTGACGTCTTTGATCATCGTGATTTCGAGGCCAGCCGCCTGGAGCGACCGGATTGCGGCCTCGCGGCCGGCACCCGGGCCCTTCACGAGGACCTCGGTGGACTTCATCCCGTGCTCCATCGCTTTGCGCGCGGCGGCCTCGGCGGCCATCTGCGCGGCGAAGGGCGTGGACTTCTTCGATCCTTTGAAGCCCAGGTTGCCGGCCGACGCCCACGATATGACGCCGCCGTGGGGATCGCTGATCGTAACGATGGTGTTGTTGAAGGAAGCGTGAACGTGAGCGACGCCGGCTAGGACGTTCTTCACCTCGCGCTTGCGGCGCGACTTGGTTTGCTTTTTGGCAGCCAAAAAGATTTCTCTCCAGCCCTTCGACTCCGGCGCTGCGCGCCTTCGCTCAGGATGACATGGCGTAACAAGGCGCCCGCAGGGGCGCCAAGTGAGTATCTTACCTTAGGAGGCGAAGCAAAGACAAGGGGCCCGGCGTCGCCGCCGAGCCCCGGCTAGCTCCCCTTCCCGGAGGGCCTACGGGTAGAGCACCCGCAGTCCCAGCCCCGCGAACGGACCGTTGTAGGTCCGGTTGATCGGGGCGTTCTGCTTGTTCGACCAGTTGTCTCCCATCCAGCCGACCTCCACAAAGACCGGGCTGTTGCCGACCACGTAGTCGACGCCGACCTGGTACTTCAGGATGTTATACGCCAGCGGCAGGTTCACCGTGACCGTGCCCCCGCCCGTCGCGTTGTGGGCGAAGCTGCCGGTGCCCTTGACGTTCGGGTAGTACCACACGCTGCCGAAGAACGACAGCGGCTGGTTGAGATCCGGCAGCTTCTCGCCGCCGAAGCCCACCGCGTTCATGTTCGGGTAGCCGTAGTTGTTCGAGACCCACATGTAGCCGACGCCGATGTAGATGCGCGGCTGCAGGACCCGGACGGCGAACCGAACGTCCACGTCCTGATCGTTCAGGTTCGTGGTGGTAGTTACCGGCGAGCTGCCGTTTCCACCGACGACCGTCACGTAGCAGTTCGCCTGGGGCACGCTGTCCACCGTCGTGCAGTTATGCGGATACGGCCAGCGCTCGTAGGAGCCCTCGAGCATGAACGGGATGCTCCCTAGGCTGAACTCGCCTCCGCCGCGCACGGCGTATCCGCCGTTGCCGCCGTTGGCGTGGCTTCCCGGATTGAACTCGTTGTAGACCTGTGGCGAGAAGATGTAATCGCCGGCTACGAACGCTTCACCGCGAAGCGGACGCGGAGTCGGAGGTGGCGGCGGCGGCGGCGGCGGTGCCGCGGAAGGCGGTGGTGGTGCCGGGCTGGGCGGCGGCGTCGCCGGGATGTACCGTACGACGACCAAATGCCGGTCCGGAACCCACTGAACGTACGCACCCATCCCCTCCGAAATCACACGGACGGGAACGAGAACGACGCCTTGATAGACCATCGGCGGCACGTCCAGCGGACGCGACTCGCCGTTGATTACCACTTCCGGTTTACCAACGGTAACCTTGACCTCGGCGCCAGGCTTCGACACCGTCGCGGTCTTGCTGCCCGCATCCCACGACACCGTCGCGCCCATCTGTTCGAACATCGAGCGCAACGGAATCAACAGCGTGCCGCCCTTGACGAGTGCCGCCAAGACACGAGCCTGCTTGAGGATGTCGGGTTTTGTATAGACGTGGTGATCGTTATAGAGGATAGGAATCTGGCCGGACGGCGGACTTCCGAAGTCCGCCGGCGGCGGCGAGCCGGTCTGCGCAACGCCGTTTCCATTGTTTCCTTGCGTTGCCGACGGAGCTGCGACCGCGTTCAACCCGCACAGCGCTGCGATCAGCGCGGCGAGTACTCCGGTGCTCAGTCGTTTCACGAGTGCCTCCTTATGGAACAACTTAAAATGCCGGCGAGGTCGCTCCTCGCTAGCTCTGCAATACGAGCGAACGCCTGAAACGTTGCTGCTCGCACAAACACACGATACCCGTTATTCCCCTATCGCGCAACGAGATAAACGCCACAGCCAGGCGATTCCTACCAAAGTCTCACCAAGCGCTAGGCCGAAGGCGACTCGGGGAGCGCCGGGGCCGAGCGTCAGATGAAGCAGCTGCAGAACGAGCCCGGTGAATCCCGGTGCCACGATCTGCGGTAGCACGATGGCGAGGTTCCAGATGCCCATAGCGGCGGCCATGGCGCCGGGCGGGAGCACACGGCACGCTATCGACCAGTCGGCCACCAGAAAGACGCCCCAGCCGAGGCCGGCCAGCAGCGTGGCTGCGGCCACGCCGGCGGTCGCGTGGGCGGCGATGAATACCGCCAATCCGGCGATGAAGCCGGCTGCACCCAGCGTCGCGACGAGCCGTTTGTCGACGCGATCGGTGGGACGCGCCGCCAGTCGCGCGCCGACCGCTCCGAGGACGGTGAAGGCCACGATCAAGATTCCGGTCTCCCGGCTCGCGTCGCTTAATCTCACGACGCCGAGGACGTCCGTAACGTAGAACAGCAGATAGCCGAGGAGCGTGTAGAAGCCGACGTACACGAGCGCGCGCGAGATGAAGAGATCGACGAACGGCCGCGTGACGCGAAACGCGCGCCCCGCTTCGCGCGGCGCATCGAGCAGCGGCAGGCGCGCGGCGTGTGACGCCGTGACGGCGCAGGTCGCCAGCAGGAGCCCGCCCAGCGACGCGCCGAGCGCGCGCGCGTTCGTTAAAAACGCTGCGAGCAGCGCGCCCACCGCGTTACCTAGTCCTTGCAGCGCCGCCATCCAAGATGACGCCCCGCCGATGCGCACGCGCTCGACGAAGTCCGGAATGATCGCCTGATAGGGCCCGATCGCGACGTTGAGTGCGGCCTGCAGAAGGATGAACGCGATCGTCAGCGACGCGAACGTGCGGGCGTCGTAGAAGAAAGCGAGCGCCGCGGCCCCGCCCAGCGCCCCCACGACGTAGAACTCTATGCGTCGACTCTGACGGCGGCGACGCGCGTCCGACCAGAATCCGATTGCGACCTGCGTGACCGCGGCCACGAGCGCGCCGGTCGTCGCGAGCCGGCTGTATGCGATCAGCGCGTCGGCGGGGACGAGCTCTTTCGAGCGTGCTTGCAGCGAGATTCCCAGCAGCGCGCCCCACACCGCCTGGACGCCCAACCAGAAGAGCGCCAGCGCGAGCGGGTTAGCCGTGCGCGCACGCATAGTCGTACTCCGCGAAGGTGTCGACGTCGTATGCGAGCTCGGGCGCGCTATGCCGAACCGCGCGCGCCGGCAGCTGTAACACCCGCACGGCCATTGCCTCGAGATCCGCCACGCTCACACGACGCAGCAGGAAGCGGATCAGCACGATGGGACTCACGAGGTTCGCCATCTGCCACGGCCGCTTGCGGGCATCGAAAAACCGCGCGGCGACGGTCGCGATGCGTTGCGTGCTTCCCTCGGGAAGCAGAAACACTCCGCCGTTGACGACGCGCTCGCCGGCGAGGGTGATGCCGTACGAGGGCGGCGCATCCGGGAAACGCCGCACAAAATCCGGGAATTCCGCGAGCGCGACCGCGAGCGCTCCGGAGGGCACGCGGACCGCGAACGCCTCGATCGCCTCGGGTGTGACGTAGGGCAGATCGCTGGTTGCGTAGAGCAACGTTTCACCGTCCTCCGGCCAGGCACGCAGCGCGCGCAGCAGGTTCTCGCTTCCGGAAACGCTCTCGTCTACGAACCGGTCGACGTGCGCGCCGCACGCCGCGCGCACTTCGTCGCCGCCCACCACAGCGATGCGGGTCGCACCCGCCGAGCGCAACGACGCGATCATGCGCGCCAGCATCGTCTGCCCGCGCACCGGCGCGAGCCCCTTCACGCGAGTGCCGGCCGCCTGAGCGAAGGGGCCGTCGATCCGGCCGCCGGCGGTGATCACCGCTTTCACGCGGTGGCTATTTCTTGGCGATGGCCTTCTTCTTGCCGGCTACGGTGCGCTTCGGGCCCTTACGCGTGCGCGCGTTGGTCTTGGTGCGCTGGCCGCGCACCGGTAGGCCGCGCCGGTGGCGCAGCCCGCGGTAGCACCCGATGTCCATGAGGCGCTTGATGTTGCCCTGCACCTCGCGCCGCAGGTCGCCCTCGACGCGCAATTGCAACGAATCGATCGCGTCGCGCAGCTTCTTCTCGTCCTCTTCGGTCATCGCTTTCACGCGCACGTTCGGGTCGACTCCCGCGTGCTGCAGCAGCTTGCGCGCCGTCGGCGCGCCGATTCCGAAAATGTACGTGAGCGCGACCTCCACGCGCTTCTCGCGCGGCAGATCGATTCCAGCAATACGAGCCATTATAAAAGTTCCTCTTTAACCCTGAACCTGCTTGTGTTTCGGATTGACCTCGCAGATCACCCGCACCCGGCCGTGGCGGCGGATGATCTTGCACTTTTCACAAATTTTCTTTACTGACGGTCTGACTTTCATGTTCTTCTACTTGTAGCGATAGGTTATTCTGCCGTGGGTTAGGTCGTACGGCGAGAGCTCGACGAGTACGCGATCACCGGGCAGAATTCGGATGAAATGCATCCGGATCTTTCCGGAGACGTGCGCCAGGACGCGGTGCCCGTTTGTCAGCTCGACGCGGAACATCGCGTTGGGCAGCGGTTCGACGATCGTTCCCTCGACCTCGATCGCCTCTTCCTTGGGCGTCGCGGTCTTGGCTTTCTTTTCGGCGTTTGCCTGCCTTTTCGCGCGCGCCGGGCGGCCCCCACGCCGGCGGGCCATCTAGGCGATCGCCTCGCGAGCGGGGCGGTAGCGTTCGATCTCGGGACGTTCCGCATAGTCGCGCAGGGTCAGGATCTTGGGCCCATTCTCCGTCACCGCGATCGTGTGCTCGAAATGCGCTGCGAGTTTACCATCTGCCGTGACGACTGTCCAGCCGTCGCCGAGGATGCGAATCCGCCGGCCGCCCTGCGTGATCATCGGCTCGATGGCCAGGACCAACCCGGTGCGGAGCTCCATCCCGGTTCCGGACTGGCCGTAGTTGGGCACCTGTGGCTCCTCGTGCATCGAGCGCCCCACGCCGTGGCCGACCAGCTCGCGCACGACGCCATAGCCGTGGCTTTCCGCGTGCGCCTGGACGGCCGCGCCGATGTCGCCGAGACGCTTGCCGCACTCCATCTGCGCTATGCCGATCGTCAGGCATTCCTGCGTGACGTCGAGGAGGCGCTGCGCTTGCGGAGAGATCTTGCCCACCGCGACCGTCACCGCGCTGTCGCTCACGTAGCCCTCGAGCGTCGTCCCGATATCGATGGACAGCAAGTCGCCCTCTTTCAAGACGCGCGAACCGGGAATCCCGTGCACGACCTCGTCGTTGACCGACGCGCAGATCGATGCCGGAAAGCCGTTATAGCCCTTGAAGGTCGGCACGCCGCCCGCCCGGCGAATTTGTTCCTCCGCCATGCGGTCCAGCTCATTGGTCGCGATGCCCGGGCGCACGGCCTGCATCAGCGCGGTCAGCACCGTCGCGGTGATCTTCCCACTGCGCCGCATCAGCTCGATCTCACGCGGCGATTTGAGCGTGATCATGCGGCCGCTTTACGCATCCGCGTGCTCGGCGCCGATCGCGCCGGCTATCCGATCGGCCACAGCGTCCATGCTCGCGAGCGCGTCGACCTCCAGCAGTTTGCCGTTCTTGCGATAATACTCGGCGAGCGGCTTCGTCTGTGCGTCGTACACCTCAAGGCGCTTCGCGACCGTCTCTGCGCGATCGTCTTCGCGTTGAATCAGCTCGCCGCCGTCCTCATCGTCGATGCCGGTGACCCTGGGCGGATTCGTGATCGCGTTATACGTGCGGCCGTTGCGTGGGTTCGTCCAGCGCGAAGCAAGCCGCCGGATCAGCTCGGCGCGGTCTCCCGAGAAGAGCACCGCGGCATTGAGCGGCTGACGCCGCCGCGCCAGCATCGCGTCGAGCGCCTCGGCCTGCGCGACGGTGCGCGGAAAGCCGTCCATCACGAAGCCGCTTCCGGTGTGCTCGAGCTCGCTCTCGATCATGTGGATGACGAGGTCGTCGGGAACGAGCTCGCCCCGTCGCATGTAGCCCCCGGCGTGGTTTCCGAGCTTCGTACCGCGCGCGCGATTCGCGCGCAGAATGTCGCCCGTCGAGATCTGACGTAGCCCGAAGCGCTGCTCGAGCAGGCGCGCCTGAGTCCCCTTTCCGGCGCCGGGAGGCCCGAGGAAGACCAAGCGCATGGTGTTGCGCGCGGCCCTTACCGTTTGATGAAGCCGCGGTAGTCGCGCATGGCCAGCCGCGCCTCGATCTGCGTGATCGTGTCGAGCGCCACGCCCACCACGATGAGCAGCGACGTGGAGCCGAGATAGAACGTGGTGACGGACAGCCCGCGCTGGACCGCGCCGGGCAGCACCGCGAGCAGCCCGAGATAGATCGCGGCCGCCGTGGTGATACGGATCAGGATCTTATTGAGGTAGTCGACCGTAGGCTGTCCCGGCCGAATTCCGGGCACGAAAGCGCCGGTCTTCTTCAGGTTGTCGGCCACGTCGCGCGTGTTGAGCACGACGGAGCTATAGAAGAACGTGAAGACCACGACCAGCAAGAAGTAGACGATATTGTAGAGCACGCCGTTGGGTGTGAACCAGACGTTGAGCCACGCGGAAAAATTCTGCATCCCGTGCTGGACGGCCGCCCAGATTCCCGTACCCGTGATCGCCTGGCCCCGGCCGAACCACGAAAGCGCCTGCTGTGGCAAGAGCAGGATCGAGATCGCGAAGATGATCGAGATCACGCCGGCGTTGTTGAGGCGCAAGGGAATGTACGTGGATCGCCCGGCGAACATCTTGCGACCCACGACGCGCCGCGCCTGTTGGACGGGCACCCGGCGCTGTCCCTGGTAGAGGAACACGATCGAGACGATGATGAAGACGGCGATCAGGATGTACAGCACCAGGTTCAGCAGCGACTCCGCGCCCTGGCTGGCCGACGCGTAGGTCTGCGTGACGTACTGCGGGTAACGCAGCACGATGCCGATGAAGATGATTAAGGAAACGCCGTTGCCGATTCCCTTGTCGCTGATCTGCTCGCCGAGCCACATCAGGAAGAGCGTGCCGCCGACCATCGCGATGATCGCGTAGAGCAGATACCACGTCGAGGTATCGTAGAACACGCCCGAGCGCTCCATCGAGACCGCCATGAACGTCGCCTGGATCGTCGCCAGCACGATCGTCAGCCAGCGCGTGTACTGGCTGATCTTCTTACGGCCTTCCTCGCCGCCTTTCTTGGCCATCTCTTCGAGCTGCGGCAACACCACCGTCATCAGTTGCATGATGATCGAGGCGTTGATGTACGGCGTGATGCCCATTGCGATGATCGACAGCTTCTGGAGCGCGCCGCCCGATAGGAAGCCGAGCAGGTTGTAGAACGCGCCGCTCTGCAGCACGCGCTGCCACGCCTCCTGGTTCACGTTCGGCAGCTGCACGTGGATCATGAACACGAACCACGCGAACGCGAAGAACACGAACAGGATGCGCTGACGGATCTCGGGGACGAGCACCGCGGCCCGCAGGTTGTCAAACATCGTTCGACAAGCTCAGGACGACGCTGAGAGGTCTTCGAGGCGGGCGCCGGCGGCGGTGAGTGCCTCTCGAGCTTTCTTGGAGAAGAACACGTCGCGCAGGCGCAGACCCGCGGGGAGCGCGGCATCCGACTCGGTGCCGAGAATCTTGACGCCGTCGAGGAGCGCCTTCACGAGCCCGTGGTCGCGCAGCGATTCGGGCGTCACCTCGACCGCGGGATCCCAGTGCGCGAGCTGGCGCAGGTTAACGACGGCGAATCGCGTCCGGAAGTGTCCGGTGTCGCGCGCCTTCTGCGAGTAGCCGCGCCCGTGCGGAAGGCGCCGCGACCAGGCCGTCTGGCCGCCCTCGAACGCGGGTCCTTTGCCGCCGCCGGAGCGCACGGTTTGACCCTTGCCGCCCTCGCCGCCGGTCTTCACCATGCCGGATCCGTGTCCGCGCCCGATGCGCTGCCGCTTGGGCCGGCTGCCGGGTGCCGGTTTGAGATCGCCGAGTTTGAGGAGCTGCTTCTCTGCCATGTCTATGCCGTCTCAGCCGCAGCGGTGTAAAGTTCCTTGACCGTTTTGCCCCGCATCGCCGCCACCTGTTCCGCCGTACGCAGCGAGCGCAGCGCCGAGATGGTTGCCATCACGACGTTGATCGGGTTGGTCGTTCCGAGACACTTCGTGAGAATGTCGTGGATGCCGGCTAGCTCCAACACCGCCCGCATCGATCCGCCGGCGATCACGCCGGTGCCGGGCGCCGCGGGCTTCAGCAGCACCGTCGCGGCGCCGACCTCGTGCCGCACCTCGTGCGGAATCGTCCGCTCGACCATCGCGACGGTAACCAGACTCTTGCGGGCCTGTTCGACGGCTTTGCGAATCGCCTCCGGCACCTCGCCCGCCTTGCCGATCGCGAAGCCGACCTTGCCCTTCCGGTCGCCGACGACCACGAGCGCACTGAAGCTGAAGCGCTTCCCGCCCTTGACGACCTTGGCGACGCGATTGACGCGCACCACGGTCTCTTCCAATCCGCTCGAATCGCGTTCACGGCCACGGTACTGCATCAGAACGTCAACCCCCCTTCGCGCGCGGCGTCCGCGAGGGCGCGCACGCGGCCGTGATACTTATAGCCGCCGCGATCGAACACGACTTGTGAGATGCCCGCCGCCTTGGCTTTCGCCGCGATCGCCGAGCCGACCGCAGCGGCCGCGCCCACGTTTGTGCGCGACGCCAGATCGGCAGCAAGCGACTTGTCGCGCGTCGACGCGATCGCGAGCGTGTGTCCCTTCGCGTCGTCGACGAGCGATGCGTAGATATGATGCAGCGACCGGCGCACGCAAAGGCGCGGCCGTTCCGGGGTTCCGGCGACTTTCTTGCGCAGCCGAACGTGACGCGCGGCCCGCGCGTGCGCCTTATCCACTACTTCTTGGCTGCCTTTCCGGCCTTGCCGAGCTTCTTGCGAATGCGCTCGCCTTCATATCGTATGCCCTTGCCTTTATACGGCTCCGGTTTACGCAGGCGCCGAATCTCCGCCGCCACCTGGCCGACCGCCTGTTTGTCGATCCCGTCGACGTGAATCTTAGTTTGACCCTCGACGGTCAGCGCCACACCCTTGGGCGCGGTAAACGCGACGGGATGCGAAAAGCCCAGGCTCAAATTGAGCCGCTCGCCCGATTTCGCGACGCGATAGCCGACGCCGCTGATCTCGAGGCTCTTGCGAAACCCCTGGCTCACGCCTTCGACCATGTTCGCGATCAGCGTCCGCGTGAGGCCGTGCGCGCTGCGATGCCGCTTCGCGTCGCCCTTACGATCGACGATCACCTTGCCGTCGTCCAGGCGGACATCGACCGCATCCGCGAGGATGCGCTGACGCAGCTCTCCCTTCGGACCTTTGACCAGCACTTCGCCGCCGTCGATCTTCACGTCGACGCCGGACGGCAGCGTCACCGGCAGTTTTCCTACGCGCGACACGGCGGGACTCCCTTACCAGACGTACGCAAGGACCTCTCCTCCGATGCCGCGCTTGCGCGCGCTCTTGCCGGACATGATTCCTTGCGGCGTCGACAGGATGACCAAGCCGAGGCCGCCGAGCACGCGCGGAATCTCGGTCTTGGGCGTGTAGACGCGCAGCCCGGGGCGCGAGATGCGCCGCAGGCCCGTTATGATCTTCTCCTTTTCGGGGCCGTAGCGCAGCGCGATGCGGATTGTCCCCTGCGGGCCCTCCGACACGCGCTCGAACCCCTCGATGAATCCCTCGTCTTGGAGAATCCTCGCGATCGCTTGCTTCGTACGCGACGCCGGAACGTCCACCGTCTTGTGGTTGGCGGTGTTCGCGTTGCGAATGCGCGTGAGCATGTCGGCGATCGGATCGGTTACTGACATCAGAGGTTCCCTCCCGTCTCCTTCACCACGACGCCTTGGTCACGCCCGGCACGACGCCGGCGTGTGCGTTTTCGCGAAAGCAGATGCGGCACATCGCAAACTTCCGCAGATAGCCGCGCGGACGCCCGCATACCCTGCAACGGTTGTGGCGCCGCACCTGGAACTTCGGCGCGCGACGCGACTTGATGATCAAACTCGTCTTTGCCACTCTAGTCTATCTCTGCTTCCCTGCGGCCGACGGCGCCGGCTTCTGCAGCGGCAAGCCCATCGCCGTCAAGAACTCGGAGGCCTCCTCGTCGGTCTTGGCCGTCGTCACGATGGTGACGTCCATGCCGCGAGTCTTGTCGACCTTGTCGAAATTGATCTCCGGAAACACGAGCTGTTCCCGCAGACCAAGATTGTAGTTTCCGCGCCCGTCGAACGACTTCGCCGGCAGGCCTCGGAAGTCGCGGATGCGCGGCAGCACGACGTTGAAGAGTTTGTCGACGAACACGTACATCCGGTCGCCGCGCAGCGTCACCTTCGCGCCGATGCTCGTGCCCGCGCGCAGCTTGAACGCCGCGATGGACTTCTTCGCCTTCGTCACGATCGGGCGCTGACCCGTAATGGCCGCGAGCTCGCTGACCGCGGCATCGAGCGCCTTCGGGTTGACGATCGCCTCCCCGACGCTCATGTTGACCACGACCTTATCTAACTTGGGGATCTGGTTGACGTTCTTGTAGCCGAAGCGCTCCTGCAGCCGCGGACGGATCTGCTGCTCGTACGTCTCTCTGAGCCGTTCCAAGACTAAGCTCCCTTCGCCGAATCGCGCGCCGGCTCGCCGCAGCGCGCGCAGATGCGGTGCACGGCGCCGTCGGAGCTCCGCCCGTGGCGCAGGCGCGTCGGCAGCTTGCACTTCTCGCAGATGTATTGGAGCGCAGAGATGGGCAGCCGTGACTCTTTCTCGATGATGCCGCCGGTCTGCATGGCGCCGCCCATGTTGCCGGACTTCGCGCCCTGCTTCGTGTGGCGCTTCACGACGTTCACGCCCTCGACCGTCGCGGTTCCCGCGGCCGCGTGAATCGCCTTGACCGTCCCGCGCTTGCCGCGTTCCTTCCCGCGGCGGATCATCACCGTGTCTCCCTTGATAATCATCTCATAGCACCTCCGGCGCCAGCGAGGCGATCTTCAGGAACCCGCGCTCGCGCAGCTCGCGCATGACCGGGCCGAAGACGCGCGTGCCGCGCGGATCGAGGTTGTCCTTCTCGCCCTTGATGATCACGCATGCGTTGTCGTCGCAGCGCACGACGGAACCGTCGCCGCGGCGGATCGGCGCGCTCGTCCGCACGACGACGGCCTTCACGACCTGGCCCTTCTTGACCGCCGCGCCGGGGATCGCGCTCTTGACCGTCCCGACGACGACGTCGCCCACGTGCGCGTACACGTGGCGGCCGCCGCCGGTGACGTGGATCACGAGCAGCTCGCGGGCCCCGCTATTATCGGCCACCTTCAGCCGGGACTCTTGCTGGATCATCGCGCGCGCTCCACGATCTCTATCAGGCGCCAGCGCTTGTCGCGCGAGAGCGGGCGGCACTCTATGATCCGCACGACGTCGCCGACGTGCGCCTCGTTGCGCTCGTCGTGCGCCTTAAACCGCGCCGACTTGCGCACGATCTTGCCGTACGCCGCGTGCGGCACGCGCGTCTCGGACACGACGACAATCGTCTTGTCCATCTTGTCCGAGGCCACTCGCCCCTGCTTCACGCGCCGAGTGCCGCGGGCTGATCCTTCAACAGGCTCAGGATTACGCTGCTCCATGTTCACCCTCAGCGAGACGCTTCTCGGAGATGACCGTTTGAATCTGCGCGTAGGAGCGGCGCATGGCCCGAATCTTGCTGAAGTCGGTCAGATGTCCGGTACGCAGGGCGAAGCGCAAGTTGAAGAGCTCAGCCTTGGCGTCGCGCGCCTTCTGCTGCAGCTCCTTCACGGTGAGATCGCGCAGTCCGTCGAGCTCCTTGTGTTTCACGCTGCCTCCTCGCGAGAGATGATCTTCGTGCTGATCGGCAGTTTTGAGGCGGCTCGCTGCAACGCTTCGCGCGCCGTCGTGGGCGCGACGCCGGACAGCTCGAAGAGCACGCGGCCCGGGCGGACCACGGCGACCCAGAGCTCGGGATTGCCTTTGCCCGAACCCATGCGGACTTCGGCCGGCTTCTTCGTCACCGGTTTGTCGGGGAACACCTTGATCCAGACCTTGCCGCCACGTTTGATGTGACGGGTCATAGCGATACGAGCCGCCTCGATCTGACGATTGGTCATCCAGCACGGCTCCATCGCTTGCAGGCCGTAGTCGCCAAAGCTCAGCGAGTTACCGCGCGTCGCGGCCCCCGACATGCGGCCGCGCTGCGTCTTGCGCCACTTGACGCGCTTGGGAGTCAGCATCTTATTCAGTCACCTCGCGCGTCTCCACCACCGGCTCCGGCGCGGGCTGCGATACCACCGGCTCGGGCGCGAGTTGCACGACGACGGGCTCGGGCGCGAGTTGCACGACGACGGGCTCGGGCGCCGCTTGCACCGCGACGGGTTCGGGTGCAGGTTCAACCTCCACCGGCTCCGGCGCCGGCTCCACAGCCGGTGCGGAACGCGGCGGAGGAGCGATGCGCGGCTCGCGTCCGCGTCCGCGGCCTCCGCGCTCGCGGCGCTCGCGCCCACGATCGGCGCGGTCGCGCGGCGCGCCGTCGGTGCGCGACTGATCCGGCAGCACCTCGCCGCGATAGATCCAAACTTTGACGCCGATCCGTCCGAACGTGGTGAACGCCTCGACTTGCGCATAGTCGATGTCTGCGCGCAGCGTGTGCAGCGGTACCTTGCCGTCCGCGTTGTGCTCCGTGCGCGCGATCTCCGCGCCGCCGAGGCGGCCCGAGACTTGCACCTTGATGCCGCGCGCTCCCGCGCGCATCGTCCGCATGATCGCCTGCTTCATGGCGCGCCGGAACGCGATGCGCTTCTCGAGCTGGTCGACGATGTTCTGCGCCACGAGACGCGCATCGAGCTCAGGATGCGAGATCTCCATCACGTTGACCGCGACGTTCTTGCCGGTGAGCAGCTCGAGGTTCTTGCGGATATCGTCGATGCCCACGCCGCGCTTGCCTATGATGATGCCCGGCTTCGCGGTGTTGACGATCACGCGGGCCTGGTTCGCGCGCCGCTCGATCTCGATCTTGCTGATCGACGCGGAGCGCATCCAGCGATTGAACGACTTGCGAATCGCGACGTCTTCGTGCAGCCAGTCGACGTAATGCTTTTTCTCGAACCAGCGACTGTCCCACGTGCGCGTGATGCCCAGGCGCATGCCGACCGGGTGAATCTTCTGCCCCATTACGCTTCCTTGGCTTCCTTGGTCGCACGCTTGCGCCCGGAT
>DATDGN010000156.1:0-2109 GCA_036522095.1 Candidatus Cybelea sp. | reverse complement strand
CAGGACGTCATAGCCGTCCCGCAGCGCGCTGAGCTCGCGTGGAAAGGCTCCGTCGGCAACGTCGTTGGCCGAGGCCGTCGAAGCGGCTCCCGGGCCGCCCGGATTCCACGCGATGGCGTGGTTCGACGGGTGCGTGGCCCGGATGACGATGAAGCCCAGCTCGATCGTGCGGCCCGAGCCGGCGGCGCGGTTCTCGTACACCGTGTAGGTGCCGCAGGTGGACGGCACTCGTGCCTGCCCGGCGGTGCACGACCAGGTGTTCAGATGGCCCGAAAGGGCCGCGATCAGAGCGGCGACCGGCATAATTTGGTATGGTATGGCCGGCCGGTTCGGGTGCCAATCAACGCGGCCTCAAAACACCGGTTGGGAAATTTCTAAAGACAAGGCCAGCAGTCACCCGGTTAGAAGGCGCCGGGGAGGCGATTTGGGTATATTCGTAGGCATGGGAACGGAACGCGCGTTGGCGTGTGCCGCCTTCGCGTGTACGCTGGCGGCGTGCGGGGGCGGTCAAACTCAGGCGCCGATGATGCCGCCGCTGGGAGCCGTGCCGGGCGCCCTGCAAGACTCCTTCGCGCAGCCGTTTCGGATGCATTCTCCGATTCGCCACGTCGTGATCGTCTTTCAGGAGAACCGCACGCCGGACTACCTGTTTCAGGGCCTTCCGGGCGCCGACATTTCCAAGTGGGCCATCGATTCGCAGGGAGTGCCCGTACTGCTGCAGCCCATCTCGCTGGCGGCGGGTTACGACCTCGGCCACGGACACGGCTCGTTCATAACCGATTACGACGACGGCAAAATGGACGGTTTCGACCGGGGCCTGCCCCCGAGCATCCATCTGCGGCCGTTCGGCTACGCTCCAGCTGCAGAGGTCAAGCCGTATCATGAGATGGCGGCACAGTACGTCTTCGGCGATCACATGTTCCAGGACAACGAAGGCCCGAGCTTCCCCTCGCATCTGTACATCATCAGCGGCCGCGCGACCGACGAAAAGCTGGAACCCTATTACGTCGCGGCTAATCCGCGCGAGGGCAAGTCGAATGAGGGCGCGCCGGGCGGCTGCGATGCTCGCGACAAGACCACGGTTAAAACGATCGATCCGCTCAACGGATCCGCGGGTCCGACGCCGTATCCGTGCTTCGATTTTCCGGTGCTCTCCGATCTGCTTGACGACAAGGGCGTGACCTGGCGGCACTATCAGGATAACGGCGGCCCCGGTATCTGGCACGGCTTCGACGCGGTCCGGCACGTGCGCTACGGACCCGACTACAAAAACGTCGTCTGGCCTGCAACCACCGTCTTGAGCGACATAAAAAAGGGCCGTCTAGCCGCCGTGACGTGGATCATTCCGGGCAACACGTGGTCGGATCACGCCGGCAAGCACAGCACGACGCAGGGACCGTCGTGGGTGGCGGCCATCGTCAACGCGATCGGCGAGAGCGCCAACTGGAAGGACACGGCCATCTTCGTCACGTGGGACGACTGGGGAGGCTGGTACGATCACGTACCGCCGCCGATCGATAATTTCTATGAGGTCGGCTTCCGCGTTCCGTTGATCGTGATCTCGCCGTACGCGCGTCGCGCATACGTTTCGAAGAAGCGTCACGACTTCGGCAGCATCCTGGCCTTCGCCGAAGAGACGTTTGGCATCCCCAAGGGTGCGCTTCACGGCACCGACGCGCGCGCCGACGACCTGTCCGACGCCTTCGACTTCACGCAGAAGCCGCGCAGGTTCAAGCACATCAAGGCGCCCCCGTTCAAGCCCGGCCCCTACGCCGGGCTCAACGAAGAGGATCCCTAGCCGATTTAGAGCTGGAACGCGATGCCGGCGGACGCGCTTCCGCCGTACGACGCGGTGCCGAACAAAGCGCCGTTGACGACGAGGATTCCGCCGATTGGATACTCACCTCGGGCAGCGCTGTTGAACGCGAGCAGGACGCGCTCCGAGCCGGATTGCCCCTCGATCGCAAAGACGACGCCGGCATTGGCCGGACTGCCGCCGTACTCCGTCGTGCCGTACAGCGTCCCTCTTCCGTCCTTCGCGAGCGTCGACGTGGGATAGCTTCCGTCGCTGCCGCCGGTGAAGCTGTGCAGCATGTGCTCCGAGCCGCT
>DATDGN010000155.1:0-2396 GCA_036522095.1 Candidatus Cybelea sp. | reverse complement strand
GGAGCTGAACGGGCTGCTCGAGCGCCTGCGCCAGGCGATCGAGACGCAGAAGCGATTCACCGCGGACGCGGCGCACGAGCTGCGCTCCCCGTTGACGGCCATCGCGGCCATCGCTCAGGCGGCGCGAACCGACGCGACTCCGGAGAGCCGCGAGGCGTTCGAGGCGATCTCGCGCGACGCGATCGACGCGTCCGACGTCGTCAGCGATCTGCTGACGCTCGCGCGCGATCCGGCGCGGCGAGCGCTACACTGCGAGCCGGTCGACCTCGCCTCGATCGTCACGCGTTCCTCGCGCGACACGCAGCCGGTCGCGGACGCGCACGGCATCGCGCTGCGGGTCTCGCCGGCGAGCGCGATCGTCGACGGCGACGAACGGCGTTTGCGCGAACTGACGCGCAACCTGCTCGAGAACGCGATTCGTCACGCGCGCGCGAGCGTGTCCGTCGCGTCGCAGCAAAACGGCCGCTATAGCGAAATCGTAGTCGACGACGACGGCGAGGGCGTTCCGCCCGCCGAGCGCGAGCGCATCTTCGAGAGATTCTATCGGCGCGCCGACGACGGCTCGGGGACGGGCCTGGGGCTCGCGATCGTGCGCTGGATCGCGCGCGCGCACGACGGCGCCGTGACGGTGGGCGAAGCGCCCAGCGGCGGCGCGCGCTTCGTCGCGGCCATACCCGCGCGCGTGGAGTAGTCGGGGGCCCGGGCGCGTAAATCACCGCGCCATGCCCTTCGACTCCCTCGGCGCCTTCGTCGACGCGTTGCGTAAAGCCGGCGAGCTGCACGTCGTCACGGCGAGCGTCGATCCGCGCCTCGAGGTCAGCGAGATCACCGACCGGGTCGTGAAGGCCGGCGGACCGGCCCTGCTCTTCGCCAACGTGAAGGGGTCGAGTTTTCCGGTGCTGACCAATCAATTCGGGACGCACCGGCGCATGGCGATGGCGCTGGATGCGCCGGACCTCGACGCCGTCGGGCAGCGGATCCGCGAGCTCATCGCCGTGACGCCGCCCTCGGGATCGCTGATTTCGAAGGTGTGGGGAACGCTGCGCCTCGCGCCGCTCGCCAACGCGATCCCCAAGGTCGTGCGCGGCGGCGGCGTTCAACAGGTCGTCGTGACCGAGCCTGATCTCACGAAGCTTCCCGTACTCACGACGTGGCCGCTCGACGCTGGGCCGTTCATCACGCTGCCGCTCGTCATCACGAAAGATCCGCGCACCAACCGCAACAACGTCGGAATGTACCGCATGCAAGTCTTCGGACCGCGCGAGACCGCGATGCATTGGCAGCGCCACAAGCAAGGACGCGAGCACGCGGACGCGTGGGGCGCCAAGGTTCCCGTCGCCGTCGCGATCGGCACCGATCCCGCGCTGACGTATGCCGCCACCGCGCCGCTGCCGCCGTTGCTCGATGAGTTCGCGTTTGCGGGCCTCCTGCGCGGTAAACCCGTGGAGCTCGTCCGCGCGAAGAGCGTCGATCTCATGGTGCCGGCCGAGGCCGAGTTCGTGCTCGAGGGATACGTCGACAACGAGGACGTGCGCACCGAGGGCCCGTTCGGCGATCACACCGGCGTCTACAGCCTCGCCGATCGTTACCCGACATTTGTAGTGGAGTGCATCACGCACCGGCGCGATCCGATCTATCCTGCGACCGTCGTCGGCAAGCCGCCGATGGAGGACGCGTGGCTCGGCAAGGCGACGGAGCGCATCTTCCTGCCGTTGTTGCAGGCGATGCTGCCCGAGGTCGTCGATATGAACCTTCCGGTCGAAGGCGGATTTCACAACCTCGCAATCGTGTCGATCCGCAAGTCGTATCCCGGCCAGGCCAAGAAGGTGATGAACGCCCTGTGGGGCCTCGGCCACATGATGATGCTGACGCGCGTTCTGATCGTCGTGGACTCCGACGTCGACGTCCAGAACACGCGCGAGGTCGCGTGGTTCGTGCTCAACAATTTGGCGCCGGAACGGGACGTCGTCATGATGCCGGGACCGGTCGACGACCTCGACCACGGCTCGTACAGCGTCGCGTACGGCGTCAAGGTCGGGATCGACGCAACGCGCAAGGGCGCGTCCGAAGGCTATTCGCGCGAGTGGCCTCCCGACATGATCATGGACGCTTCGACGCGCGAGCTCGTACACGACCGCTGGCGCGAATACGGCTTGGACAAAATCGGGCGTGCGCTCGCGCCGGACGCGTGGTCGGGCCAGGGACCGGAACGAAAACCGTGAGGCTCTTCGCGATCTTCCTGCGCGAGATCCGGATCGAGCATACGCTCTTCGCGCTGCCGTTCGCCTACGTCGGCGCGGTGCTCGGCGCACGCGGTTTTCCGTCGTGGCACGCGATTTTGTGGATCAC
The DNA here is from genome assembly GCA_036522095.1 of Candidatus Cybelea sp. Lineage (GTDB taxonomy): Bacteria > Vulcanimicrobiota > Vulcanimicrobiia > Vulcanimicrobiales > Vulcanimicrobiaceae > Cybelea. Next base: position 47 of record DATDGN010000155.1, on the reverse strand, counting down.
GCTCGCCGTTGTCGGCGCGCGCACAGCCGCAATGGCGGCAAATCGTT
>DATDGN010000154.1:0-2755 GCA_036522095.1 Candidatus Cybelea sp. | reverse complement strand
TCGCCGCTCGCAGCGGTCTAAAGTGAACCGGCGAGCGCGCCGGAAGCGGCGCAGCCGGAATGCCGCCGAAGAGGGCCCGAACCCGCGCGATCGTCGCCGCGGGATCCACGTCGCCCGCGATGACGTACACGGCGTTGTTCGGATGGTACCACCGCTCGTAAAAGCGGCGTATCTGCGTCGCGGTCACCGTGTGGGCGAAGCCGGCTACGGTGCCCAGCCCGTTCTTGGCGTACGGCGTCCCGCCGATGAGCCGCTGCTGCATGCTGACGAACAGCCGGTAAAACGCGTTGCTGTTGTCTTGCTGGACCTCTTGCGTAATAGCGCCGCGTTCCTGATTCCACTGCTGCGGCGCGATCAGTAATCCGGTCGCTCGCGAGCGCTCCGCGCGCAGCGCGATGTCCAAGTCCGCCGATGGAACCGTGAAGAAGTAGCGCGTGATCGTGGACTGCGTCTGAGCGTCGAAGTCGCCGCCCGTGACGCTGACCGCGTCCATCAGCTGCGAGGACGATAGCGTCGCGCTCCCGCGGAACATCATGTGTTCCGTGGCGTGCGCGAGTCCCGGGATCCACTGCTCGTCGGAACCGACCCGGTAGTCCAGCATCGCGGTCGCGACCGGCGCGAGGGTGTCGCGCACGACGATGACGCGCAGCCCGTTTGAAAGCGTCGCGCGCGCGACGTCGGTGGTGGCTCCGGCGGCGGCCGGGACCGCGGCGCAGGTCGCCAGCGCCGCGAGCGCGGCGACCATCCCCGCTCGCCGCGTCATGATGAGATCACCAGCGCGCGCGTGCTGGGTTGCGACTCGAGCGCCGCGCGCAGCCCCGCGTGCTCGGAGCGTTCCAGCACGGGATCCCGCGCGACGATCGCCTCCGCGGCGCTACGGGCCGCGCGGTAGACATCGACGTCTCGGACGAGGTCGCCGAAGCGCAGATCCGCCGTGCCGGATTGGACCGTGCCCGCCAGGTGGCCCGGACCGCGCAGCTTCAAATCCTCGTCGGCGATCTCGAAGCCGTCGGTCGTTCCCGTCAAAATCTCGAGGCGTTCGCGGTCGCCGGCGTCGTCCGGATAGACGAGGACGCAATACGACTTCGCGGCGCCGCGGCCGACGCGTCCGCGCAGCTGGTGCAGCTGCGCGAGGCCGTAGCGATGCGCGTCCAGCACGACCATCGTCGTTGCGTTGGCGACGTCCACGCCCACCTCGACCACCGTGGTCGCGACGAGAACGTCGAGCTCTCCGCGCACGAAGCGCGCCATCGTTTCCTCCTTTTCACGCGATGCGAGACGGCCGTGCAGCAGGCCTAGCCGCAGGTCGCCGAACACGTTAGCCGCGAGTCTCTCGGCTTCCGCCACGGCGCTCGTGAGCGTCCCCTCCTCGCTCTCGTCGATCGCCGGCGCGACGATGTAGGTCTGGTGACCCTTGGCCACGTTGGCGCGCACGAACTCGTAGACGCGCTCGAGGCGGCTCGCGCGGACGGCGAACGTCTCGATCGGCGTTCGGCCCGGCGGCAGCTCGTCGATGATCGAGAGGTCGAGATCCGCGTAGACGGACTGCGCGAGCGTGCGCGGGATCGGCGTCGCCGTCATGTGGAGCGTATGCGGCGAGATCGCCTTGGCGCGCAGCCGCGCGCGCTGCTCGACGCCGAAGCGGTGTTGTTCGTCGATGATCGCGAGCCCGAGCCGATCGAAGTCGACGCGTTCCTCGAGGAGAGCGTGCGTGCCGACGGCGAGCGCGGCCGCGCCGTTCGCGAGCTTTTCGAGCGCCGCGGCGCGCGACCGCGCGCTCTGGCTGCCGAAGAGCGCCTCGACGCCCAACCCAAACGGCTGGAGCAGCGGCGCGAGCTTGCCCGCGTGCTGCCACGCCAACAGCTCGGTGGGAGCCATCAGCGCCGACTGCAATCCGTTCTCCGCCGCCAGCAACACCGCGGCCGCCGCAACCAGCGTCTTGCCGCTTCCGACGTCGCCCTGCAACAGGCGATTCATCGGTACGTCGCGGCGCATGTCGGCCCAAATCTCGCGGATCACCTTGCGCTGCGCCTCGGTCAGTGCGAACGGCAGCACGTTTTCGAGGCGCTGCAGCAGATCGGGCGGAACGCGCAGGGCGCGCGCGTCGTGGTCGCGCTCGCGCTCGCTGCGGCGCAGCTGCGCCGCCGTCGCGAGCGTGAGGAACTCCGCGAAGACGAAGCGCTCCCGGGCGCGCTGCGCCTCCTCCGGCGTCTGCGGCGCGTGCACCGCCCGATACGCGTCGCGCAGCCGCGGATAGCGCCGCGCGGCCGTCAGCGACGCCGGCAGCGCATCCTCCGGCGACACCTCGAGCAAACGCGGCAGGTTCTTCTTCACCACGGCTGCGATCTTGCGGCTCGCCAAGTCTTTGCTCGCGCGATAGATCGGGACCAGCTCGCCGCGATACTCCTGCCCTTCGGCCAACACGCCGTAATGCGCGACGTTGACGATCGGACCCGAGAAATTGCGCTCGATGCGGCCGCGCACGAACAGGCGCATCCCTTCCCGGAAGCGTCCGTACACGTAGCGATTTCGGCCGATCCATTTCGCGACGAACCGGTCGCCGGCGTCGTCCCTCAACTCCGCCTCGACGATCTCGAGCCCGCGGACGCGCCGCTCCTCGACCGCGACGACCGTCCCGACCGCGTTCTCCTCGCCGCCCGCTTCTCCGAGCCGAGCCGCGCGCGTCGGGAAGCGCAGGTCATCGTAGCGGAACGGAAGATACTCGAGCAGCGCGCGAGCCGTGTCGATGCCGAGC
>DATDGN010000153.1:0-4661 GCA_036522095.1 Candidatus Cybelea sp. | reverse complement strand
ATCGACGACCTCCGAGCGGGTGAGGCCGGGCTTATAGAAGCGGTTTTCGTACGAGCCTCCCCAGCCTTGCCCGATTCCGTATAGCGGCGTCCGCTGCATCCGCCAGCCGTACTTTTCGAGGCTGCGCCGCATGGCGGGGAGCAGCGACTTCATAGTCCAGTCGAGCTTCTTGCCCATCGACGGATGGCGCCGGCCGAAGGGTGAGTAGTTGTACCATCCGACGATGTCGCAGCCCGAGTTCGAATAGTTGGCGGCGGTGCCGGGATTCCAGTTGGCGTGTCCCGGCAAGCCTAGGCCGGCGCCGAACCCGCAAATCGCGGGGCGTCCCGGCATTCGCGCGGCGATGAGCGCGTGAACTTTCTGCAGCAGCCGCCGGCCGCTGCCCGGATCCCACCACGCCCAGTCGTCGAGCACCCAGTAGCCCACGACGTAGGGCAGCGTTGCGTCGCGCTCGAGAATCTCGCCCAAACGGCGCAGCACGGCCGCCTCGATTCCGTATTCTGGGTCCTCGTCGGTGCGGCAGTACGGGTTGTAGTCATAGCTCTTGGGCGGCGGCTTGACCGTGTGCGTGCGATGGCACTCCCAGTAGAAAAGGAGTCCGGAGACGCTGCCGTTGATCACCGCGATGCCGTGCGCCTTGAGCGCCTGCGCGAGCGCAGTGCTGGGCGCCGGCGACCCGTTGTAGAGGATCGTCTTGTCTACGCCTTCGCGCGCCGCGGTGGCCGCGCGATCGGGCGTATCGACGCTGAAGCCGATGATCGCGTGGTCCTGCAAACGCGCCGGGACGGCTGCGACGGAATCGCCGCTCATCGGCGGCGGGACCGCCGAAGAAACGCCGGCGCAGCCGCTGAGCGCAAGGCTTGCGGCGACGAGCGTGGCTGGCGCGCGCACGATGCTAGTGGTGGAGCAGCGTTGTCGTGTCCGGGCCGATGCCGCTAATCTCCAAGATGGTGGTTCCCTTCGCCATCGCGTAGTGGTGCACGCCGGCAGGCATCGAAACGACGCTGCCCGGGCCGAGCGGCTTCATCTTGGAAGTGTCCATCTTGTCGCCAAGTCCGACCATCAGCTCGCCGCTCAGGATCGTGACGTTCTCCGTCATGCCGTGATAGTGCGGCGGTGCCACGCCGCCGGCCGGCGCTTTGAGCAGATACGCGTAGTAGGCATCCGCCTTTGCGGGATTGCCGACGACCATCGCCATCTCCCATCCCTTGAAGTTCGGTACCGGCTGCCACTTCGCGGTGTCCGGCGTCACGATGACCGGCGACGACGCCGCCCCGGCTGCGGTGAGCGCGATCGCGAGCACGAGTGACGTGAAAATTGATCGAGTAAGAAGCATAGGGAAAAACCTCCGGCCGCGCTGTTCGACGGTTGGTTGCCCGGTTACTTTGCGTGGGGGGCGGCGATCTCGGCCAGCATATCGGGCGTGCCCGCGACGCGCTCCAGGTGCGGGTAGCGGATCCCCTCGTGGTAGTCGAGCGAGAAGGTCTGATACCAGCCGTTCTGCGTCGTAATCAGCGCGATCGGCGCGTTGGAGCGCTGCGCGCGGCGCAGCGCGTAGGCGAGCACCTCGGCCGAGAACTGCTGCCCGTCGACGGCGAGGATGTGCATGCCGGGTGCGAGCCCGGCCCGCCACGCGGCCGAGTTCTCGCGCACGTCGCGCACGGCGCCTTCGGCGTTGAGGTCCGCGCCGTACGCGTACCAGCCCGTTATCCCGTGGTCGTCGGCCTGCCCCGCGGTGATGAACTCGTTCGGCTTTGCCGTATACACGATGCGCCAGCCGGCCCGGGCGAGCTCGTCGTTCGGCGGATGCGGGTTCGGCCGGTACACGTAACGTTCGAAGAAGTCGTGCCAATCGTACGGCGCGATTTCGTTCAAGAGGCTCTCGACCTGGGCGCGCGTGTACGTGACGACGATCGGTCCCGTGACCGCCGGCTCGGTGAAGCGGTGCAGGAACGTGTCGAGCGAGTGCGCGCCGTGCGAGCGCTCGCGGATGATCGTGTCCACGTCGAGCCACACCAGCCCACCCTCGTCGTAAAAGTCGTTCGCCTTGCGCCGTATCGCGGGGTAGTCGCCGCGCGCCTCGTAGTAGTGGGGCGCGCCGGTCGTGAGATCGATCAGCGGGGTCGTGGCGCGGCCGGTCTCGTAGTCCATCGAGGCATAGACCGTCGCGAGATATTCCGAATACGTCTTCGGCTCGCGGATTCCGCAGCGGAACGAGAGCACGTCGCCGAGATACTGGTTCATCCCCTCGTACACCCACAGCAGATCGGTGAGCTGCGGCACCTGGAAGTTCGGCGTCGTCAGGTCGGCCGGCCGGCGGTACTTGCCGTTCCATGAGTGCGAAAACTCATGGGCGATCAGGTCGCCATTGGAGAGCGATTGGTCGGGATCGGTCAAGAAGTCGTCGCCCGCGCGATTGTCGCTCGACTGGTGATGCTCGATCCCCTGAAAGCCCACTGACTCGCTCAGCGTCAGCAGCGCGTGATAGTCGGCGAAGTGGCGCGAGCCGTACATCGCGAAGGCCTCGGCGGGCATGCGCTGATAGGCGCGCAGCAGGCTCGAGCCGATGTCGAGGTCTTGCGGGTAGTCTGCGAACGCGTCGAGCTGCACGAACGCTCCGCCTTCTTGCCAGAGGTTCCATTTCTTGACGTAGCGTCCCGTGTCGAGCGGCGAGTCGACCAGCATGTTGAGCGGCGTGAGGGCGAAGTCGATCCGATTGCCGTCGCGTCCCGACTCGCGCAGCGCGGTCGCAAAGTCCCAGCCGCCCGGCAGTACGATCGAGGGCCTGACGAAGTAGCGATGCGAATCGACGCCGTCCTGATAGAGCAATGCCCGGTTCCATTGCAGGATGGCGAGCGAATGCGTCGCGGTGACGTCGTCCGGCGCGTTCATCAGCACGTCGAAGTCGACGTCAAGCTCTTGCGCGCCCGCTGGAACGTTGACGTGAAAGGCGTACATGTCGACGGAGTCGCGGCGCCAGTCCAAGGGAGCGCCGGCGGCAGAGACGCGCAAGGCGGCGAGGTTGTTGAGCGGCCCCGACGGCTCGTGTTCGCCGGGGATCCACTTCGGATATACGAGCGTGAACGCGCCGGAGGCCGCGGGGATGCGTTCGTGCACCCGCAAGATGCCGTCGGCCGCGTGCGACGCGTCGACTTGGAGCGTTGCGGGCCGCTGCTGCGTGGCCAGCGAAGGCTTCGCGATGAAACCGCTGCCCGAGGCGGCACAGGGTGCGAGCAGCGCGAGGCAGATCAGGGGTACGCTCAGTCGACGCATCGTCGACCGGTTCTGGAGCCGGCAGTGGGCCGCCCTTCCCCGACCGCGCGGCAGGTCCACGGGCCGCAGACAACCAAAAGCAGGGAGATTTTTTCATCCCCCCGTTTTCTGACGGAGGTCAAGCGACCACGTGAAGATCGTGGTGACGGTTAAGCTCGTTCCGGAGCCTACCGCCGAAAAGAAGATCGACCCAGCGACGAAGCGGCTCGTGCGTACCGGCGTCGAGACGGTTCTCAACCCGTACGACGAGTACGCGCTCGAGGCCGGCCTACAGCTGAAAGAGCGCGCGGGCGGCGACTCGCGCGTCACGATCTTCTCGATGGGGCCCGACACGCTCAAGGAGACCCTGCGCCGCGCGCTCGCGATGGGCGCCGACGACGCGCTGGTTCTCAGCGATGCGGCGCTAGAGGGCAGCGACGTTTGGGCCAGCGCATACGCCATGGCCAAGGCGCTGCGCACGCTTGAGTTCGATTTGCTCGTCGTCGGCGGGCTCACCGACGACAGCAGCAGCGGCGCGGTCCCCGGCGCGCTGGCGGAGCATTTGGGCTTGCCGTGCATCACGAACGCGCGCAAGATCGACATCAGTGACGGGAAGCTCGAGGTCGAGCGCGAGACCGACGCGGGCTATCAAATCGTTCGCGGTCCGTTACCCGCGCTGCTCACGACCGCGCTGACGTTCGGCGAGCCGCGCTACGCCTCGCTCAAAGGCATCATGGGCGCCAAGAAAAAGGCGATCGCCACAATCGGCATCGCAGATCTCTCGCTCGACCTGCCAGTCGGTAGGAGCGGGTCGAAAGCCGAGCTCCGCAGCTTCGCGCCGCCGCCCGCGCGCGGAAAGGGCAAGATGGTCGAGGCCGCCGACGGCGCTGCCGGCGCGACCGCGATCTTCGAGTTTCTCCGCGAGAAGAAGTTCGTCTGATGAAGCACGTCATCGCATACGCGGAACACCGCCAAGGACAGACCCGCAAGGTCACCTTCGAGCTCGCGAGCGAGGCGCGCCGGATCGCCGACGCGCTTGGCGGCAAGGCCTACGTCGTCGTGCTCGGCTCGGGCGCCACGCAGGTCGCCGAACAACTCAAGGCTTATCCCCTGGACACGATCTTCGTCGACGAAGACCGGGACGTCGACGCATTCCTGCTCGATCCCGTCGTCGACCATCTCGAGGCCGTCGCGAAGAAGGTCGGCCCCTCGCTGGTGCTCATCCCGAACACGCTGTCTGGGCGCGACATCGCCGGAAAGCTCCTGGTGCGACTCGGCGCAGGCATCGTCGCCGACGTCGTGGATCTGCAGGTCGAGGGCGACGCCGTCGTCTGCGTCTCGCCGAAGCTGGGCGGCGCCATCGTCACCCACTGCGCGCTGCTCCCGGCCGAGTACGGCATCGTGACGGT
>DATDGN010000152.1:0-46505 GCA_036522095.1 Candidatus Cybelea sp. | reverse complement strand
AGTTCACCACCATTGAAGACGTCGAATCTGGCACGCCTGCGGCCGGTCTAGCGGTGATACCTCCGTCTCCAACGGGATCAACAGTTGGCGGGCTTATCGTTGTTGGAGGCTGGTTCTACCAAACTCCAAAGCAAACATCCTACACCTCGGGCGGTCTTTACTTCGACACGGGAGGAGGCGCATCCAGTCAGCTCGACGGGGTAAAATTACATGGAGTCACGGTCTTCAACTGGGCGGGTTACTGCGTGCAGTTCAAAGATGGCCAGAACTTCGAAATTATCGGCGGAACATATTCGGGAACACAGGCTCTCGGCGGTGGACTCGGTTGCCATGCGATCACCGGCCCGGTGAAGAAGTTGACGTGCATCGGCGCGGACCTGTCAGCGACGTACACGGGGGAGCCCGATGTGGTAAGCAATCCGCAGCCGTATGCGCTGGTCATAACAGCAGGTGCAAATCCAGACCAGATCCGGTACGACCGCTGTAGGATGCTCGCGTACACCGGCTCTCCGGTGAGCATAAGTGGCTCGCCAACCAACCTGTTTATTACCAACTGCCCGGGCTATAACGATCAAAACACGCCTGTGTCCGCTTCGGCCCCGACGTCACTTACAAGCGCGGCACAACTGGGGTACTACGGCCCGTCCGAGATTAACTTTAGCGGAGGGACTCCTGGACCGGCCAACCCGACCAGCTACACGATCAACACTAAGACCGGCACAAAAACCTTTAGCGTGACTGCGGCATCCGTCTATCTTAGCTCTCCGTACGATGAGATCGAGATTTCCAACCTGCCGACCAACTCACCCTTCACGTGGATCGGAAAGTGAGACTGCGATCCAGGATTCGGCGTGGCGCGTGGCAATGGACCCCGAGCAGTCTCGAAACAGCCGCCTAAGGGATGGCCAGCGCTTTCGACGGAATCTTGCCTACGGCATAGATAGCGATGATCCCGCCGTAACGGCGCACGCAAACAGTCTACAGCCGAGGTAAGTTCACAAGTTCGGAATAACAAAGACGAGGGACGTCAGTCGCCGGGATTCCCGAGAAGGGTGCGAGGACCATGGATACTCGCAGGGCTGGGCACCACCGGGCGATCCCCTCTAGGGCCTGCCCGCATTGCTTCTCCGGTAGTGATACGTTAGCAGGTTCCGGATTTGCTAACGATTTGGTAGCGGAATAGGGCTCTACTGGTCGTGAGTGGCTGCGATAGGTCTCGTTTTCGTGCTCAATCGACGCTAGCGGTGACTTGTCGGGACAGCCTTAGTGATTTTCAAGACCGCCGCATTCAACCGCTCCGTCGAGTTGACGCCCTAATGTAGCCGACTACGCGAACAGTTAGGTTGTCACATTTTTGTCACGGAGCGGTCGAAACTGCCCGGGATCGGGCGGGGCCGGCTGGAGCGGTGAAGCGCCGAAAGCCCGATAAGATAAGCGCTTTCGTCAATGCTCGGGATCGGCCAGGACCGCAGATGTGGGGTTCGATTCCCGTTGGCGCTACCAGAAATGGCCTGTGCTGTCTACAATGCGGATAGCCTGGAAGCAGCAACGGCGTCGTCCGGATCGAGTCGCAGCGCGTTATGGTACGCACGCTCGGCTCGATCGACGTGCTTGAGCGCCTCTTCGAGACCACCCAGCGTGTCGTAAGAGGCCGCGGTTCGGTAGCGGCTTAAGTTCAGGTCACAAAGAACTTCGGCGTCAGCGTAGTTCTTAGCATCGATCAGTTCGGAAATCAAGTCCTCCGTCACCGACTCGATTTGCGCGAATCGATGGACTGGATCGCTCACGTATGACATGTAGGCCTGGCGAACTTCACCATCACCCCGCCTCACCGCGACCATAATAAGGTCCGCAAATGCTGGACCTAGCGGACGCGCGATCGCATCCATTGCGGGATCGATTCCTTCCTTGAAATCATCTTCGGTGAGCTCGGCCGCGATCTCGGGACCGGTGGTATCGCGGACATCGCGCGGCCCCATGTCCTGCCAGTAAAGCGATGAAATATTAACAGTTATCCTGCTCTCGGGCAAGACGAAAGGCTGAGGATCACCGTACATGTTCGGACGTTCGCCCGTTGGCTCGCCCACGAACACTGCCGCAGTATCTCGCTGGAGCCGGTTGACTAGATTCTCCGCAGCTGATTGGGTTGACCGACCGATCACAACAAACAGGTGGCCGCGGCGATTCAGTTTCGGTCGCTGCACGATACGAGCAACGACGGCCGGCGTAAGCGTGTTATCGCCGCCGCCGTTTAGCCGCAGATCAAGGACCAGTTTGTCAACGTTGTTTTGATCAGCATAGGAAAATGCTCGTGCGAAGAAGCCGTCGAACGTCTCGTCGCTCGAATCCCCGACGATACTGCATCGAATATATAAAGTCCCGTTGCCAGCGGGCGCAAACCACAAGCTGCGCTCGATGTGCTGTAGGTAGAACGGCGCGACTGCGCTGCGTCCGTCGACCCAGTTGGAAGAGGGCAGCGCCCCCAAATTGTAACCCACAAAAAACGGTTTCCGAAGTACTGGAAGCTCGACGTATTGCTCGCGCCCCGATAGCTCGAGGCCGAAACGCGCACGATTGGCTGTTGTTGAGAGACCGAGCGCCTTGAAAACTTCGCCGCGAAAACTAAAAGGGAGCCACCACCGCTTTGTCCACAAGTTTGAGGCATCCGCCACCGTATCTAGTCGCCGCTCGACTTCCGCTATGTCGACACCGCCGACCGACGTGATCCTCGCCCCGACCAAGTCACGATAGGTCGGCGCCGCGGCCTGAATGTAAACCCCTTGAGGGTAGCGATAGACTTTTATCGGAAATACAAAAAAATTCATCGGAGGCTTGGACGAAAACCCAAAACCAGTGTGTGCGTCACCGATCGAGGACACGAGTTGCTTAAACGCTACGATGGTTGCGGAGTTGTCTAAATGTGGTATTCGCCCAGCTAAGAGTCGAACGTGTTTTTGGAAATCCGCTCTAGAAATCGTATGAAAGGCATTAGCGTGGTATCGTGTCAATGCGTTGGTCAGAAAAGCGAGATCGATCTGCCATTGCGATTCCTCGGATTGACCGCGAAGAGGGTACACGATACAGAGGAGCGCACCTATCGCGGCTGCCGCATGCCGTATGGTCATTCGCTGAGATTCTAAGCGACGGAGTGTGCGCCTCTAAGGCGTCCCGGGCGTCGAATATGCTCGTCTAACGGACGTCTAACGGATTCCGCAAAACTCGTCGGGATTCGAGGGGACTAGCCGGGGCTCGAAAACGCGAAAACCCGTACAGAAAAGGACTCTCGGGTATTCGACGGGAGCGGCCGGGACCCCGATACACGGGTTCGATTCCCGTTGGCGCTACAAAAAGCTGCTTTATCCTCTAAGGCCTTTCGGCATGTAGCGGTCGTGCGTGATCCCGCAACCTCTGAGTGCTCGGTCTCCTTACGATGGGCGAATGTTTCGGTTCCGCCGGAACACATTGTTGGGATCGAACCGACGCTTGAGCGTACTCAGCCGCGCGTAGTTCATTCCGTAGGCCGCGCGCACCGCCGCGACGTCGTTGGAACCCAAGTAGTTGACGTACGTCGCGTTTCTAGAATACGGCCGCATCGCGGCGACGGACGAGTCCACCCATGTCATGCATTCTGCTGAGCGTTTTTCATCGATCCACCAGATGTCGAAGTGATACGTCATGGCACCTCTCGTTCGCATGAGAGGCGTCGCGTCAGGTGGCACTTGGCAGATCGCGCCGTGCATGTAGTGCCCCAAAGAGAAGCCCCACCCAGCCGGTGCATCTCTTACCCGAGCGGCAATGACGTCGACGGCGTCGTCGCTAAGCGCGCTGAGGCTGCCACCCATCCAGTAAATATTTGGAATTGCGTTGCTCACGCTTGGACGAGTCGACGGCGGTTGGAGAAGGGTCCCGATGTTTCGACCGGGGCTCCCGAAGCTTGCGTAGGGCTTGAGGGAGACCTCATTGGCCAACGGCGGGCCGAAGTTCAGCAGCGCAGAAAGCGCTTTGCTCGATCTTTGAGGAGGGCCCGTATAGGCGACGATCGCGCATGCCAACGGACGAGCGCCCGAGAGTGCCAGAAGCTCCACGACGAGCTCAGGCGGCGCTGTCCTCATGACGTTGCGATACACATAAAGGAGGTCGCGGAGGCGCGCGCCGGGATAGGCAATCCAACCCCCTACGAGGCTTCCCATCTTTTGCGTCGCATACGTTATGCGCGTCGCGATCCCGAAGTTGCCGCCACCTCCGCGGATGCCCCAGAACAAATCGGGTTCTTGTTCTGCGCTTGCGGTTACGATCCGATTCTCGCTGGTGATGATTCTTGCGCTAAGCATATTATCGCATGCCGCACCGGCGGTGCCAAGAAGCCATCCCAGACCCCCACCCAATGTTAGGCCCGCCACGCCGACCTATGGGTTGCAGCCGAGCGCAACCGCCCTATTCGTTCTTTGCAGCGCAGCATTGACAGCACCCGATCGCACGCCGGCGCCGACGCTGATAGTGCCGCCGCTCGTTCCGTCATCGATCGAATCGAGCCCGCTGAGATCGATCACGATGCCGTCGTTGACCGTCGATGCGCCGAGGACATCATGGCCGCCGCTCCGAACCGCGATCTCAAGCTTGTGGCTCAGCGCCAACTCAAGGCTACGTCTGACGTCATCTTCGGTTTTACATTGTGCAATAAGTCTCGGATGCGCATCGGTCCTTGGGTTGAAACTAAAAGTGCGCCGTGCAGCATCGTACCCTTTTGACGAGGGCGCAAGGAGCACGCCGTGCATCTTCGCCGAAAGGGCGGCAGTATCAAAGCCGGTGCTCGCTTCGGCTACAGGGATAAAGCGAGCATCGGCCAGCGCGATTGCCGAAACCGACAGTGCCGACGAACGAAGGAAACCTCTACGCGTTGGCAATGCGTGCCGGTTTCGACAGCCTCTTCATCCCCTACTGCCATGCTACGGAGCGAGAACGCCGAACTTCGAGTACGTGGCGAAGCCATTACCGGACGATTTTATAAAAATTGATAAAACGCTTGGTCTTTGCCAACCCGCGGTAAGCGGTTTTGAGGGATGTCACTTCGGGCCGTCGAATTGCAACGGCTAGGAGGGCAAGTACGCTTCCGGCGTATCGTTGAACAATGCGCGAGCATAGATTGAAGGGGCTTAGGCGTTCGAGCTTTATCGCCGGCGTTGCCAGTGTCGCCGCCATACCCCGACTTGGGGCGGCTGCCGGCAAACCATCAGCCGCCGCGTTGCAGAAATATCTGCGCATTTTCTCGAGCCGAGCCGATTTCTACGGCGTTGTCTGGCTGCGCAACCAGAGCCGTGAAATCGCACAGAGCGTTGGCTACGCGGACAAGGCGCAGAAGACGGTCAATCAGCCAGGGACGACCTTCCTAATAGGGTCTATCTCAAAGCACTTTACAGCCGTTGCGATCATGCTTCTTCAGCGATCGGGCAAGCTTCGCGTTGAAGACCCCATTACCGAGTATCTTCCGGAGCTGACGTATGCTAAGGGTGCCACAATCGCTCAAATGCTATCGCACCGAGGCGGGTTTACTCGTGACTTTATTGGAACTTCGAAGATGCTCGACACCGGAGCCATCTTGAGTGCTTCCACTCGTCTTCAGTTAATATCCGCGCCAGGCTCCGCATATTCGTACAGCAATGTTGCTTATGCGCTCCTAGCCGTCGTCATCGAACGACTCTCGGGCAGATCGTTCGACAACTTCATGCGCGACAACATCTTTATGCCGGCAGGAATGACGAACAGTGGTGCGCTTACGAACATTCGACCAGCTGGCCTGGCGATCGGCTACGTACCCGGGCTCGGCACGTCGTTAGAAGCGCTGCCCGAATCCTGGCGCGATAATGTCACGGGCGCTGGGAGTCTTTACTCAACGAGCCTCGATATGCTGCGTTGGGACAACGCGTTGTGGAACGGGACCATTCTTACCAAAAACGAGATCTCCGAGCTCACCAAAGATCGTGGCGACGGATATGGATTCGGCTTGATCGTCGGTACGAGAGACAATCATCGGGTCGTTGGACATGACGGGCAAACCACGGGTTTCGTCGCGCGCTACGACCACTTCCCCGACGAGAATGCGGCCCTGCTGGTTCTCGGAAATGTGGATACCGGCGCTCCCGCGTACCTGCGGCGCGGTCTGACCAAGATCTTGTTCGCCGAAACGCCGGATGCGGTGGTACTTCCGGCGCTCGTAGCACGAGACCTCGACGCCGTTGCCGGGGCTCACTACGCGGGCACCTATGCAGTGTCGCCACAATTTGACTTCCAGGTCGTGTACCAGCGTAGCGCGCTATTCATCCCGGGAAACGGAGGTTACTTGGCCGCGCTGAGTCCCGCGGTGGACGGCTCATTCTTTTACCGGGAACTTTACGCGACACTCCGGTTTGCAGAGAACGTTGGGCCAGCTTCAGAGCTTGTTTGGACGGATCCGAGCGGGACGTACCATTGCCCTCGCAAGACAGCTCCATAGAATGGTGTCAGTCCTAAATCCGGAGCCAGAGATTGCCGTAAGCTACGGCGTTCCAGCTTCCTAGCCGCAGAGAGCCGAACGAGAAAGATAGCGCTTGCTCCTCTAACAATCATCTAACGGATTAGGTAAACTTTGGCGGGACTCGACGGGACTACGCGGGATAAGGAAAACGAAAAAGCCGTACAAGAAAGGACTATCTGGTATTCGACGGGAGCGGCCGGGACCCCGAATCACGGGTTCGATTCCCGTTGGCGCTATAAAATCTAAGGCAGTTGTCACTGCGAGCAAAAGGTCAGCGTAGTTCCTCTAGTTTGGTCCCTAAGCCACGCCGCAGACTCTGTCGCGCCCCCTCGATCCGCGCGAGTAAGCGCGGGTCATTTTCATTCACTGCCACTGCTCTGCGCATTATCGTTTTTCGAAATGAACCAATCGAAAAACGTACGGAACCTGACGCTATCGGCTCAGCGAGATGACGCGGATCTTAGTCAAAGGGATAGCGACCCGTGATCACCGCGAGGCGAGCTCCGTTTTAGTTAAGCGCGGCGGCGTCCCATCCGGATTGGGCGTCGGAGGATAACCGGGCACCGACTCCGAGGCTCCGGCGTGCCACTCGCTACCATCCTTGAAACGGACCGTTTGGACCGAACACGCCACGTCGGAGAGATCCGAGGCGACTGGACCGGAGAGGGAAACGCTCGCACCGTGCCAGTTGTCGATCTCGGCCCCCGGCGCGACCTCGCCCGCCCTCACCCCTTCAAGGTAGCGCAGGGATTGCCCGAACGCGTCCTCTGCGGTGAACGAAAAAGCTACGCTCGTCGCTATCTTGTCGCCGGTATTCTTGAAGTCGACCGAAACGATGAGTTGGTTGGAATCATACGTCGCGCGGCACGCTGAGATTTGAACCGGACCGTGGTTCGGTTCGGCGATCGAAGAGATCGAGCGAGCCACCGCGGGCAGCGCAGTGAGCCCGATGGCGACCGCGGCAAGGGTAACGGCCACCACGACGGCCATGCCAAGAGCTATGCGCACTGCACGTAGCGATAGGCTACCGGCTGCGAACCCTCCTGCTTTGGACGCTACGGCCGAGCGCGCGACCCTTAGAAGCGCTCGCTGATAGTGAAGAACACCTGCCGGTAAGGAAGGCCGAACTGCTCCGTGCCCTGCTGGAACGCGCTCGTATCGGTACCGTACTTGTTCTCTGGGACGTACGTTCCGTAGCCGAAGTAGCCCCATCTTTGGGCGGCGCTGTCAAACAGATTATTCGCCGACAGAGCTACAGTGATGCCGCCAACGGATTGCGACACGTTCGCATTTGCGAACCAGAACCCTTGCCGCGCGTAGTTGTTGTTCGGCCCGATGTAATTGCCGATAAGCTGCGCGTTGAAGCCGCGGTTTCCATACGAGAGCGTAGCCGTTGCTTTGTGCAACGGAATGCCGGCGATTTGCGCGCCGTTGATCGTAGTCACGTTCTGTTGAAGGATCGAGTCCGGTATGCTTAGGAACGCTGCCGACTGCGTGTCGTATTCGGCGTCGAAGAGCAGGTTTCGCGTCGGATTCCAGGTTATGGCCCATTGGAGCCCCTGATACCGGGCGGCCGCCGCATTGTACGTCGTCGTTACGGCCAGGTTCGCCTTCGTGGGGTGCGTGCCGCACACTTGACTGATGCGGTTCAAGTACTCCTGAATCAGCGACTCCGGCACCGACGTTTGGCCGAGCGCGCTCAGCGGAAGCGTACCGTTTTGAAGTGCGTCGTGCTCGTAGGTGCTGTAGACGTCAACGGATGCCGTCACGCCGCCGTGGAAGCGATGCCCGTACGAGAGCTCGACGTCGTCGGCGGTCTCGGGGACGAGGTTGGGATTGCTGATGCTTCCGATCGCGGTAAGGTCGTGCGGGCCGCAGGTTGGATTGATATTTGAGGGCGTGGTATTGAACGACGGGGGAGCGTAGAGAAGACTGGGGTCGGGAACGCTGTTGGCTTTGCCGCCCGTGAGGCGGAGCACGTCAGCGTTCGTAGGCCGGTAGATGAACGAGAGCCGCGGATTGAACGAGTTCGACCGGATCTGTACCAGCTGTTGAAGCCAGAACTCGCCGAATGCCGAGAATTGATTGGAGAATTGATACGAATCGCGGATGTACTCGTTGGAGTTAGACAGCTGCAGCACCGCGTAGTTCGACTGTACGTTCGTCAAGTTTCCGAAGATGTCGACGGTAGGATACGCATCGCCGCCTTGGTACTGATTCTGCCAATAGTAACCGAACGCGAGGTCGTTTTTCTTGCCGGCGATTTCATCGCCGAGCAGGAGTCCGTTGGTGTCGTAGACGCTCGTGTTATACCCGCCGCCCGCCTCGCTCCGGTTATAGTCGAGCGCGTAGTGGTCGAGGAACAGGTCCGCAACGATTTGGTTCACGCCTACCGTGGTCTGCAGACGCGCGTGATAGTCTTGGTTGCGGATCGCTTGCCACGGTCCAGGACCGCCCCCGCTTGGGCCGGCGGCCACCGACGCCCATTGCTCGGCCGTCAAGCACGAGTACCCCTGCGCCGCATCGCTAAGAACCGCGATCGTATGATGGCACTTCGCGACCTTTCCGCTCGGCAACCTCACCTTCGTCACCGGGTTGTTCGCGATATTCTGCTCGGCGTTATACAGTGTGTACGGAAAGGGGTTGAAGTCGTTGTCGCCGTTTCCACTCTTATCGTCCCACGACGTGGCGGCGAACGTGGTGAGCGTGAGCGTCGTCCTGGGGTCGAAGGAGTACACGATCTTGCCGACGGTGTTACGCAAGAGATAGTCGCCTGTCACCACATAGGTGTTGGCGTCGAGGTTCGATGTCCTAAAATCGGTTCCCAGAAGGCCATTCTGCAGGTAGTATTGGGGAGCGAAATTGCCGTACGTGCCCTGGACCCCTTGCGCAAACGCATAGCCGAGCTTCCCGATCGTTCCCGTGAATTGCACGCCGGTTAACAGCTTGGCGTTGTCCCCGATGCCTTGTGTGATGAGGCTGGTCGGCTTTTCGGTGGGATCGATCGTGCGGAAGTTCACGGCGCCGGCAATCGTCGAGGCTCCGTAGATGCCGGTAGCGCCCGACCCAAAAATCACGTCGACGCCGCTGAGGCCCCAAAACGGCGATACCTGATAGTCGTATCCGTTGCCGAAGGCACCGATCGGGCCGATCTGATGCCCGTCCAGCAGCGTGGCCGTCTCGGTCGAGTTGAATCCGCGAATGCTCACGCCGAGGTCGTCGCCGACCGACGAGCCGGTCTGAGTGTTGACGCCGGGCACCCCAATGAGGGTGTCGCCGATGCGTGCATAATTCTGCGTTTGCACGTTGATGGCGTTGACGTGCTCGTTGATCGTCGTGGAAGCCTGAAGCGCGGCCTGTGCCGAAACCGATACCGCCGCGATCTCGCGAAGACCGCGCGTCGGCGCGATCGCGAGTTGCAGGCTCACCTGCGACTGTCCGCTTGTCACGAGAACGTCTTGGCGCGTCGTGACGAAACCGTTGGCGGCGACCACCAGCGAGTACTCGCCCGCTGGTTCGTTCTGGAAGCGAAAGCCGCCTGACACACCAGTCGTCGTTGCGGCGACCTTGCCGCCGTTCCGATCCAGTTCGACGGAAGCGCCCGCTACGGGCAGGCCGTTGGAGGTCGAGAGCACGCGACCAGTTACGGTTGCTCCGCCCTCGGCGCGTACCGTAACCGGGACCGCCACAGTGGAGGCCAAAAGCACAAGCGACAGCACCCGTCGGCGCATGAGGGTCACTCCTTACTACAAACGGGATCCCCTTAAATCTAACGCCACTGCGCCTTAGGACGACTTTATCCGGACATTAAATCATCTGGATCGTTTGGAGGAGCTCCACCGCAGCAGCTTCGACTCCCATAGGCGCTACCATCAATGGCCTGGATGTAACAGCGCTTCTCGATGCTTGCGGCGATGCAATCGCGATTCGCGCGATCAAAGGTCGGTTCACGTCTGACGCACTAGATCAGCAGGCGTACCACAACAAACTCGATATCTTAGCCAGCCGAGAAGGCGAGAAATGCAGGTGCCCTGCAGCTCTCCCAAAAGGCCTCCGCATGGGCGACAGACTGCGTAACAAATATCCGCATCCACGCCGAACATTTCTTGCCGCAATTTCGGCGCTCGGCGCTACCGGCTCTCTCGGGGCAACGAATAGGCCAGCGGATTCGGCGGTTAGGCGCACGGAAGGATCGCGTGCAATTACCATCGAGTACCTTGGCACCGCAGGCTGGCGTATTCGAGGGGCCGGAATCGAGATACTGATCGATCCTTATATTTCGCGCATCTTAGGACCCGCGCCCCCTGGGTCTCCCCCGTACGTGAGGCTTGCGGGTGATCTCCGGCCCGCTCTTGGCTGGGAGGATGTGGCCGCATCAGATACGATCGCGGTCGATCGCCACATCACGCGTGCAGATTTAGTACTCGTCACGCACACGCATTATGATCACGTGCTAGACGTTCCTCACATTGCGCTTTCAACCGGCGCACTTGTCATTGCAACCGAAAGTACACAGAACGTGCTTCGCGCGTATGGTGTGCCAGAAAAACAGCTCATTACTGTGAAGGGCGGGGAAGATTACGACTTTCACTCGTGCTCAGTGTCCGTCATTCCCAGTCTGCACAGCCCGCTAGACCACAAGCATTATTTTTCGTCTGCCGTCGCGCCGGCCGGCTTGACGGCGCCACTGACTCTGCGACAGATTCACCCTGAGGGTGGGACCTTAGCATTTTTGATGCGTGTCGGCGGCGTGCAGTTGCTGGCCTTTGGGTCCATGAACTATATAGCTCGCCAAGTAGAGGGGTTGCGTCCTGACGTTGTGATTGCCGGTGCGGGAAAATCCAGGATGGAGATTTACAATTATACCAGGCGACTCATGGCAATGTTAGGCGACCCACCGTTAGTGCTGCCAACACATTGGGATAACTTTTTGACGCCCTATTCTGCAGCGCAGACGCGAGCCATCGCTGATCTGCAGTCGTTCGTTCGGGAAGTTTCGGCGGCAGCGCCAAAATCAAAGGTCGTCGTTCCGGGGTATTTTGAACCGATTTCTGTGTAGACTCGTTGAGTCTAAGCCATCTGCAGGACGCAGGCCCCTACATTTTCGCGAGCGCCGCGTTCAGGAGCGCCTTAGCGGCGGTCTTGTCGGGCGTCGCGGAACCTTTAGCGCCGCTTGAAACGAAGGCCGAAACCAACAACCCGCCGTGCATTGCGGTCACGGAGCCCGAGCGTTCGTTGATCGTTTGAATTTGATGAAGCTGGGAGCCCGAACCCTTGTAGATGCCTAACACCGCGGAATGCGTCTGCCCGACGTATGCGCATGCATGTCCGACCGCCCCAGGGGCCGATGGGTTCGTTCGGGTGATCGAGACGCCGCTATCCACAGGACCTCCGACGATCGAACTAACCTGCGCTTGCGTCAGAATCGAACACACCGGCGCATCCGCCAATACAGGGCGAGCAAGCGACCCGGCAAGCGGTGCCGACAACACCGCTGCACATGCAATCGCGCGCAAAGATTCTTTCATGAAACCACCCCCGTTCGGTCATGTCCATTTCGACGCGAGGTCTCGCTCCCGCTTCTCGATGAGCCGCTTGGCGGCCACTCCCGCTCGCTCAAATGTCTAGAAACTTCGTGGTTTGCCGCGGCGCCGAGGGACATCCCGCGCTATCGCCGCTTCGCGCGCTGGGCGGTTGAGAGTATGCGTCATCGCCACCTGCACGTCGATATGGGATTGCGTCTGGTGAGTGTCTTTACCGAGGCCGGACTTCCGCCGCCGCAGATTCGCAGCGATTTGCAGGTGGTCTACGGACCCGGTTCCTCGGGTTATGCGTTCTTCGAATCGGCAATCCGCGAATTGCTACCAACCATCGAGCACTACGGCGTTGCTCGCGTGGATGATGTAGATATCGACACCTTCGCAAAGCGCTTGGAGCGTGAAACGGTCGCGGCAAGGAGTCCGTCGGGAGCCGAAAAGGCAAAAACCGCGAGTACCGCTCCAGTTAAGGTCTCTAGCCGTTAAGACGATTTCTCACCGCTGATGTGTGCCGTGGTGCTCTTTCCATCCGCGGTCCACGCATCCTACGTGTCCCAGGTCGTATCGCCCATCACAATCGTGCCCGGCTCCTGGGCCGGGTTAACCGGGTAGATGTTGGTCCACGTCTGTCGTCACTGGTCAGGGCCGCACTGCTGGACAGAATCATGTCGCAGCCGTTGCTATAGCTGTCGAAGCGAAGCATCGCTCCGTTCGGTGACTCCGTTTCCCAGCTTTAAGGAACTCGGAGCAGTGAAGCGAAGATACGGCTTATATGTTGACCGACCAGGACGCGGTCCCGGCGCCTATCCGGATCGCCGCGACGATTACGATATTTGCCGGCACCGCGCTCCTGCTGACGCCCGCAGAGGCCGCGCCCACGCGTACGCCGCCGCCGGCCTCCAACTACGTTACTAAGTTGCTGAGCGCCGCTCGAATGGGATCTGCCGCGCGCAATTCCGACGGTATGCTGGAGCTAGTTGCGGCTGGTCCGGATAACGCTCTATGGCACGTCTGGCAAACGACGCCCCAGCCAGGATCCTGGTCGGCGTGGTCGTCGCTGGGCGGTGTCGTAACCAGCGATCCGGCGGTGATCGTTAGCACGGGCGGCCGGCTCGAAGTCTTCGCGCGCGGTAGCGATAACGCGGTGTGGCACATCTCGCAGGAGGAGGCAAATCCCCGAAATTGGTCCGCTTGGGCATCGCTCGGGGGACGCATCACGAGCGTTCCGGTGGTTGCGCTAAACGCCGATGGACGGCTCGAAGTCTTCGCGCGCGGTACCGACAATGCGCTTTGGCACACATCGCAGGAGGCCGCGAACTCTCAAAATTGGTCCTCCTGGTCGTCGCTCGGGGGGCGCATCACCAGCGATCCGGTGGCGGCGCACAACGCCGACGGGCGGCTCGAAGTCTTTGCGCGCGGTTCCGACAATGCGCTTTGGCACACATCGCAGGACGCGGCGAAATCTCAAAGTTGGTCCTCCTGGTCGTCGCTCGGGGGACGTATAACCAGCGATCCCGCAGTGGCTCAAAGTTCCGATCGAAGGCTCCAAGTTTTTGCGCGCGGTACCGACAATGCATTATGGCGCATTTCACAACGGGCAGCGGGCTCTCAAGATTGGCTCGGGTGGACGTCGCTGGGGGGCGCTATTACGAGCGATCCGACGGCGGCGCGTAACGCGAATGGCCGGCTCGAAGTCTTCGCGCGCGGCTCCGACAACGCGCTATGGCACATTTGGGAAGAAGCAACGTACCATCGCAAACAGTACGAGATCGTCGAATCCGTCAGTTGGTCCGCGTGGGCTTCGCTGGGCGGAGGCATCATCAGCGATCCAACGGTGACGCTCAACTCCGATGGAGGGCTCGAAGTCTTCGCCCGCGGCACGGATTATGGATTTTGGCGCATTCGGCAGGAGGCGCCGCGCTCGGGACGCTGGTCCGCGTGGGCGTCGCTTGGACGGCCACGCCCCTGAGGCCGGGCGCCATCGCGATGGTCAACGCGTACCTTTACTCTTTCCGTGCGTCGTTCCAGTGTTAAAAGCCTTCGGTATAGCCGCGGCGTTCGTCGGTCTCGTCGTCGTAACGCTCGTCGTCACGGCCATACTGCGGCCGGCGTACACACCCGCGATCGGCGGAGCCAACAGCATCGCGGAGCTGGACCGCCTAACGATCGGGGGCGCACCACAGTATGTCTTGATCCGCGGACGCAACGCGAAAAACCCCATTCTGCTCTTTCTGCATGGCGGGCCGGGTATGCCGACGATGTACCTCGCTCATGCGTTTCAGCGGCCGTTGGAGCAGCGGTTCACGGTCGTGCAATGGGACCGCCGAGGTGCCGGAAAGTCGTATTCCCCACAGGTCCCCGTCGATTCGATGCGAGTGAGCCGGGAGATCGCCGATACGCACGAGCTGGCCCTCTATCTGATCCGCCGCTTTCACCAGTCCAAGATCTATCTGGTCGGATTTTCGTACGGCTCGTATCTCGGCATTCTGGTAGCACAACGTTACCCAAAGCTCTTCTATGCATATGTCGGCATCGGGCAGATGGCTTGCACCACGAGACAGACCGAGAAGTACCAGCGAGAATGGATTCGCCGCAATGCGCTGGCCGCCAACAACGTCGAAGCTCTTGACGAACTCGCCGGTCGGAAGCCGATCGACGTCGAACGATGGCTCTTTCAGTTCGGCGGCGAGGATCGGCAAATGAAGAATTTCCTGCCGCTCTTATGGATCGGTCTGCACGCTCCGGAATACGCTTTCTCGGACGCGATGAACGTTCCGCGGGGAGTGAGATTCACCCACGCGCACCTCGAATACGACGTGATTGGCAGCAAGTCGATCGCCCAGGCGGTCCCTGAGGCGGAGCTGCCGATCTATTTCTTCACGGGACGCTACGATGAGACCGATCCGCACGAATGCACCAAAGCCTACTTCGATCGGATCCGCGCACCTATCAAACGATTGGTGTGGTTCGACACGGCTCATTTCGTCTTTCTCGAAAAGCCCGTGGAGTTTGCCGCGGCCATGAGCCAAGTTGCGCGGTGACGCGACGCGCGCTTCCCCCAGCAGTGATATGGGGCTTGCCTATATCGTCTGCAGCGAACTTGCAATGCGGACGGTGCTTCCTTCGGATTGGGCCTCGCGATATGAGACGCGAACGCGGGTTTTCCCGATGGTGATGGGAGCCCAGCCTGGGCAACCGGGCATGGTGCCCTTTGTAAAATCGCCGAAACTGGCCGTTCCTTCGCAGTTAGGCTGATGTCCGTTGATCGTGAAATTGGAAGCGTTGTCGAACCAGAACCGTAGGGGCTCGCCGCTGATTCTAACGTAAAACTCGGTGCCTTGATTCCCGCGCCCGACGTGCGTTATGACGCCCTCAACGGAGTGCACCGCGGAGGCACCTGCGTAAGCCGGCGATGGAGTCCAGAACGACGCAGCCGCTATCGCACAGACAATCAGTACAGCTTTCACTTTTCGTTACCACCTTTGCGAGCAAAACGTGTGCGTTAGAGTTGACAGGGCTTCGCGCTGCCCCATCCCGTGCAAAGCTTGTGCCCGATCGAAGTCGGCACCCCATGCTGGGCCATGAGACTCACCGTCGTCACGCCGCCGCTGGAGTCGATCTGTTTCCATCGTTCGCCCGAGGTGCGCTTGTACAGCGCATATCCTCCCGATTCTTGATCGTACCAATCGAGCAACGCATAGTCGCCGACCACGTGCACCGCGTCCACATGTCTGCTCGGAAACAGCTGATTCGACGCCGCGCGCACGGCGGCGACGTCCGCCTTGGGCCCGACATCGGCAGCAAGAGCTAAACCGGTCGTTAGCACCGTCAACGCAACCAATCCAATTATGAACTTTCTCACTCGAGAAACCCCTCTCCGGCTATCTTCGTGAAGGAAGACGAGCCTATCGCACCCCGTTTGAGCTACGCGATCTGGCTTCGCGATAAGCGTGACGCGCTCCCGCGGTAAACACCAAAAGCCCAGGAGGGGGTGCACTGCGAAGAAAAGCTGAGACGTTGTGACGTTGCGCGCGCTGCTTCTCCCTCTTGCAGGCCTTGGCATTCCGCTGGCGCTGGCGACGATCGCGCTGCCGACGTCGTTCTTCCTCTAAAGGGCTGGGAAGAAATTCGCCGCCTCGGCGGCTCGGCGGGCACGACCGTAACCATCCACGTCGTTCGCGATGGAAAGCTCGGCGTTGCGGCATACGTCCGGGGAGGGCGGGGCTACGAACGCTCGATCGGCCGAGGTGCATTCGCGTGGCTCGGGCGTGCGCCGGCTCCTCCGCTCAACTTTGGAACAATACTGCAAAGGGACTAGGGCGCTTCCGCCGGGTTATTGCAAAATAATCTTCATTGCATCGAAATCGACCGTGTAAGCATTGTGGCGCAGAAAGTCCCGAGAAATCGCGCCCCACACGGTGAAGGGAAAGTTCCCGAAGGGCGTGCTCTGTGGGGTGAAAAGCCCCCGAACGGTACGAACGCCGTGCCGAAGTCAAGGATAGCTATTACGATGAGCGCCAAAATCATGGTCGCCCACAGCGTACGTTGCACGCCGATCAGCTTCGGCTGGAAGGGGCGAGGGTCACGCTGCTTAAAGCTCTTGTTGTGAAGCCCGCGACTCGGCGAGCCCTAGTGCTTACGGCGTGTGTTGTCACGCTGGTCCTTGTCGTTGCTAATGCGATCAACTACTTCGGCTTCGCCGGAAGACCCGCGTGGGCCGCAGACCCCGGAATGAGCGTCGGCACTTCACTGGAGCCATATCATGCAGCCATACTCGGTGTAGCTCCCGGCGGAGCCGCAAACCGTGCGGGTCTTCATACCGGCGACCGGTTTGATATACGCGCCAACACATCCATTGAGCGTTGGCAGCTGTTGTCCGGGAACGCGATGTCGGGGCGACCGATAATCCTGCTGCTGTCCCGAGGCACTCAGGAAAATCCGGTCGCGATCGCACCGCGCCCGTGGGACTACGGCCGATTTTGGTTCTTCCTGTTCTGGTATTGCGGAATAGTATTGCTGGCGCTTTTTGCCGGGCTCATCGCATGGCGGCGCCCCGAGGCGCCCGGCAACCTGCTGCTCGCGACGATCCTTGCATCGGTTGCGGTCGGCCTTATTACGGGTCCAGGGGATTATGCGCTACCGTGGGGTTGGGCTTCCGTCGCCTTGGCGATTGCCAACCTGACGTACCTCGTCGCGGTCGGGCTTTGGGCTGCGTACGCCGGCGGGTTCGCAATCCCACTGTCCGGCGTTCGCCGGATGGTTCAGTGGCTTTGCTTAGGCTGCGTCGCCGTTGCTATCGGCGTTCGCCTAGCGACCGTCATCGGTGTCGTGACGTTGTGGTTCGACCCACTTGGATTTATGCTTTCGCCATATTGGCGGATCCCGTTGTTCGCCGCGATCGCTACGGCGGTTCTCTGCAGCGCGCTTGCGATTGCGGCATCGCGCGGAGTCGAGCGCCAAAGAGCGACCTGGGCGCTCGTCCCCTTCTCGATCTTCTTCGCGGCGCTCCAACTGACGTCCGTCGCGGAGCTCGCCCCCGTATCGTATGCCAATCTCGTCGGAATCCTTACCATTGCCAATCTGTGCTCGTTTCTAATGCCGGCGGTGCTGGTGTACGTCGCTCTCAGCAGGCGGTTGATCGACATCGGCTTCGTGCTGAATCGCGCGGCAGTCTTCGCAATGGTTTCGGTTATTGTGGTGGGCGCATTCGTTCTCGTCGAATGGGCGGCCACTGCATGGCTTGCGGGTTCCACGCACACAACGGGCGCCGTCATCGCAATGAGCGTCGCGCTAGCGCTCGGTCTTTCGCTGCGCTACATTCACAAGTACGTCGATCGATTCGTCGACCGGGTGTTTTTTAGAAAACGATATGAAGACGAAGCGGCACTCCGCCGTTTTGCTCACGAATCTTCGTATATAACGGATAGGGCGGTCCTGCTGGAGCGTGCAGTATGCGTCGTAGAAGAACACACGAATGCGGAGAATGCCGTAATTTTGGTGCGTGACGGAAGCCAATCGTATCGTCCGGCTTCAAAAGACTCAGGCTCGACGTTCAGCGAGAACGACACAGCCATAGTCGAGCTTAGAGCGTGGAGCCGGCCGATCGACCTGCACGGCATCCGCGATACGGGATTAGTCGGCGACGTTGCATTTCCGATGATTTCACGCGGCGCGCTCGTGGGGGCTCTGGTCTGCGGGGCGAAGCGTAGCGGCGAGACGTACGCGCCGGACGAATCAAATGCGCTTCTGGCACTCGCGAGCAGCGTGGGGATTGCATTGGACACGCTCACTGCGCGCAACGGCGATGGCGCGGTCTCGATGCAAGAGACGTTGACGGCGATCCTGGAAAAGCTCGACGCGATCGCGGGCAAATTCGCCGCGGAGTAGAGCTAAATTGAGTACCTCGAGCTCCATGTCTCACGAGCGTTGCACCACGAGAAGCACGGTATCGTCGGTGGGATTCGCGGAGCGCATTACGCTTTGCTGAATAAACGAGGCGGGGTGGTCGACGATCCTGCTGTCAACCAAACGTGTCAGGGCTCGGAGTAGCGCTCGTTCTGCATGCTCGACATCGCGGTTGAATTCCGTCAGGCCATCGGTGTAGAAGAGAATGACGGCACCGGGATCGAGTGAGGCGGTGTGCGTTTGCAATGCGATTGGCAAGCCGATGCCGAACGGGATGCCTCCGTACGGCAAGGCGCGCGCGGCAAAGTTGGGGGCGGCAAGCATCGGCGGCGGGTGCCCGGCGCTGGCATAACTGATCGTCGAGAGATCGCGGCTAACGATGGCAACTAGCGCCGTGGCCGCAGTGTTCCGCGATTGCAACGCCAAGTCGGCCCGCGCCAAGATCTCCGCGGGCTCGAGCGCCTCGAACGCGGCGACAAAGATGCTGCTACGAATGCGCGCGGCGGCGACGGCCGCGTCGAGTCCGTGGCCGGTAACGTCGCCGATCGAAAAGCCGATCCTTCCGTCGGGCAAGTCGAAGGCATCGTACCAATCACCGCCGATGAGGGTTTCGCGCTGTGCTGCGATATAGAGCGCATCGCATCGCATGCCCGATCGCTTGGGAAGATGTTCGGGGAGGAAAGCGGTCTGGAGGGTCTCCGCCGAACGCTTCGTTTCTTTCAACAGCGATTGAAGTTTGGAGCGAGCTGCCCGCCCTTCTGCGGTGACCGCGCCCATGACCAACCCCGTTATCGCCAAGATCGACATCCAGCTGTCGAGCTGCACCAGTCGCGAGTCGAGCGAACCTGAAGCCCAAGGCCCAAACCCGTGCGCCGTTGCCCAAATGGCAAGTCCGCCGATCGCTGCGATCACCGCCGCGGTTTCGCGTTGCCGAAAACGAAGGGCCGTCCAAATGACAAACGGATAAACCGAAAAGCGCAGTGGAAGTCTGCTCAAGAACGACACCGAGCTCAGCGCTAACAACGTTGCAGCTAAGAGTGTCAACTCGAGCGCGCCGCCTTTGGTACGTTCGGTACTGCGAACGGAGGTAACCCACGTGAGCAGCACCGGAGCGACGAAGAGGACCCCCATCGCGTCGCCGGTCCACCACACCCACCAAACCGAGGCGAAAGCGCTCCACGGGATGACTCGCGCAAGGGCGAGCTCGGCGACGCCGTTGGTTGCCGATACCGTCATCGTAATTGCCGACCCGAAAACGACAAGAAGAAGGACGTCCCGCACGCGGTTGAGCGAGTTCTCGAAACCGAGACGTCGCAGCAGGAGGCTGCCCAAAACGGGGGCCAGGGTGTTTCCGCCCGCGATCGCCACTGCCGTCCAAGTGGGCTCGCCGCTGAAGGCGTTGCTTGCGAACGCACCGACCCAGATGCCCGGCCAGACGCGATTTCCCCATAGCAGAAGGGCGGCGAGCGCGATACCGGTAGGCGGCCAAACTGCCGTCACCTGCTTCGTCGCGAAGGCCAAGGTAAATCCGAGTTCCGCCGCACCGGCATAGGCAAGCGCGACCAAGAGCGGGACAAGAAGTGCCCGGCCGACCGTCCTTAGATACGGCTGTGCCGAGGCTCGATGCGCTCGTGCGGTCATTCGTAAGGCGTTGCCCCCGTAGGGCTCGTTGTTATGAGCAATGGAATACTCGCCACGGGTCGCGACCTCCTAGGCCGGTCGACGCGGCCACGGCTGGGACGAACGTCGCCTTATTGTATCGTGACCGTGACGGGCTTTGAGGCGACGCCGTTCGCTACGACCACGAGCGAGCTCGCGCCCGTATCCATCTTGGCGGGAACGTCAAAATTAGTCGAAACGCGGAGCGAACCCGTGGCGACGCCCATCGTGCTGTGGTTGTGCGTGCGCGCGTAGAAGACGTTGCCGGTAGCCTTATTCGTGATGCGCACTAATGGGTAGTTCTCGGCATTCTCATTTTCGTCGCCGTATGAGGTCGCTTGTCCGAAGCCATTGAACTGCGTTCCGCTGATCTTATAGGTGTGACCGCGCGTCAACGTCTTGGAGACCCTCTTGATCGTCGGCAACCATTTTGCTTGCGGCTGTCCGGTTGGCGTGTAGAGACCGACGCTCGAATAGCCCAGCACCATGATCTGCCCGGTCGGCAGCACGAGCGGCGGACCAGCATACGATATCCCGTTGACTTGCGTGAGCGTCGATCCGTTCCACTCGTAGACCGTCCCGCTGACGCCGAAAACCAACACGTTTCCGCTCGGTTCGAGCGTCGCGTAGCTATCGCCGGCGTTGTCGCCGTTCGGAAAGTCCGGCCCGACCGTCCACTTGCCCGACGCGGTGTTATAGATCGCCGTGTGGCCGGCTCCACCGGTTTTTGTGTAGGATCCGGTGTAGAAGACCGTTCCATCGGGGCGGAGAATGGCGGGCCCGATCTCACCCGGCGGATAATAGCATTCGCTTGGACCGTACATGAGACAGCCATACGGCGACGGCGAGTGCAGGTCCACGATCGTCGAGCCGGCGCTCGTCCACGTGCCGGTCTGCGGATTGTAGATTTCCGAATTGGGCGCATTCTTGACGTCGGCCGTAAGAACCGTGCCGTTATGCAGAAGCGTCCATCCCTCTTCCGCATTGAAGTCGGATTTGCCGGAAGCGCCGACCAGCGTCCAGGCCAGCGTCTTCGGATCCAAGGTCGCATCCGCAGTAAGGAGCTTATCTCCTACCAGCATTTTGCCGTTCGGCAGTACGCTCGACGGAGAGTCGCCGATATTGTTCCACCCCGTCGGGTGGCCGAGCGGCGTCCACGTGTTCTTCACCAGATCGTAAACGGCGCCGAGATTCGTGAGCTGAAGCTGATAGCCGTTCCCAGGTGAGTTGTATTCACCGCCGCTAATGGCCAAACGTCCGTCGGCAAGTACGTCGGCGGCCATATACAGGGGGCCGTAACCGGATTGCAGGGACGCAACCTGGCTCCAAGTGCCGTCGCTATAGTTGCCTTTCGCATCCGGAACGTAACGGTACCAGTTGTTCCAACTCTGACCGCTCTGCGCGAGAATGGAGCCGTCAGTCATCAACCACTCCAACGCCATCCCGACCGGCGGCTGGTGACCGATGCGGGTAAAACGCCCGGGGTGGCTCTTTTCCAAAGTCTCCAGCGATTGTTGAGAGACACCGGGCAGCATCGATCGCCCGCTCGAACATGCCGCCGTCCCAACGACGATGAACGCGGCGGCCACTACCCATAGGAACCTAACGTTAGTGCAATACACGCAAACCTCCAGAGAATAGCGAGTCTGACGAAGCCGCTAGATTTGAGTTCAAGGGAACCGTTTCCCGCGCTCCAAGCAAACCAAGCGTCCCGGCCTAGCCGTATCCGGCCAACGAGCTACTGAGCGTCGGGGTCGGCGTGGCTCTCCGTGCGCAGCAGACCTTGCACGTCGCCCGCGCGAAGCGGCGTGCCGAACAGCGTGAATTTACGCGGCGGTTGAGTGAAGTCGAAGCAATCGCGAGCCGGAGAGTTGGCGCGCCGGTCGCTGGCGGCGAGACGTGGGAGGCTAAAGCGATCCTCGATGAACCGCAGGATGCTACCGTGCTCGTATTGCACGTGTGAGACGTAGCCGCGCTTGGCGTACGGCGAGATGACGAGCAGCGGCACGCGAAAGCCGAGGCCGTCGAAATCGAGGTAGGGCGGTTCGACGTGATCGTACCAGCCACCCCACTCGTCCCACATCACGAAGATGGCGGTCGAGTTCCAGAAGCGGCTCTGGCCGATGGCGTTGACGACGTCGGACACCCACTCGGGACCGGTCGGGCTTCCGAAGGCGGCGTGGTCGGAATTCAAAGTCGTCGGCGTGACCCAGGTGACGTCGGCGAGCCGGCCTTTTGCGACGTCGTGAATTATCTGAAAGGAAGACCCGACCACGTTGGTGTTCCAATCGGGACCGTACCGAATGTGGCGAATCGACCGATAGGCCACCCACTGTGAGACTTTCGTAGCGGTGTAGAGCCTCCAGCTGAGTCCGGCTTCGTCGAGCTCGTCGCCGAGCGTCTTGTAGTTCTGGCAAACCGGAATGTAGGGTCCGAACCTCCGCGCATCCGTGAGCGTGAGGATCACGTTTGGTCCGCTAACGCATCCCCAGACGTGACTGGGAAAATCGACGGCGCGGTTGGCTTGGCCCGCGATCATGTACTGGTGCGAGACGTAGCTCAGGTCGAGATGCGACGTGAACATCCGATCGGCTAAGACGTATTGGTGCGCCATCTCGAAATAGAGTCGCGACTCGGCGTGGGGAATGTAGCCGTACTGCGCATGTGCCGGGCAGCGGCCGGAACAGTATGTGAACTCCCGGTCAAAGCCGTTCATGCGGCAATCCGTTCCCCGAATGCGTCCCGTGCCGTTACAGGCTTTAAAAAAAGCGTTGGAGGAGTGGTCGATATCGTAGCCCGCCGCGAACGAGATTGGTCTGAGCGGAATTATCCTGCCGTGAGAATCCTCACCGCTGGAGCGTGTGTCGGCGCCGGGATAGCCCTGAAAGAGGTTGTCGAAGCTGCGGTTCTCCTGCATGATCCACACGATATGCTTGATCTTGAAGATGCCGCTCGGCCCGGGTGGAACCACCGGGCCGCCGGTCGAGTGCGCCGAACATGCCGCGCAGGTGAGAAGCAGTGTGAATGCGCGGCAGGCTCGACGCACGCGTCCGATGTCAGCGCCCGCGATAGACGCCGACATAACCCACGCTATCGGAGGTATTGACCGTCAGCCACATGTCGCTGCCGGTTCCTTGAGCAAGCGCCCAAGGAAATGTTGCGTGCCCCTTGACCCTCGGGGTTTGAATCGGAGGAGCTTGCACGTGCGTGGTCGTGTCAAACTCCGCAATGTATTTTTGAAAGCTGCCCCATAGCTCGCCGTCGCATCCGACCGTCAGTTCAATTACGGGATGAGCCACGGGGTACGTGGTGACGCTGCCGGATGTCGTAACGCTCACCATCGCGTTTCCGCTCCCACAGACGGCCGACGTCCAGACGTTGCCGTCGGGGCCGAGGGCGAGCGAATCGCTGTCCCCGCTGCACGACGAAAGCGAATATTCGGTGATCGCGCCGGCGGGAGTAACTTTCCCGACCTCGGGCGAGTGCCCGTAAAAATCGGTCGCCGCGAACCAGAGGTTGCCGTCCGCACCCGGCGCGATCGCGACCGGCAGGTGCGTGTGCGCGTCGGGTAATTGATAATCCGTCACCGTTCCGGTCAGCGTGATCTTTCCGATAGAATCCATACCGTTGTCGGCGAACCATTCGTTGCCGTCGGCTCCCGATGTCAGTGCGATGACGAAGATCCCGGACCGAATCGGAAGGTTCTTGATCGTCCCATTCGTCTTTATCAGGCTGATCGCGGGATTCCCAAGCGAATCGAAGCTCGTGAACCAAAGCGTCTTGCTCGGTCCATTGGCGATGAGTCCGCCGGCGGCGTTGGGAGCGAATTTGGTTTGCTTGCCACCCGGCGTGATGCGGCCGATCGAAGTCGTGTCGGCGAACCAGAGGTTGCCGTCCGGCCCCTTGACGATCTGGCCGATCGGGTAGCCGCCGGGCCGGGCATCTTTGTAAAATGGGCC
The DNA here is from genome assembly GCA_036522095.1 of Candidatus Cybelea sp. Taxonomy (GTDB): domain Bacteria; phylum Vulcanimicrobiota; class Vulcanimicrobiia; order Vulcanimicrobiales; family Vulcanimicrobiaceae; genus Cybelea. The sequence goes on along the minus strand of DATDGN010000152.1, from coordinate 22,434 downwards.
AAAACCACTCGGCAGCACAAGCCGCGAGGCAGGCGCTGGGTTCGGAGTAACTGCCGATTGTGGAGCGGTACACGCAGCCAGCGACGCAGCCAGTGCTGCGATCGCCGCCCTAGATCGGAAACGCTGTAATTCCATCGACGTTATCGTTCGGGTTGAGGCCGTTGTTATAACTGTATTGAAAGGCGAAGCCTGGATAGGCGTAGACGTCGACCTCTCCCGTGCCGTTATTCGCGACTTGGAATTGCGTGTTGGCCTTGTCGAGTTTTCCGAAGAACCCCCCGTACTTAAGCGGCCAGTGCCCTAGCTCGCGGCATTTGGCTGCTGCGGCGTCGCACGAGTAGGTGTACACGCCGGGCCTGAACTCATCGACCAAGAGCAGCGTGCCGTCGTTGGCGAAATCAAGTCCGGTCAAATCGGGATCTATGTTTCCCGTCACGATGTGTCCCGGCATCTTGCCTCCGCGCCACACCATGAGCGCCGCATTTGCGCCGCTGGAGCTGACCGCTGCCCAGACGTTGCCCTGCGCATCGACGGCGATGCCGAAGAGCAACGCGATAACGCGATCCTTTAGGACGCCGTCACAGGTGCTCGTGCAGACCGCGATGTCGCCGGCCTTCTCACCCGTTCCAAGCGTGGCGACGTACACCGTCTTTCCGAAGACCGTCACATCGTCGGGTTGGCCCTGGTGCTCGTGCCACGTTTGAATCGGAGCGCCGCAGCTCGGGGCGTACTCGACGACGGTGCCGTCACCATTGGGCACGTACAAATCGCCCTTCGCGTCGGAGGTGATATCTTGAACCCCAGACGCCGGCACGGTGCACACCGGGGGCTTGTTCTGCCGATTATGGGGCGGGTAGATTCGCACCACATTGCTGCCCTGCTCGGCAACTGCGAAGCCGCGCTTGATGGTCTGCTCCCGTGTCGGCGACTGCTCGTGGAGGCTCGGATTAAACGGTAACGACGACTGCGCTGAAGGAGGTCCTCCGCCGCAGCCGGCCGACATCAGTCCAGCCAAGACAAACGTTGCAGTATATCTCGTCATGTTGGCCTCCTGTACCTGAGGCTAGGCTCGAATCGTGAAGAATCTCTAAACCGCATGCGATCGGTGCGCGAAATTGGCACGAACCATGGCACTACGTGCCTAAATTGCCGCGGTTCAGAGATTCTTCATGGCTTCGTTCCACTGTGGGCCCATAGAATAACCGACATCGATAGAGGTGCGTGATGACCAATCGGTTCGCCGGCGCGATGCTCGTGGTCGTTCTTGCGGCAGGCTGTAGTTCCGAGCGCGCATTGCCGAGTTCGGTTGGCGATACTCCAGCGACGCTCCAATCGCCGGGAGCGGCTGCACTGCCGGCTACGCGCACCAAGCTGCTGTACATCGCGCGATACTTCTATGATGACGTCCAGGTCTACGATTCCGCCAGTCTCACGCTCGTTGGCGACATTACTGGATTCACCAATCCGCAAGGCGTCGCGATCGATAGCCGGCGCAACCTCTACGTCGTGAATCAGGGGAAGGGTAACGTCCTCGTGTTTCACCGAAATGCCAAGTCGCCGTTCGAGACCCTATCGGATCCCGATGGCATTCCGTTCCAGGTGGTTGTTCGGAGCGATGGGACGGTCTACGTCAGCAACGAATACAATTTTTCTCTGGGAAACGGTAATGTGGCCGAGTACGCGCCCGGCAGCACTTCGCCCACCGGCGAAATCACCGACCCGAACTTCAATCTCGTTGAAGACGTCGGACTCGACTCAAAGAACAATCTCTACGTCACCTACGATAACCCCCACGTCGTAGGCAAGGTCAATGAGTATCCCCCGGGAAGCGCGCGTGGAAAGACGCTCCCGTTTTCCCTGGGGGGAGCCGGCGGCATAGCGTTCGATCGCGCGGACGATATCGTCATCTGCGACACGACGGCGCCCGCGGTGAAAGTCTTTGCCCAAGGTTCGAGCACGCCCAAATATGAATTTGGGACGGGAGAGACCGATCCCTGGGACGTTGCGCTCACGGCTCGAGCTACGCGGGCGTTCGTTACCAATCCGTTCACCGGCAATACTTACGAATACGAGCTCCCCAGCGGCAGGAAGTTGCACACAATCACAAACCCCTCGGGCACAGCCGGCATCGCGGTCGAACAATGATTGAAGGTTAGGCGCTCCGCCTCAGCGGAATCCTCGGCAAGACGAAAGGATGCCATGAGGATCAAGCGTTTGGGTCCAGGCGAGGAGCGCGAGCTCGAAAAACTGCACCGCTGCTTCGACCGCGGAGTGATCGCGGAAGCGGCAATCCGGTTTCTCAATTCCGGTAATCATCACATTCTGGTTGGTTACGATGGGGAGTCGGCCGTCGGGTTCGTCAGCGGCGTCGAAACGACGCATCCCGATAAAGGAACCGAAATGTTCCTCTATGAGCTGGCCGTTGACGAAGGATTCCGGGGTCGAGGTTACGGCGTCGCCCTGGTCAGGAAACTCGTCGAGGTCGCGCGCGATCGCGGCTGTTATGGAATGTGGGTCCTAAGCGATGAATGTAACGCCGCTGGACTCGCGACGTACGCGTCCGCCGGCGCAATGCGAGCGTCGTCCGTCGTCGAACTTTGTTGGAAGTTCGACCCGCGCGCCTAGGTCCTGATGCTATACCGTGCGCGAGCGACGAAATCTCAAAATACGCGGAATCGTTCAGGGCGTATTCTTTCGTGAAGCGGTCCGCCGGATTGCGTCGCGCTACGACGTGACGGGCTACGTGCGTAATGCCGGTCTTGACGTGCTCGAAGTCGAGGCCGAGGGCGAGCCGAACGTCGTGAACGCCTTCATCGAAGACATTTTGGCACATCCGCCACGCGGAGCCCGTATTTCAGGCGTGCAATCGACGGCGGTATTGCCACAAGGAGACGCGCGCTTTTCGGTTATGCCCAGCGTCCGCTGACCATGGGCGCCAACGCCTATCGCGAGCGTGTGAGCTCGCGGTAGCGGAAGCACGTCACCATGTGATCGTTGACCATGCCTACGGCTTGCATATGCGCGTAACAAATCGTCGTTCCGAAAAAGCTGAAGCCCGCCTTCTTCATTGCCTTTGCTCATAGCGTCGGACACGGGGGTCGAGGCCGTGTCTAGCGTGTCGCCGCCGTCACGCAGGGCCATGTAGGCGCGTGCATTCTGCACCGCGCTCTCGATCTTCATGCGGTTTCGAATAATTCCGCTGTTTCCCATGAGCCACTCGACCTTACGGCGATCGAAGCGCGCGATCCGCAGCGGATCGAAATCGGCGAAGGCCTGGCGGTACTCCTCGCGGCGGCGCAGGATCGTCATCCAGCTCAAGCCGGCTTGTGCGCCCTCCAAGACCATGAACTCGAAGAGACGGCGGTCGTCGTGTACGGGAACGCCCCACTCTTTGTCATGATACGCGAGCATCAACGGATCGCTTCCGGCCCACGAGCAGCGGACCTTACTACGTCCAGCCATCACTCTGAATGGCGGCGCCGGTCACGTGGGTGACAAAACGATCCACGAGATTCTCCGCATGAAGTGGATTTGGAAGAAATTGCTAGGGCGCCTGCGAGTTGGCAGGCGCCCTAGACTGGAGCATTGGAGCTCTAATGAGGTGGCCGGCCTCCACCTCCGCGGCGTGCGCCGCCGCCACCCCCGCCGCCGCCGCCCGATGAGCGCGGGGGCGCCCAGCCGCCACGCGGGTACGTAGGAGCGGACCCAGCCGAACCGCGCGGATACGCGGGCGCCGAGTACGATCCGCGCGGATACGACGGATACGATCCGCGCGAGTACGACGGGTACGATTCGCGCGAGTATGGCGAACCGTAGGATCCGCGCGAGTACGATGGCATCGCGCGCGGGTAGGACGGCATGGATTGGCGGTCCGCGTACGGATCGCGCGTGCCTCCGTACGATTCGCCGCGCATGCCTCCGTACGACTGGCCGCGCATGCCTCCGTACGACTGGCCGCGCGAGCCTCCGTACGATTCGCCGCGCGTGCCTCCGTACGATTCGCCGCGCGAAGTCGAGAAGCGGCCCCATGAATCGGAGGGCGCGCGCACTCCGCGCCCGGCTTCGCCCGGTGCCGAGACCTCGCTCCCGCGCATTTCCCGGGACGACGTGGCGCCCCCGGAACCGCCCGGGAACTCGGCGGACCGTGCCTCGCCGCGCGCTGTACTAAAGCGCTCCCACGACGCGGACGGCGCGAACGCGCTGCGGGGAGCTTCGCGGGTCGCCGGCGCGGCATTCTCGCGCGTCACCGGCGCCGTATTCTCGCGCGTCACCGGCGCACTCCCGCGCCGAGCCGCTTCGATCTGGCGCGACGCGGCCGCGTTCTCGCGAGCAAACGACGGATTCTCTCGCGTAACCGGCACGTTCCCACGCGAGCGGAACGCATTGGCTCGCGTTTCCGGCACAGCCGCATGGGCCATGGCCGCGTTCGCGCGAGTCACGGGTGCATTCACGCGAGCAACTGGAGCATTTGCGTGCCGGCCCACGGGTGCGTGCGCAACGGAGGCCCGCGCGACGGGCGTCCCATGCAGCGTGAAACGCGGCGAGTTGAAGGCCTTAGAGAACGTAACGGGCGCGCGCACCGTGCCGCGCGAGAATGCCAGGTTGTTGCGCGTCGGTTTAATCGGCAGTGCTCCGTGGATCGTTCCGAAACGGCGTCCGATGTCACGGGGCGTAACGGCGACGGTGTGTCCGTGAACGGTTCCATGGCGGAAGTGCCGGATCGGGGTTCCGGTCGCCCCGCCGTGGCGGAAGTTGCGGTAAATCCTGGTGATGTTGTAGATGTTGGTGACGCTTACGATGTTGGTCCCAAAGCCCGCGGGATAGCCGTATCCCCATCCAAAGCCGAGCCACGCCCAGCCGGGATACCACGGATAAAACGGTTCATATGGAGCGACCGGGACCCAACCGATATATGGATAGGGATAGCCGCTCTGAGCCGGATACCCGGGACCCCCTTCGCCATACGGGCTCTCGGGAGAGCTGGGGCCGCCTTCGCCATACGGCGCGGGAGCGGTATTTGGAGCGGCTGGCGCGGCGTTGCTTGCCGGGGCTGCCGGTGCTTCGTTAGCGTATGCGGCTGGAGCGCCGCCCGAACTGCTCGGTGCGTAGCCGTAATTTCCGCCGCAGTTGTTGGGTCCGCCCGTAGCGGCGACGTCGAACCCGAAGAAACCCACGAGCGCAGGCGACCAGGTCTGGGCCGCCTTGGCCGAAGGCGGCAGCCATGCCCAGCCCGACGAGCCGCAGCTGCAGTAGTACCAGTTCCCGTAGTGATACGGCGTCCAGCCCCACGGCTCGGAGCCGACCCACGTCCAGCCGTATCCGCCTTCCCATGTCCAGGAACCGTTACGATAGGGCACCCAGCCGGCCGGCTCGTTCGGCACCCACGACCGTCCGTAGCCCGCGACGGCGTCCCAATGGCCGTAGTCATTCAGATTCTCGTAACCGGCCAGGTTGGGAATCAAGTTGGGGCTGGCGTTGAGCGCGGCGATCATTGCCCTGTCACGCACCGCGTTGAAGTCGTCGAACGAGTCGTATGCGACCTCGGGGCCATATGTGATTGAGGGATTGGATGCCGAGCCCCGCGCACTCAGCGTTCTGCCCGCTGCCAGCGCGTAGGTTTGCTCCCGCGTAACCACGTCGGCGTCACCGCGCCGCGCGGTGACCCAGCTCGATCCGTCCGCGGCGATCGAAACCCGGACGTCGCCGGCCTGCTGCGCGCGAACGCTAACCGAAGGCGTGTCGACCCGCATCGCCTCGGCGTCGCGCGTCATGCCGACCTCAACGGTGCCGTCCGCGAGCTGCACCTTTCGGTTGTTCGGGTCGTTGCTGACGATGCGCACCTGGGCGTTCCCTCCCAGCCGAACGGCGGTGTAGCCGTCGAACTGGAGCTCGGCGCGCGACGCCTTCCCAGTCGAGATATAGTCGCCGGGAAGCATCGGCGCGTTGCGCACCGCGTTGGTCTGCACGTGGCTGCCGCCTCGCTGGACGACGGCCGAACCATCCACGACGCTGACGCGGACAACGCCCGGTCCAGCTGCGGCTGGTCGGGCTTCGACTGGCCCGTTTTTGTTAGGCGCCTGTTCGTGCGGAGTCCGAAGCGCAGTGGCGAGTATACCCCCTACGAGTACAGCCACGAGTACAACTACAGAAATTACCCTCACGGAAATCGCGCTAATGAAATTGCTCGTCATCGCCGGCTCCTCCAGGTTTTTATTGAAACCGAATCCGCCGGACCAAGCATGGAGTCGCGATTAGCCGCCCATTAAGCTAGAGTGAGAGAGCGATTAAACGGCCCAAGCACCCGCCGGGCGGGCGCCCGCCCTCCAGGCGAAAAGACCAGCTACTGGCGCAAGGCCGGCGTCGCGGCGATCACGCGCTTGCCGATAACTGTGCCACCGTTCTCGTTCTTTCTCGTCCATGTGCCTCGAAAGCTCATCCCATCCGACGAAAACTTGAGCTCGACGACCCCGGTCCCGTGCGAGTCCACCCATGTGCCGTAAAGCGCGCGCGATCCCCGGGGAAGCGTTCCCTGAAGCCGCCCATTCTTGAACGCTCCCGTTATGGTTTGACCGTTCTGGTCGAATTTGAGCACGTCGCCGCCGAACGCGCCGCCGCTCGAGGCGATTTGCCAGAGTCCTCTTACGCCGAGCTGTGCAGTGTCGACGACGCTCCCGGTAATTTGTCCCGCCGGCTCGGTGCCGGGCACGAGGCCCCACGTGCCTTGGAAGCTCTTGCTGTCGTCGGCGAATTGCAATTTGATCCAACCGTTCGAGCTGGAGCTCTTCCAGGTGCCCGAGAACGAGTTCGCGTCGCTGGCCATGGTGCCGCTGAGCTGCGTTCCCGGCCCATAGTTGCCGACGACGTCTAACGACAACTGGTGCAAGCTGATGCGGCGCGCCGTAAACTCGCCGCTGCCCGTGACGTTAACGTAATAGAATCTGGACACGCTCGGATATGCGGCGCGAACGGCGTCGAAGCGTCCGCTCGGCCTGCTGCCGGGCCGCCCCCATTCGCCGGAAAATCTGCGCCCATCGGCGGCAAAGACGATCGTCATCCAGCCGCTGCCGCGCGCGTCGCTCCAATTGGCGTCGACTTGAAGCGTACCCGGCTCGAACTTTCCTTCGAATGTTCCCGTTTGCCCGAACGCGCCCGCAATCGCCGATCCATCTTGTCGCAGCTTCACAGTGCCGTTCGCTAACGCCTCGCCGCTGGGTATGACACTCCAATTGCCAGTGACGTTGACGGCGCTCTGCGCACTGGTGCCGGCGGTAAACGTTAGCGCTAGTGCAAAAAACAACGACGAAATGCGACCTCTGCCCATTGACGTACCTCCGAACCGGCGACGTTGGTGAGATGCCGGCAATCATACTTTCTTCCCGCAATTTGCACCGGCTAACCAGGGAGGCCCGTCGGCGGCGGCCGAACTCTCACACGGATTGTGAACAAGGCCGTTGCGAAGGCCCATCTCGACGTTCGGCTCTTCGGTCATCTGGAAGTCGCCCTGGACGGCGAACGGGTCGCAATCGCGACGCCCCGTAAGTCGCTGCAAGTTCTCGCGTATCTCCTGCTTCATCGCGGCAGCGCCGTGTCACGTGAGTACCTGGCCTTTCTGCTCTATCCCGACGACGAAGAGGGATCCGCGCGCGCGAAGCTTCGGGCGACGCTGAGCGAGCTCGCCAAAGCGTTGCCGCAACCGGTAGAATGCTACGTCACTCTCGACACGGATAAGGTGGCATGGAATTCCGCGGCAAGCGTCTGGATCGACGTCGAGGCGTTTGAGCAGGCCGCGGCCGATCCCGGCCGGCTCGCGGAGGCGATCGAGCTCTACCGCGGCGATCTGTTGCCCGAGGTGTACGACGAGTGGCTCGACGTCATTCGCGCGCGCCTTCGCGATGCGTACCTGCGCTGTCTCACCGATCGCGTTTCGGAGGCGCGGCGCAACGCAAACCTGGCCCTCGCGATCGAGACGGCGCGGCGCATCTTGGCCGTCGATCCATGGCGCGAAGACGTGGTCCGCCGCCTCGTCACGATGCGTTACGAGAGCGGAGATCGGGCCGGCGCACTGAGCGAGTACGCCGAGTTCGCGAGACGGCTGCGCGAAGAGCTCGACGCCGAGCCGATGCCGGAAACGGCGGCGGTCGCGGAGCGCATAGCCCGAGACGAAGCGCCCGAGGACAAAGAGCGCGACGTCGAGCGCGGCGCCGGAGCGGCCGGACTATTTCCGTTCGTTGGAAGACACGATGAGATGGAGCGTTTGCTCGAAACCTGGAATCGCGTTGCACGCGGCCGCGGGGCTTGCGCCTTCATAAGCGGAGAAGCCGGCATTGGAAAGTCGCGGCTGGTCACCGAGCTCGCACACGCAGTGGAGGAGCGGGGCGGACGGGTGCTCGCGGGCGCGACGAGCTCGCCCGAGACCGTTCCGTATGAGAGCTTAGTTGACGCGTTACGCTCTGCGTTGCCGCTAGTCGCGGCGCTCAAGCCAAGCGTCGCGCTGGCCGGCGTCGCCACGCTGCTGCCGGAAATCCACGCGCGCGTCGAGCTTCCCGCGCTGCCGCGACTCGACGCGGAGAACGAGCGAGCGCGGCTCTTCGAATCACTCTTCCGCTGCGTCGCCGACCTCGCAAGCGCCAGACCCATGTTGCTGGTTTTGGAGGACCTGCACCGGGCGCAGTCGGCGTCGCTCGAGCTGCTGCGTTTCTTGCTGCGCCGCGTCGCGGGTGCGCCGGTGCTGGTTGTGGTCACCTATCGCGACGAGGATACCGTGCGCCTGAATGCGCTGCATCGATTGCGTCGCGACGCGCGCACGATGACCAGCGTTGCGAACGTAGCACTTGGCGGCCTTAGCGCCGGCGACGTTCGCGAGCTCGGTACGGCGCTGCCGCACGTACGGGCGAGAAGCATCGAAACCTTGGTTGCCGCGTCGCAGGGCAATCCGCTCTTCCTCATGCAGCTGGTAGCCGATGCACTCGAAACCGAATCCATTGGGGCTCCGGCGTCGCTCCGCGAGGCGGTTGTGCGACGGGTCGAGCGGCTCTCGGGCAGCGCGCGCACGATAGCGGAGATAGCGGCATGCGTCGGCGATCGCTTCTCGCGCGAGGTGGTTCGCGAAGTGAGCGCCTGGGACGAGCCGGCTCTGACCGAGGCGCTCGACGAGCTTCTCGATCGGCGTATCATACGCGAGGCAGCCGGCCGCGGCGTCCTCGAGTACGAATTCGCGCACAACCTGGTGCAGGAAGCCATCGCGAGCGCCGTTGCGGCCGCCGATGCGGCCGTGCGCCGGCGCCGCGTCGCACGCGTGCTCGAGGAGCTCTATCCCGACCGGTTTTCCGAGCTTTCGGCGGCGCTGGCCGGGCACTACGATTTCGCCGGCGACGTACGGAATGCCGCACGATGTTACCTCGAGGCGATCCGGCGTTCGGTCCGGATCGGAGCGTTGGACGAGGGGCGATCGTTATGCGATCGGGCGCTGACGCTCGCGCTTGACTCGCGCTCGCGGATCGCGTTCTTGCTCGAGCTCGTGACGATCGCGGCGCGGCGCGGCGACGCAGAATCGCGGCGGACGGCGCTTTCCGCCTTGGAGCGTGCCGATCGAGAGCTCGGCGATCCGGAAATCCATCGCGAGTTGCTGCTCCAACGGATCGAGTTTGCCGCGGCAACCGCCGATCTCCAGTCACAAGCGTCCGCCGTTCGTGAGCTCACCGATTGCGTACCCGAATCCGATGCGCGCTGGAATGCGGCGGTGCATTTAGCGGCGGCGAAGCTCGACTTTACACGGGGCGACTTGAGCGAGGCACGCCTCGCCGGTGAGGTCGCCTTGGCCTGCAGCCGCGCGGCCGGCGACGAGGCCGGCGCGGTGAGCGCGCTGTGCATTCTCGCGCGCATCGACGTAAATCGCGGCACCATCGCGGCGGCACACGCGTTGATCGATGAAGCCGCACAAGTCGCGGCCCGCGCCTCCGATCCGGTCCTGGAGTTGCAGGCGGTGAGCAGCGGATTGGCCGCGGCGTATCAGGATCGCGATCTGGAGCGTTGCCGAGCTCTTGCCGAACGCTGTCTGGAGCTTTCGGTGCAACTGGGAGACCGCGATTCGGAGGCGAAGGCGCTCACCCGCCTCGCCATATCGCTCTCGCTATCCGACGCGCACGTAACCGAAGCGCGCGGTCACTTCGCCGCGGCCGCACGGGTATACGCCGAAGGCGGCGACAACGTCGGCACGGCCGCTCAACTGATGAGCCAATCGGTCCTCGAAGCCCGGCTCGGCTTCTTCGAGCGCGCGGCCGACGCGACTGAAACGGCAATCCAACTCTTCGATCGGGCGGGTGACGCGCGCGGACGGCTCGGCGCCCTGTCAAATCTCGCCTTTATCAAGGCTTGCACCGGCGACGCGACGGGCGCCCGGGCGGCGGCAGACTTGGCGTTGCGCGACGCCCGGCGCCAAGGCTTCGGAGTACTGGAAGCCTCGATAATGGAAAACCTGGCTGCGGCCGAAGGAGCGGCGGAAAATTTCAAGCGAGCGATTGAGCTTGCCGAGGCGTCGTTCGACCTGCGAACGCGCTCCGAGTCGGGGGTTTGTTCGGCGAAGACGCTGGCCGACATCGCGATTTGGTACGCGCGCAGCGGCGATCTCGCGGCGGCGCGCGACGCGGTGACGCGATTGCTTGCCGATGAGCCTGCTATCGCGCGCGGCGCCGACTGGCCGGCGTATTGCTATTGGTGCGCCGCTCAAGTCCTCCACTTGAGCCGAGAAACGGCGAGCGCGAAGCGCGCGCTGGAACGCGCACGCCGGATCATGGAGTCGAGCGCGAAGGCGCTGGAGGCAGAAGATCGGGTCTCGTTTCTCGACCTGCCCTTCCACCGCGACATCGCCGCGGTCGCGGCCGGGGGAGCGTGGCCCGATCCTCCGCGCTAACGGCTTCAATGCAAACCCTCGATGTTTGGGAGCGCTGCGCTCTCCCAGCGCGAGGCAGCTGCTGCGCGTTCTGCCGCACAATGCCAATCGTTGCGACCCGTCGAGGTAATCGGCCCGAGCAAGACTGGAGCGGTCGATGGGACTAGAAGCTGCTCGGCGTTCGTGAGCGTGGAGTCAAAAGCCACCGTGATCCGCGCACCCAGTAGTGCGCTTTCCAGAAGCATCGCAAAGAACAACCGCAATAGCGGCGCGCTGAACACCTCCGTCCATCATACCTACGCGCGTTAGGAATCTCTGAATTGCTACTGCGGTCTCAGAAGAACCGCGTGCTTCGAACCATTAGGCGTCGTCGCGTTACAGAGTACCTGGCCCGCGTCGTTGATGCCGACCGCGTCGGTGATCGTAAACCCTGAATTGCCTTTAATCAGGGTGGTCAGGTTCACCGCCGAACCGCTCATAAAGATCACTCCGACGTGCTTTCCGGGCCGGAACGATCCTAACGAACTGCCAATCCGTAGGGAAACTGCTCGTTTCTTACGACGATCATCCTAAACCCGGGATGACGATCGGCCGCCCAGAAGTCGCACGTTTCATGGTCGATGTGCTCGACAAGCCTGAGTTCTTCGGCAAAGCGCCGGTTGTCTCGCGGCGCTGGTTTTGAGAAAAAAGTGCGCAAGTATCAACGCTAACCGCCCTGCCGTCAGATTTTCATCTTCATGAATTTTTTCTAAATGGGGCACTGTGGCGGACCCTCTACCTCGCGGACCCTCTACTCGATGAAGAAATCGTGAAGCGAGCATTTACTTTCATGAATTCTTTACATCTGGCTCGTACAGTCGTGCCGATACGCCACTACACGCTTTGAGGTGTCACATGATCGGAGCAATCACGAAAACTCTACGAATTGGCGGCGCGGCGCTCACGACGATCGTCGCGATGAGCGGCTGCAGGAGCGGCAACTTCGCTGCTCTGCCGAACCCGGGAAGCCAGCCAGCCGGGGTTTCCGAACTCGCGCGCGGCGATACGGGTATCTCGCCGGACGTGTCCATTCTGAAGCAACTCAAGAAGCAAGTCGTAATCGGTTCGGCCGTCGATCCAAGCAACGGCTCTCAAAACCCCTACGGTCTTACCGTTGCGCCCGTCACCGCCGGCAAGCTTACGAAGGGCGACCTCGTCATCTGTGATTTCAATGGAAAGTCCAACGTTCAAGGCACCGGCGAAGCAATTATTGCACTGCACCCGGCGCCCAAATCCAAGCCGATGCATGTCTCATCGCTCGAGCCGCTAGATGGCTGCGACGCTGTGGCCCTCGACGTCGACGACTCGATCTGGGCCTCGGTGATGGTCGCAAACGACAATCCGGTGCTCGATTCGAACGGCAAGCTGATCAGCAACATATCCGGAAAACCGTTCACCCAGCCGTGGGGGCAGATTCTTGCCCGTCGCAAGTCCGCCTCGGCATTTTACGAGAGCAATGCCGGCGATGGCAGCATCGTTCGCATCAACGTCGGTTCCAAATTCACGTGGAGACGTATAGCGACGGGCTTCCCTGTCAACCATGGCAAGGCCGGGACCGTGCTCGCGCCCTCAGGGCTCGCGTATGAGGAAAAGATCGATACTCTTTACTTCGCCAACGGAATGAACAATACGATCGTGGCGTTCAAAAACGTCTCGACGGTCCCCAGAGACGGGATCCAGGCTTGGCACAACGGCATGCGATTCAAAGGCCCGGCGGCCGCCGACGCGCGCGTGGTTTTTGCCGGGAAGCCGCTCAATGGGCCGATCAGCACGGCGTTGCTGCCGAACGGTAACCTCGTGGTCGGCAATACGCTCGATCCGAACGGAAAGAACCTCATTATCGAAATCTCTTCTAGCGGAAAGGTGCTCGCAGTACGTAACGTCGACAAGGGAGCGCTGGGAGCGCTGTTCGGCCTTGTGGTTACCGGATCGACCATAGCGGACACGAAGGTTTACTTCAACGACGACAACGACAACAACGTCCAGGTCCTCGAGCGGTAGGCGGATCGTCGATTAGGCGCGTTCCAAAGAGCTCGCGGGCTCCTTGAGCCTCCAGCCCGCGATCAACAGCCACAGCATGAAGATCAGCTCTCCGAAGAACGTATAAAACAGCCAGTCTAGGTTCGCGTTGGGGTAAAGGTAAGGCCCCAGCTCATAGACGATCCAGCCGATGCCGGGAATGACAAGCAGCACGCCGACGACCTTTGAAACCCATCCGGTATAACCCGATCGAAACATCAAATAGCCCAGCAGGCATAGATGCACGCCGAAGATTATCAAGACGAAGGAGTATCCGTAGCGAAATGAATGGAGGAGCAGGTCGACCTGTGCTCGCAGGGCGCCCGGTCCGAATACCGCCGTGTACTCCGGCGTATTGAGCAAGCGGTAGACGGTCACTAAATTCAGCGTGCCGACGAGCGCGAGGGCCGCGTATATCAGCCTCAACCAGGCGGCTAAGAGCGAAAGCGATCGGTTGACCGGCGCGAGCAACACGTAGAGCGCCCACGCAATCACGATGTCCTCGACGAAGTTGACGAAATAGCAGAGAGTCATGGCGACGAACGTTCCGCCATGAGCCGCGATGTTCGCGACCGTCTGCTCGATATGTCCGGGGATGACGAGCTTTGGGTAGAGCGTAAACTCCGCGTAGCTTACGGGATCCAACAGATAAGCAAAGCCGGCAATCAGCGCGGCCTGCCTCAGCGTTATCCCCCAATACGAAGCTCTCGTCATCCTCATCATCTCCATATGCAAGCTACTCACCGGGATGGTAGGTTCGCTCGGTATGTCCCGCCAGCTCGTCGGGATAGAAGTAGACGGGTCGCAGGTTGCCGGTGCTATAGCGCACCGCCTGGTCGTCGAAGTGCGGGGAGTGCGGGTCGCCGCTTTCTCCTCCGGCCGAAACCGCGATCGCGCGAACGCGCTTGCCGAACTCGACGACCGCGACAAACGTGTTACCGTCGTTGCCGTACCACTTCTTGGTATGCGTGCCGGGCGCGGCGTTGAAGGCCGCGAGCGACCCCCAGTCGCCCCAGACGAAGGGCACTCCAATGCTCGAGGCCGCGTCGTCGAAGTGCGGCTTGATGTCGTCGGTCAAGCGTTGGTATCGATTGATCCGACCCCACGGGGTGAGCCACGTTCCGAAACCGGCGGAGATCCCGCTTACCGCGAGCGCGAACGATCTGAGCTTCCGCCGCGGCGTCGTCGCCAGCAAGGCGTGCAGATCGACCGATCCCGCTTCGCGGGAGAGTTCCTTTGCCCAGAACGCGGCCAGCGCGGTGGGAATCGATTCGTTCGACCAGCGATAGTCCCAGGATTGCAACGCGTCGATCGGCTCGGCCAGCTTCGCTTTGAGCGCATCGGTCGCGGGCAATGCGTCGTAAGCCTGAACCAACGACGGTACCAGCGAATGGAAGAACGGCAGGTTTCGATCGAACGCGAGCGCGCGCAGCCGCTCGAGGGTGAAGTCGTGGCGTCCGGTGAGCAGCATCGCCGCGTGCACGCCGCGCGCGTCTTCGCCGGCCGTATCCATGTACTTGGGATAGCGGCTTCGCTGCGGACTCGCCGGGCCCGCCGCCGAATAGGGCCAGTCGTTGGTGTTAAACACCCAGCCCGTCGACGGATTGACGACGTCCGGCTCCTCGCCCAGCGAGAGCATCCCGTGCCAGTCGGTCGCCGGATATGAGCCGTCGAGCGGCTTCGTGTAGTCGAACCGATCGTCGCGCCGCGCGACGAACTCGGTCATCATGAACGCGATGTCGCCCCTGTCGTCGGCGAAGATCGTGTTGTTTGATGAGTTGGCGCGCAGTTGCGCGATGCGATAGAAGGACGCGTAGTCGGTCGCCTTCGTTCGCAAGAACCCCGACTCCAGCGCCTCGACGGGCCGGTACATCAGCTTTTCGGCGATCCACCGGCCGTTCTCCGACGCGACGATCGGCCCATGTCGGGTGCGGTAGACGGTGAAGTTCTTGCGCGCGAGCGATCCTCCAGCGGCGCGATATGGCACGACGATCGTCGATATCCTGACGGGGCGCAGCTCGCCGCCGTAGCGGTAATAGAGCCGGCCGTCGCGCCGGACGATCGTCTCGGCATACTGGTCGACGTTGTCGACGCCGCTCGACGTGTGCATCCAGCCGGCGTGCGCGTTGAAGCCTTGATAGATGAAGAACTGTCCCCACGTTGCGGCACCGTACGCGTCGAGGCCCTCGTCGCTCGACATCTGCAGCTCGGAGCGGAAGAAGAACGTCGTGTGGGGGTTGATCAGCAGCAGCGCGTGGCCGTCGACCGTGTTCTTCGGTGCGATCGCAATGCCGTTCGAGCCGAAGCGGCCGAGCAACGATGGATGTGTAGCCGCCGCGGCTTTCGAAACGCGGGCGAGCCCATAGAACGCGCGCAATCGCGAGAGATCGACGTCTTCGACGTCGGGGCCGATCGTGCCGTCGGAAAAGCTGAGCGTCATCCACGGTTCGAAGTGGGTGATCACGCGCGGGTGAACGCTCGAATGTGTTGCGAGATAGAAGTTGAGGCCGTCCGCCCATGCGTCCATCAATGCGCGCAGCCACGGCGGGCTGGCACGATACTTCGTCATGAGATCGTGGGGGTCGATGAACAACTTCGCGCGCAGATCGTTGTAGATCGCGGAGGCGCCGTCGGTCTCGGCGAGCCGGCCGAGATCCTCGAGGTAGTTGGTTTCCACGCGATTGAAATCGTCTTCGGCCTGAGCGTAGGCCATTCCGAACACCGCATCGGCGTCGGTCGGGCCATGCACGTGAGCGATTCCCCAGTCGTCACGAACGATCGTGACGCGCGCGGCTCGAGCGCGTAATGCGGCCCCGTCGTCGCTCGCGCTGGACGGCGGCGCGGTAGTCACGCCGGCGAGAAGCAGCAGAGTCGCAGGAAAGAGGCTCCTTAGTCGCAAGGATGCCACTGATTCGAAGAACGAACCGCCGCGCCCTCGCAAGAGGTTCGTCTCGGAGGGCTTACGCGAAAGGCGGGCGCCGAGAGCGCCCGCCTTTCGCTATGTCGCGCCGGAGCGCTAGATCAATACGCCGAAATAGCGTCGGGAGTTCCCCACCCGGCCGGACCGGAGTAGGTTTTGTACGGGTTTGGCGCGCCGGCCTGGCAGAGATACTCACCGCCGCACGAGCCGTCGCTGCCGCTTGTGATGAGGTTGAACTTCTTTCTGTGCTGCTTGTTCGACAGCTTCCAGAAGGTTTCGCCTCCGTAGATACTGCCGGCATTGCCCGCGAGTGCGATGATGCCGGCCGTGATCGGCGCCGCGACGCTCGTGCCGCAAACGTCGGTCCAACCGCCGTACAATGTGTCGTACTCGGCTACTCCAGGCGAGCAGCCCGCCTGTGCCGACACGTCGGAAATCGTGCGACCCGTGCAATCCGGATCATGTTGCCACGACGGCTTGGCGATGGTGGTGGAGCACCCCGCGCCCGCGCCGTTCCAGACGGTCTCGGTGAACGTCGAACCGCTCTTTTCGAGCTGCGTCCCGCCGACCGCGAGCACGTTTTTCAACGTCGCCGGCCACTCGATCTCGGGATATCCCGAGTCGCCGGAGGAGGCGACATAGGCGATGCCCGGAGTGCTGAAGTAGGTCGGGAAGTTCGGGTCACCACAGTTTGGGCCATAGACCCCCGTGTGGCATCCCCAGCTGTTGCTGAGAATCGTCGCACCCAGGGTCACGGCCTCCGTTTCGGCTCCTTCCAAGCCGCAAACCGTGCCGCCGCAGTTGCCGCCCTCGATCATATAGATCGTGCACTTCGGGCAGGCCGCCGCCACCATCTCGATGTCGAGGTCTGACTCGAGGCAGAAGCCGTAGTTCTGACAGCTCGGCGGATAGTTAGACTGCTGGCCGTTCTGATTGTATTTCTTAAATGGCGCAGTGCCGAGACTGTAGGTGCTGCGGTATGTGGCTAGATCGGTTGCGGCGCTGGACAAATCGCCGAGCTCAATGACCGCGACGATCGTTCCCGCTCCCTTGCCCAGCGACGGCGTCAGCTCGTAGCGGGTCTGGAGATCGATGGGCCGCCAACCACAGCTGCTCGAAGGGCTACATGGGACCGGGACGGTGTGCGAGAGCAGCGAAAAGCAGGTTACGCCGCCTACGAGGTCCTTGCAGGCGCGGCCGGCCTCGTGCTTGGCTTCCCACTCCGGCACCGAATGTCGGGACGCCGGCGCCGTTTGGGAGCCCCCGGTTGCGGCAGGCATATTCGAAGAGTTGCCGGCGTTACACGCAACGAATGCGATGACCGTTACGAGCGGCGCCGCCAGTTTCAAGAGTCTGTTCATGAAAAGCTCCTTTAACATGCGAAGTTGAGTCTGCGGGAAAGGGCGGCTACTGGCGATCGGCCTTCCATAGGCCGAGGACCGCGCCCGTCGGATCGCTGATGACGCTGAACGAACCCATTCCGGGCACGGGGGTGATGTCTTTGATGATCGTAGCGCCGAGCGACTTGGCTTTTTCCGTGGCTGCCTTGATGTCGTCGACCGAGACATACGCCATCCAGTTCGACGGCATCCCCGGCATCGGCACCTTCATCATGCCGCCGCCGACGCCGAAATCGCTCTCGCCGACTTCGACCATCGTGTACGAGTCGCCGTCGGCCATCGGCATATCCTCGAGTTTCCAATCGAATAGATTCCGGTAGAACTCCCGGGCTTTGCCGAGATCTGTGGTGGCCAGCTCTACATGGACGAACGGATTGGGCATCGGACGTTCCTTTCTCGAAGTGTTACCTGTGGAATCAGCGCCTTTGGTGTGTGGCGATTTGCCAGACATTGCTGCCTGGATCCTCGATCATCGCCCGGCGATCGCCGTAGGGCATGTCGGCTGGTTCTTCGATCGATTTTGCTCCCAACTTGATCGCGCGTTGATACGCCGCATCCGCGTCCTCGACGTAGAGGTAGAGGAGGGTGGAGGTTATCTCGCGCGGCCCCGCGCCGCTGACCATGACGATCGAGTCACCGATTCGCACCTCCGACGGAGCTTCGCTCCGGTACTCTCCGAGAGCGCCAAAGGCATCCCGCAAAAACCGCACGAGCCTAGCGGGATCGCGCGCCACGAGACGCGGCGTAACGCTGTGCCAACCTTCGGGCTTCCATTCGGGCACTTGATTTCTCCGTCTTGAAGCGGACCCCAGTCATTCCACCACATGCAGGGCGTCGCCCCCTCGTTGTCTGACACGCGCCAAGAGCTCGGGCGCGCCGAGCGCCTCGCACACGCCAGGGAATTGGGCCGTGGGTCCGCGCCACTCCAGCTCGTTGACGCTGTTAAAGAGCGCGGCATCGGTTCGAAGGGTCGCCAGTTGCTTGAATAGGAGGGCGAGTCGGCGGCCCTGACCGAGTACCCGCGACGGGAATCGTTCGATACCGCCATAGCGCGTCAGCAGAGTGACCGCGCCCTTCGGTCCAATCCCGGGGATGCCGGGATAACCGTCCGCGGCATCACCGACGAGCGCGAGGTAGTCGGGTATCAGCTCCGGATCCACCCCGAACTTGGCTCGCACGCCGTCAGCGTCGCGGATCGCCTTGCTCCTTCGATCAACTTGCACGACGCGATCCCCACGGACACACTGCGCGAGATCCTTATCCGGGGTCCAGATGCAGACTTTCTGCACGCGGCGATCGTCAGATGCGCTAGCGGCCGCGGAAGCCAGCGCATCGTCGGCCTCGAGCTCGATCATCGCCCATACAGGGATGCCCATGGCTCGGAGCGCGTCCTCGAGCGGCTCGAACTGTGCGCGGAGCGCGGGGTCGATTCCCTGACCGGTTTTGTAGCCGCTCCAGAGGTCGTTGCGGAAAGATTCGATGACGTGATCGGTGGCGACGCCGAGATGCGTGGCCCCGTCGCCGATCATGTGCAGCACGGTATTGAGCACGCCGACAACCGCCCCGAAACGCCGGTCCTTACCGCCGGTGAACCGCCGCAGCCCGTAAAAGTGGCGGAAGAGCTCGTATGTTCCGTCGACGAGATGAACGACCACGGTTGACGCCATCGCCGTGCGTTCACTGGCCGGCACTCACGTCACCTTTCTGGTTAAGCGAGCGGGGGGACGGCGCAACGCCGGCGGCGTACTTGCGGCACAATGGCGACAGCCGCACAAGCCGGCCGCGGCGCCGCGGTTGGCAGGGGCGCAATCTGGGCGGCGTGGAGTGTCGCCGCGCTCGTCGCAGTGGTGCACTTCGCGGTCGCCACGCAGTACGGCGCCTTCCGAAACGAGCTGTACTTTATAATCTGCGGTCGTCACCCGGCCTTCGGCTACGTCGATCAGCCGCCGCTGGTTCCACTGCTTGCGGCGCTGACTCAATCCGCAGGAATAAATCTCTGGCTGCTGCGTTTGCCGGCGGTGGTAGCGGCCGCGCTCCTCGTGCCGGTCACGGTCATGCTCGCGCAACTGCTCGGCGCAAGCACGCGCGGCGCATGGCTCGCCGCTTTCGCTTCGGCAAGCGCCACGCTCGTGACGGCGATGACGGCGACGCTCTCGACGTCGACCTTCGAACCGATCGCGTTCACGCTGATCGCCTACTTCATCGCACGCGCGCTACTGCTCGCCGATTCCCGCGCGTTCTGGTGGGCCGGCGCGATTGCCGGCCTCGCCTTTGAAGCCAAGTACGGCGCCTTCTTTTGGGCGCTCTGGCTCGCGCTCGGACTCGCGCTGGCCGGGCCGCGAACGGCGCTGCGCTCGCGCGATTTTTGGATCGGCTCGCTCATCTTCGCGGTGCTCGCGCTACCCAACGTAATTTGGCAAGCCCTGCACGGATTTCCGTTCCTGGAGCTGGTTCGCAACGACAACGCCGGGAACTTTACGGGAACGCCGCTCTACTTCACGATCGACCAGATATTGGCCGTGAATATGCTGCTGGCACCCCTCTGGATTGCCGCCATCGTCGCGCCGTTTGCGTCGGCGCGGCTCGCGCAATTTCGTTTCTTATCGATCGCCTTCGTCGCGATGGCGATTTTCATTTTGATCACGCACGGCAAGAGCTACTATCTCGCGGGCGCGTACCCGTCGATGTTCGCGCTGGGCGCCGCGGCTTGCACGCGGCTGCCGCGCTGGCTGGTGGCTCTCTGGGCCGCGCTCATCGCCGTGAACGGCGCGTTCGCGCTGCCGCTCGTTCTTCCGGTGCTGCCGCCCGATCGCCTCGAGACGATGATGGACAACATGCGTCCACGGCCGCGTCCGATCGAAGCCGCCGGCGTCGGGGCGCCGCTGATGCAGATGCTCTCTGACGAATTCGGCTGGCAAGGCCTCGCGCGCGGCGTCGAGGACGCATACGGCGCTCTGCCGCCGGGGGATCGCGCGAAGGCCGCGATCTTCGCTTCGAACTACGGCGAAGCGGCGGCGATCGACTATTACGGTTATGGACTCCCGCCCGCGATCAGCGGCAACAACAACTACTATCTCTGGGGACCGCGCGGTTACGACGGCTCGGTTGTGCTCGCAGTGAACGTCGATCCCGCGCAGTGGGCGAGAATCTGCGATTCGGCGCGCGTGGTCGCCACGTTCGGCACGTCGCCCTACGCGATGCCGTACGAGCGCGATCGGCCCATCGTCCTCTGCCGCGGCATGCATCCACCGCTGCCGCAGCTTTGGCCGGTATTCAAGCACTACGGCATCGAGAATCTGGGCCGCTCGTCATGAGGCTCGTTGCTGCAGCCGCGGCCCTGGAAGCTCTCACCGGCCTCGTGCTTGCGATCAGCCCATCGTTCGTTGCTTGGCTCTTGTTCGGCGCACGACTAGACGCGCCCGGCGAAGCCGTCGGTCGCGTTGCGGGTTTCGCGCTGCTATCTCTTGCCCTGGCCTGCTGGCCGGCGAACGTAACGACGACTACCGCTGCATCTACACGCGGGCTCTTTTTGTATAACGTGCTGGCGGCGATCTTCTTCCTTTACCTAGGCCTGAGTCACGCGCTCGTGGGGGTGATCCTCTGGCCGGCAGTCGCCGTTCATGGCATCTTGTCGGTCCTGCTCGCGCGCCTTCTCGCAGTCAAAACGCCCTGACGGGAAGATCGATGTAGCTTGCGGTGGACCATTGGAGTTTGAGCGGCGTCTTCGCATCCCGAATGCTTTCGCGGCTCACGTCGCCGCCGGTGCCGTAGTTTACTTCGGCATAGCCGTTCTTCACAGCGTCGAGGACCAGCATCAGCCGGCTGCCCTTTTCTAGGTAGCGGCTGACGAGACGCGACCGGGCGAACGAGATCGTTTCGAGCGTTCCGGGTACGAGTAGGCGCCGCAAATCGTTGCGATCGCCGTAGCTGGCACGCCCCATGAAGTAACTGAGGTGCATCAGTTCGCCGTTGGGCAGCACTTGGTAGAGCACGGCTTCGACGTCCAGGTCGCGTTTATTGACGACTGTCTGCAAGCGGCCGGT
Source organism: Candidatus Cybelea sp. (assembly GCA_036522095.1). GTDB lineage: Bacteria > Vulcanimicrobiota > Vulcanimicrobiia > Vulcanimicrobiales > Vulcanimicrobiaceae > Cybelea. Next base: position 1,125 of record DATDGN010000152.1, on the reverse strand, counting down.
AAAGGAGCCGTCCAGCTCGATTGGCCGTGTGAACGGCGCGGTCTCGAAGGTGAGTCCACGCGACAGATCCGGTTTGGCCCCGAGGATTGGAAATGGATAGTAGTCGCTTCCGTTGACGGTCTTGCGATCAGTGAAGTCGATCTGCTCCGGCATAAACGTCGCGACGCGCGGAGCATGGAGTGAGAGTGCATGCGGCGCCAAGTAGTAACGCCGCCGCGCGTTAGCCATGCCGCCGATCGACGGCACGTGCCGCCACACGTTCAGTCCCATCACCTCGAAATTGATGCGATTCGAGAGCAGTGCCGGCCGCGGTCCGCCGCGCATGACCCAGTCGAGCCAGTCGAACGTGAGCTTCGGCGTGTCGAATTGAGCGACGGGATCGATGGCGTATCCGCGCAACACGTCATCTTTGTGCGCGTGCTGAGAACTGAGATGGTCGTACGGGCCAATCACGAGGTAATCGACGGCTCGGGGACTATAGCGAAGATGGTCTTTCAAGAAGTTCACCGCCGAGCCTTGCCCGTCGTCGTAGTACCCGGTAACGGTGAGAACCGGAATGCGTATACGCGCGAAGTCTTTTTCGTAGGGCGCCATTGATTGCCAGTACGCGTCGAACGACGGGTGATCGAGCCATTTTTGCAGCAATGGATTTGGTCGCCCATAGAATCTAGGCAGCTCGCGGTACGAAGCGCCGGCAGCGTACCAGCGATCGTTGAGGGTGCGCCCCGCCGGCGCAGCATAGGCCGAGTCGTCGAGATACTTGTTGTCCGTAACGTAGTAGACCCAAGCATAGTTGACGAGCAAGAAGATGTTGTTTTCCATGGGCAGTCCGTTGCCCGGATTGTTCGCTACGTACGGGACGATCGTCTTGAGCGCCGGGTTGGCGTACTTCGCAGCCGCCCACTGCGTGAAGCCGTTGTAGCTGCCGCCGTACATACCGACGTCACCGTCGCTCCAATGCTGCTTGGCGATCCACGAGATGACGCGATCTGCGTCCCGCCCATCGAATTCGTAAGGATCGATTCTTCCGCTGCCCCAGGCCTTTCCGCGCGAATACGCGGTAACCGCCGCGTAGCCACGAGCGGCCCCGTATTCCGCGCGCAACGCGTCCTCCGCCGGCTGTGC
>DATDGN010000151.1:0-3841 GCA_036522095.1 Candidatus Cybelea sp. | reverse complement strand
CAGGCTCCATTGGCCAGAATCACCGCCGAGAACGCCCACTCCTTACAAAGTTCCTCAAAGTCCAGCGATCATCTGCGCGAGCGGCCATTGTTCCCAGACGAAGTCGCGCGTGCTCGATAGGCCGGGGCCGCCGTGGATCAGCAGCACGACGGGAAACTTGTCGCCCTGAGGCTGTCGAAGGGCGTAAGAGGGCGGATACGTCACCACCCCGTCTTCCGCGAAGCCGTCGGGACCGGTCCAGGTCAGCTCGGTCATGCGTGCCGGAGCGATCCGCGAGAGGAAGTCGTTGAAATGCGTGAGCCGGCGCGCTGCGCTCGAGCCCGCGCCGAGATAGTAGAGCTCGCGCGCGCTCGTTGCGCTGGTCCCGACGAAGGCGATGGAGCCGTCGCCTGCGATGCCCGCGGCGATCCCGGCATCGAACGTGCTGCTCGAGTACGGATCGCACACTATGTGCACGTCGCCGAGCTGCAGCGGCCGCAGCGCGCCGGCCACGTCGATCGTCCAGGCGTTCATCTGCGTGCCGTCGGCGGCGCAGATCAAAAGCCGGTGCCCGCCGGGAAACCATAGCGAGCCCGCGACGTTGCGGTCGAGTCGCTCGGAGAGCAGGACGTCGCGGCCGTTTGCGGCCATCCGCAGCGTGTTTTCGGAGTTGAAGTCGGCGTGCAGTGGATACCAGTACGCGAGCGCCGCGCCATCCGGCGAGTACGCGGGACTCAGCTCCAGCTCCGCGCGGTCCGTGAGCTTGCGCAGCGCGCCGCCGGAGAGGTCGACTTGCCAGAGCGTCGAGCGCTCGCTGTCGCCGCTGAAGGTGTTCTCGACGCGCGTGATCGTGATGCGGCGTCCGTCGCTCGTCCACGCGATCTGCGGCGAGAAGATGCCGCCGGGATCGGTCGGCGCGATCGTCCACGACCCGGATGTGAGGCGCCGCGCCGGGCCGCCGGCAGCGGGCGCGACCCAGAGATGGTCGGACGGCGTCAGCGCCATCGCCGTGTAGTCGTTGTCGCCGGCGAAGAAGTACGCCGCCGGCGCCTGGTAGTCGGCGGCCACGAACGCGATCGTGTGCCCGTCGGGACTCCAGACCGCGTCGATCACCTCGCCGCGGGCGCGCGTGACCTGCCTGGCGGCGCCGGCCAGCGAGCGAACGAAGAGCTGGCGGAATCCGCCCGCGGGCGGCCGCGCCAGGTAGAGCAGCCGGGACCCGTCGGGCGACCAGCGCGGAACGGCGACGTCGTCGCCGCGCACGAGCACGCGGTCGCGGCCGTCGCGCGTGCCGATCACGACGAGGCTGGTGACGTACGCCGCGCGGCGCAGGTCTTGGTCGATCTTCACCAGCGCGACGCGCGTTCCGTCGGGCGAGATCGCCGGCTCCTCGAGATCGACGATCCGCGCCATGTCGCTCAGCTGCAACACGGGCTGCGCCGCTGCGGGCACGGCGGTCGCGGCCAAAGCGAGCGCGGCGAACAATAAACTTCGCATGCGACGCCGGTTCGGCGTCCGTCCCCGGAACCCGCCGCCGCGCGTTGAAGTTAAGAGAGGCAGTGCTTGACGATTTTCATCCGCTGCTGCGCGAGTGGTTCGGCGCGGCGTTCGGTACGCCGACGGAGCCGCAAGTGCGCGGATGGCCCGTCATTCGCGCGGGGCATGACGTCGTCGTGGCGGCCCCGACCGGATCGGGCAAGACACTGGCGGCTTTCACGCTCGCGCTGGACGATCTCGTTCGCCGCTCGGCCGCGGACGCGCTCGAGGATCACACGCTCGTCGTCTATGTCTCGCCGCTCAAGGCACTCTCCAACGACGTGCGTGAGAACCTCGAGAAGCCGCTCGCGCAGTTGACCGCGCTGGCGCGGCGGCGCGAGATCGAGCTCGCGCCGATCCGAACGGCGGTGCGAACCGGCGATACGACGCCCGCGCAGCGGCAGCGCATGCTGCGCAAGCCGCCCCACGTTCTCGTGACGACGCCGGAGTCGCTCTTCATCCTGCTCACCGCGGAACGCTCGCGCAGGCTCTTTTCAAACGTAAAATACGTCGTCGTGGACGAGATCCACGCGATGGCCGGCAACAAGCGCGGCTCGCATCTGGCGCTGACGCTCGCGCAGCTGGACGACCTCGTGACGCGGGAGGGCGGGAAGCGCCCGCAGCGCATCGGCCTCTCCGCGACCGTGCGGCCGCTGGACGAGGTCGCGCGCTTCCTGAGCCCCACGGCGCAGATCGTCGACGTCGGGCACCGCCGCGCGATGGGGCTCTCGGTCGTGGTGCCGTCCGACGAGCTCGGCCCCGTCGCGAGCGGCGAGATGTGGGGCGAGATCTACGATCGCGTCGCGGAGCAGATTCGAAACCACCGCACGACGCTGATCTTCGTGGGGACGCGCCGCATGAGCGAGCGCGTCGCGTTCGCGCTGAACGAGCGTCTCGGCGACGGCTTCGTGATGCCGCACCACGGCAGCCTCGCGCGCGAGATGCGCTTCGACGTGGAGCGCCGGCTACGCAGCGGCGAGCTCCGTGCGGTCGCCGCGACGGCGTCGCTCGAGCTGGGAATCGACATCGGGTCGGTCGATCTCGTGGTCCAGCTCGGCTCGCCGCGCGCGATCGCCGTCGCGCTGCAGCGCATCGGCCGCTCGGGACACTGGATCGGCGCGCTGCCGAAGGGGGTCTTCTACGTCACGACGCGCGACGAGCTCGTGGAATGCGCCGCGCTCGTGCGGGCGATCCGCGCCGGCGCGCTCGACGCGCTGACGATCCCGAGCGCGCCGCTCGACATCCTCGCGCAGCAGATCGTCGCGGCGTGCGCGCAGCACGAGTGGGACGCGGACGCGCTGTTCGCGACGATGCGCGGCGCGTATCCGTATCGCGAGCTCGCGCGAAAAGACTTCGAGGCCGTCGTCTCGATGCTCGCGGACGGTGTCGCGACGTCGCGCGGGCGCAGCGGCACGTTCCTGCACTACGATCGCGTCAACGGCCGGCTGCGCGCGCGGCGTGGGGCGCGGCTCGCGGCGCTCACCTGCGGCGGCGCGATCCCGGACACCGCGAACTACACCGTGATCGTCGAACCCGACGGCCACGCGATCGGCACGCTGGACGAAGACTTCGCGATCGAGAGCATGGCCGGCGACATCTTCCTGCTGGGCACGAACTCGTGGCGCATCCGTCGCGTGGAGGCCGGCGTCGTCCGCGTCGAGGACGCGCACGGCGCGCCGCCCTCGATTCCGTTCTGGAACGGCGAGGGGCTCGGGCGCACGATCGAGCTCTCGCGCGAGGTGTGCGACGTGCGCGCTGCCATCGACGAGCGCGATGACGAGGCTGCCTACGAGTGGCTCGCGAGCGAATGCAACCTGGATCGCGCCGGGGCGGAGCAGGCCGTGGCGTACGTGCGCGCCGGGAAGGCGATCTTGGGGGTCGTTCCGACGCAGCAGGCCATCGTGGCGGAGCGCTTCTTCGACGAGGGCGGCGGGATGCAGCTGATCCTGCACACGCCCTTCGGCGCGCGCATCAACCGCGCGTGGGGGCTCGCGCTGCGCAAGCGCTTCTGCCGTTCCTTCAACCTCGAGCTGCAAGCCGCGGCGACGGACAACGGCATCGTCCTGTCGCTCAGCGACCAACATGCGTTTCCGCTGGATGCGGTGTTCGAGTTCGTCAAGTCGGCGAGCGCCGAGTACACGCTGACGCAGGCGCTCTTGCCCGCGCCGATGTTCGCCGCGCGCTGGCGCTGGAACGCGGCGCGCGCGCTCGCCATCCTGCGCTTCAGCGGTGGGCGCAAGGTGCCGCCGCAGCTGCTGCGCATGCGCGCCGACGACCTGCTGGCCGCGGTCTTTCCGGACCAGGCCGCGTGCCCCGAGAATTTGAC
>DATDGN010000150.1:0-4253 GCA_036522095.1 Candidatus Cybelea sp. | reverse complement strand
CGTCGAGCTGAACACCGTGACGACGCGCTATCAAGACTTGCAGCGTCAGCTCGGCGAGACGAACGCCGCGATCGGCGAGGTCAGCGGCCGCATCGGCTCGCTGCAAGAGCAACAGAACTCGACGGAACGGCGGATCGACTGGAACACGCTCCAGCTCGACGCCGCCAAACGATCGCTGCGGCTGCACGACGCGATGCTCAAGCGCCGTCTCGTCGACATCTACGAGTACGGCGACCTGACGTATCTCAACGCGTTGATCGCCTCGCGCTCGTTCAGCGAATTCGTCGAGCGCTGGGAGGACCTGCGCCTGCTCATCGCCGCCAACCAGCGCGCGGTGCGCGCGCGCAAGGCCGCCGCCGCCCGCGTCGCGGCGATCGAGGCCGACCTCGAACGCACGCGCCTCGAGCTGCAGCAGCAGGAGCAGGCGCAAGAACAGGCGCGCAGCCAGCTCAACTCGCTCGCGCAAGAGCGCGGCAATTTGGTCCAGCTCGCCTCGATCCGGCGCCGCAGCGTCGCAACCGAGGTGGCCCAGATGGAAGACCTGTCGGCCGCCGAGGAGGCGTCGCTCGAGGGGCTGATCGTCGAGCGCGAGCGCGAGATGGAGGCCGAGCGCAAGGCCGCCGGCATCGCCGGCGTCGAGAGCGAAGGGGCCGCCGGTTCGTTCTCCTGGCCCGTGACCGGCACGATCACCTCGCCCTTCGGCTGGCGCTCCAATCCGTTCGGCGGCGCGCCGGAGTTCCATCAGGGGCTCGATATCGCTGCGCCCAGCGGGACGACGGTGACCGCGGCGGCCTCCGGCACGGTCATCATGGCGCAATGGTACGGGGGCTACGGCAACTACATCCTGATCGACCACGGCGGGGGGTACTCGACCGGCTACGGTCACCTCTCGGCCATCTACGTCTCGACCGGGCAGGCCATCCAGCGCGGCCAGGCCATCGGGGCGGTGGGCTCGACCGGCCAATCCACCGGCCCCCACCTTCATTTTGAGATCAGAATTGCGGGTAAGCCTGTTGACCCGGCCCCCCGTCTTCATTAAGACTTAGGCAGTACGCTACAGGATAAGGAAACTCGATCCGCTCTATGGCGGGTCGAAGAACGGGTACTAACTTAAAGGACATGTCTCTTCCAATACGTCTTTTTTTGACAGCCCTGCTGGTGGTCGCGCTCGCGGCCGGCGGCGCGCTTTACATCGGCTACCGCACGGGCGTGCTCGCCGGGCAATCGGTGCTGCAAGTCGCGACCGCGGGCGACCTGCGGGATCTCTTCGCCTCGCACGATCCCCCGACCGCGTTCGTGGCCGACGTGGCGCTGCGCAGGTTGGAGAACTCGTATTACAAGTCGATCGCGCCGGAGACGCCGATCGCCGGCGAGATCGACGCGCTGCATCATTTTCTGTCGGCGAAGAAGCTCGGTAACGCCCGGCTGCCCGGTACGGCGGCGAGCGGCGTTGTGAGCCAAGACGGCGAGCGGGCCGCCGACGTGCTGGCGTACGCGCAAGATCACTACGCCGCGGACGTCGGGCCGAACGGTCGCGACGACCTTACCGACGCGGCGTTGCGCGGGATCATGAGCTCGGTGCGCGATCCCTACACGGTCTATCTCTCGCCGCGCGAGATTCGCGGCCTCAACGAGTCGCTCTCCGGCGGCAACTTCGGCGGCATCGGCGTGTACATCTATCAACTCAAAGACGGCCGCATCGTCGTGCAGCCGATCGAGGCGATGCCCGCGTCCCGTTCCGGCATGAAGCCCGGCGAGGTCGTCGACAGCGTCGACGGAACACCGGTGCGCGGCTTGCCGATCGACCGCGTTGAGGAGATGATCCGCGGCCAGGCGGGGACGACCGTCCGTCTGCGCGCGCACCCCTATTTCAAGCCTTCGCAAGAGCGCGCGTACGACATCGTCCGCGAGATCATCCACGTTCCGACCGTGCGCGCGAAGATGGAGGGGAATATCGATTACGTCCGGCTGTCCGACTTCGGAACGACCTCGGCCGACGAGGTGCGCAAAGCGCTGCTGGCCGGGCGCGCCGCGGGCGCGCGCGGTTACATCCTCGACCTGCGCGATAACGGCGGGGGCCTGTTGGATGCCGCCGTCGCGATATCGAGTCTGTTCATCCCGCAGGGAACGATCGTCTCGACGATTCACCGCGACGGCCGGCGCGAGAGCGACCCGGCGCTCGGGGACGCCATCGACGGCCTCCACCCGCTGGTCGTGCTCGTGAACAAGTACACCGCCAGCGCGTCGGAGATCACCTCGGGCGCGCTGCAGGACTACCACCTGGCGACGCTGATCGGGACGCGCACGTTCGGCAAGGGCGTCGTGCAGAGCATCTTCCCGCTGGACGCGGATCAGGGAGCGCTCAACGGGGCGGTCAAGATCACGACCGCCCGTTACGTCACGCCCGCCGGCCGCGACATCCAGCACCACGGCATCGAGCCGGACGTCGTGGTCGAGCAGGACCCCAACCCGTCGATCATCGACACCCCGGCCGACAAGCAACTCGCCGCCGCCAAGGCACGTTTACGCCAGCTCTTACGTTGATTTGGAGATCATGAAACGCATTCTTTGGCCCCTGTGGGCGGGCGGGCTGACCGCCGTGCTCATCGCGCTACCCACCGCATCCGCCGCTCCGGCGGCGCATCTCTCGACGGTCGACGCCGGAGAGGTGTCTACCAGCTACACCTACCTGTCGGACAACTTCTACAAGAAGGTCGACGCGGACGCGGTGCTCGCGTCGGTGCGCACGGCGCTGTTAGCGGCGATGCGCACGGCGGGGATCAAGCACATCGCGCTACCCGTCATGCACGACGCGCAGAGCCCGATGGGGAACGTGCGCGAGATCGACCGCGAGATCGAAAACGCGGCCTCCGAGTCGAAGAGCAAGTTCAGCGCGCACGACCTCAGCTACGTCGCAATCGACGGCATGATGCGCGCAGTCAACGATCGCTACACCGTGTTCCTGACGCCGAAGGAGTTCGCGGGACTCAATCAGGGTCTCGACGGGGGCGACTTCGGCGGCACCGGCATCGTCATCCAAGTCGACGACAAGACGAAGTACATCGGGGTCGAGAACGTGATTCCCAACGGCCCCGCCGACAAGGCCGGCGTTCAGCAGGACGACCTGATCACCACGATCGACGGCACCTCGACCAAGGGCATGGCCATCAACACTGCGAGCGGTAAGCTGCGCGGCAAGGAAGGCACCAAGGTGACGTTGACGATCCAGCGCGACACCTCCGCGCTGCCGGCGCCGATCACGATCACGCGCGCGAAGATCCACCAGCTCAGCGTCTATGAGAAGCTCCTGCCCGGCAAGATCGGCTATGTCGCGCTGACCGTATTCGGCCGCGACACGGGGAGCGAGCTGACCACGGCGCTCGATCGCCTGCAGAGCCAGGGCGCCCGCGCACTAATCCTGGACCTGCGCGACAACGGCGGCGGCTATCTCGAAGCGGCCGTCGCGGTGAGCTCCAAGTTCATCCCGAGCGGACCGATCGTTTCGGTGGAGTCGCGCGCCTCGAACATCACGACGCTGGACGCCGATAACACCGCGATCAGCCCGCTACCGCTGGCCGTGCTCGTCAACGGCTATACGGCCTCGGCCTCGGAGATCACGTCGGGCGCGATCCAGGACAGCAGCGTCGGCGTGATCATCGGAACGAAGACGTTCGGCAAGGGCGTCGTGCAGACGATCTACCCGCTGCCGGACGGCAGCGCGATCAAGGTGACGACGGCGCGTTATCTGACGCCGCGCAACCGCGACATCAACCATCTCGGCATTACGCCCGACATCATCGTGACCGAGAACAAACGCCCGCAGTTCGGACAGCCGGCGCGCGACGAACAGCTAACCCGCGCGATTCAATACCTGGACGACAAGCTCGCGCACGCCAACCAGGAAAACGGCGTTTAGGAAGCCCGATTTAGCTTATCTCGGCGTCGCCTTCGGCCTCATTTACCGTAGTAAACTTCGGCCTGAGGCTCCTTGATCTAAACTAAATCAGACTTCCTAAAGGCGCTATCTCGAGAACTAGGAAGACTTTTTGCGGGAGCCCGTTGCCGAGCGCTTGCGCTTAGCGGCGGGCTTCGCGGCTTTCGGCTCGCTCGATTCGGCCTTCTTGCGCGACACGCGCGTGCGCTTGGGCTTGGCGTCGCCGGCCGGGAGCGCGAGCGCGCTGGCCGTGCCCTCCAACTCGCCCGCGACGCCTCGCGGCGCCGCCTTGCGCCGGCGCGCGGGCTTCGTGCGTTTC
>DATDGN010000149.1:0-36425 GCA_036522095.1 Candidatus Cybelea sp. | reverse complement strand
ATCTTGCCGCAGCCCAAGGTCGGGCGCATGGCGGAAATACGCGACTGGTTCATCAAAAACGCGCCGGCGGTGCTCGGCGGCGTGACTGCGGTCTTCACGAATCCCATCGTGGGCAAGATCGTCGAGGCGGCCGGCGAGATGGCCGCCGGTGCATTCCGTAAGCGATTTGGAGGGACATAACTATGAGCGCAACGTTAGCAACCGGCGTCGGCGTGAAGATCGAATGGGACGACGGCGTGATGATCGTCTTCTCGTTTCAAGGCGCGTCCGGCAAAGTCTACTGCGGCTTCCCGCACGTCATTCCCGCCTGGCAGAGTCAAACCGGAACGCAGACGGAGGTGTCGACTAGAGTCCAGAGCATCACCCAGACGGCCGTCCAGATCAGCGGCGATCCCGCAACTTGGGTCGAGACGGTGAAATACGGCGCGCGGGACGGCAAAACGATCGACGTCACGTACGACGACACGATCAACGTCAACTACACGACGTCGACCGCGACCCCCTATCAGCTCCAGCTGCTTTACAGCATCAACGGATGAGACAATCGAGGGTATTATGGCAACACCAGTAATTCTTGGTCTCCAGCCTGCGAACGGCGTCGCGGGAGACAGCGTGACCATCGGCGGCACCGGGTTTACCGGCGTCACGGCCGTGAACGTCGGCTCGGTCGCCGCCGACAGATTCATGGTAAACAGCGACACCGAGATCGTCGCGCAAATCCCGGCGCCGAATGCCAGCGGACCCGTACACGTAACGGTTACCAACCCGGACGGCACGTCGGCGACCGGCTCGAGCGACCAATTCGCCTACAACATCTGCAGCGTAGCGGCCTTTAACGTGCCGACCGCGCGCTCGGGCTGCACGACCGTTGCGGCCGGCGCCCGCAAGCAGATGGGCGAAAAATTCAACATGGAGATGGACTTCGACTCGACCGGACCCGGCTGCGTCTGCTCGTGCTGCGAATACCGGCAGTTCGTTCGGGGCACGTTTACGGCAAACGGAACGACTATCGTTCTTCTCCTACCAAACCCCGCCGGAGGCGCACCCTTGAAGTTACTGCCTCGGCCCGCCGCCGGCGCCCCGTCCGACAACTTCCTCGAGGATGGGCTCGTGTCACCGGGCGCCGGGGTGAACGTGCATTACGGGCATCGCTCGGAAGGGTCGACGGACCCGACCGACACGTACTTGCCGGATCGCCCGACGGGGTGCCAGTACCGAGGGAACGATTTTCCGGGAATCACCTCAAGTGCAGGTACGAACGTCACGGTCGATCTAGACTTCCGGGGACAGGCCGTCGATACGTGCAACGCCACCGCCTGCGTACAGCAGAATGAATGGACCGTAACCTGTTCGGGGACACTGTAATGGACACATCAAGAGATCTGACGCCGCAGCAAATCGGCTCGTACTGGGCGGTTCCCAACATCGACAGCACCGCCAACTCACAGGTTCAGATTCAAATAAGCGTGGCGGTCACGCCGGAGGATGCGCTGCAAGGATCCGACGTCACCGCGAAAGTCATGTCGGATGGAACGGCACTCTCGCAACTCTCCGCTCCCGATCCATCGTCGCCGCTGCCCACGGTGCAAACGCGCGCGATGACGGCCTTCGCCATCTTCACGTTCGACAATCCACAGAACTTGGGAGTCACCTCGATCGTCGTCGGCGTTCGCGATCAGACCGCGACCTTCGGATCCTCGCCGGATTCCTCGCTGCCCGTGGCTTGACGTCTAGAGGCCGGTGAGCGCCGCGGCGCCGATCGCGACGCGTAGCTCTGGGGCGCCTGCGCCGTCCGCGTTTACCGAGAGGATCCCGTGGCTCGGCAAACGCTCGTCCGCGAGCGCCCCGACCAGATCGCGATATGCCGACGCGCTTCTTCCTGCGCGCTCTTCCCAGCGCAGAAACGTCCGCCGAATTCGCGACGCGGGTCGCGCCGAACGGAGCTCTACGAAGATGGAGAAACGTTCGTCCGCCGACGGCCCGCGCGTGATGCTGTAGCCGAAGTCGATCCAGTCGAGCGCGGCGCGCAGCGGCAAACCGGAGAGCTCGGCGAAGGCGTCGAGCACGACCTGTCGGCGAGCGGTCTCGCCGATGCAACGCAGGAAGGCGAGGCGTTCGCTCGCGTCCATTTGCGGCTGCCGGAAGTAGTACTCGCGCGCGCCGCTCGCGCAATCGTAACCCGCCATCATGATGCGGCCGCTCGGCACGATCGCCTGGACCAGACCCGCCGCCGCCGGATCGCGCAGCTCGGGAGGAACCTCGATGTAGAGTTTCGTTTGCGCGCTATGTCCGTCGTGACGGACGCCGAGCCACGCGCCCCAACGTAATCGTCGCGCCGACTGAAACGCCTTCCAGAAATCGATCTCGTGCGCCGGCGGCGCTGGGATACGCAGGCGCTCGATCAAGCCCGCCGCGGCGTCCAGCCGGGCGTGGTGCTCCGCCTCGGGCGGGGCGACCTCGGTCACGAAGCGCAGCCGATCGTCGCTCGTAGAGAACTCGAACTCCAACGGACAGCCCTCGGCGGTGAGGCCGCTAAACTTCCACGCGACCGCCGGCCACGAGGTGTCGGAAAAGCTATCGATGCACGTCGCGACGAGGTTGCCGGCGCCGCGGTTGCCGATCCGATCCGCGATTGCAACGACCCGGCTGCGGATGCTCTCCGCGACGGCGAGCACCTATGGGCTCGTACCGACCAAAACGAGCGGATCGCTGGCGGTGATGTAGCTCCCTTGCGTCTGCTGGTTGTTGGAGCTCACCAGCGACACCCGATACTGATATTGGTTCTTGGTCCGATCGATGATCGGCACGTGGAGTTGGACCGGTAGGGCCGGCGAGAGCTGAAACGTCTTCACGAAACTATAGTTGTTCGCAGGATCCTGATACGAGAATTCGACGATCGCGATCTTGACCGCGTTTGAATCGAACGCGGGCTGGAACGTCAGATCGATCGCGCCGGCGAACGGATCGCTCACGATGATCGCGTTGGCCGTCGACGTCGTGCTCGGCGTCGAGATCAGCGTGCCGTCCTTGAGAAAGGTGTTCGTCGAGTAGGTGTACCGGTTGTCGTCCTTGTCGGCGAGCCGCAGCTTCCAGGTTTGCGCCGGCGAGCCCGGGCGCACGATGAAGGTCTGCGCCGTCTGCCAGCCGCTCTTGGCGGTGTACTGCAACGGCACCTCGACGCGATCGACGACGTTCGGATCGATGCGCCCCGGCATCAGCGTCAGCGTGAGGAAGCCGAGGAAGTCGTAGGGATCGAGCGTGAGCAGGCGATTCTCAGTCGAAACCGGCGGAAGCGTATACTCTAGCCGTTCCCCGACCCAGCCCGACTCCGGGTCGAACGCATAGTCCGGCGTATAGGTGTACGACGTCGACGAGATCAGGCCCTGAAATACGTCCCACAGCTGCTGCGTCTGGTGCGCGGCGTCGAAGACGAACTCTCCGTGCTTCGGATTCTGCGTCGTCGCGGGATCGCCATAGTCCAGTGCGACGTGCGCCGAGGCGAGTCCGATCCCGGTGAAGTCACGCGGCGGGTTGATCGTGACCGAGAATTGATTGAAGAACGGATCGGTGCCGCTCACTTTGAGGAAGTGTTTGCTCTGGTCGATGCCCTGCAACATCAGCCCGAAGAAGCCTTGAGGCGAATAGACGCGCTGCACCGCACTCATCTCGTTGAACTCGATCTCGACGGTCTTGAGCTCGTCTTGCTGGACGTACTTGAGCCGCAGCGCGACCGCAAACGGCGATGCGGACTGCGAGGCCGCCGCGGCGGTGCCCGCGGCTTTTGCGATTTGACTGCCCGGCGACGGCGCTGGCGCCGCGGGCGGCGTGGTCGCGGGCGGCGTGGTCGCGGGCCGCGGGGGCGTTGTCGTGGGCGTCGTGGGCGTCGTGGGCGGAGTCGTCGCGGGGCGCGGCGCGGTCGCCGTCGAGCCGCCGGACATGCTGCTGCTCGCGCTGCCGCCGGACATGCTGCTGCTCGCGCCGCCGCCGGACATGCTGCTGCTCGTGCCGCGGCTGGACATGCTGCTCGACGCACTCGCGGGCGTCTGCGAGCCCATTGTGGAGCGCGCCGGGGAACTCGCCGACGCCGAGCTCGTGCCGCTCGTCGCGGGGGCGCGACCGGGAATGGTGACCGACTGCGCGTCCGCGGCCGCCGCCGTAGTCGGACCGAGGCTCGGCGTAAACCACTGCGACATGATCTGGTCCTTGAAGAGGTTCAGGGCCCATTGCTCCTGTTGCTCGACGGACGCGTCGGTACTCAGCTTGACGACCTCAATCTTGATCACGCCGTCCTGGCGCAGCTTTTCGAACGTGGCGTCGATTCCGGCGGAGAAGCAGTACGCCGACGCCGTAAGGTCCACGCTGAACGACTGATAGGCGCGCTTGAGGTCGGCCGTGATCTTGACGTCGAGCGCCGGCAGCACTCCAGTGAACTTTAGGTTGTAGATGCCGCCGACCGGCGTCATTCCATCCGCAAACGCCTGCTCCAAGATGGTCGCGCCCTCTTCGGTGAGCGTCAGGGCAAAGAGCGCGTCGTTGTTGCCGAAGAGCTCCGGATTGCTCGCGCCCAAGATGCCCTGCACCGCGCTCGCGGTCCCGGGCGCCGCGCTCGTCCCTCCGCTTCCCTGCAGGTTGAGGGCGACGATCTGGACGGTTCCCTCGTCGAACGGCACCGGCGCGAGCCGCGGGTCCGACACGTTGGGAAACTGCGTGCGGATCTGGCCAACGATCTTCGCCTGCGTATCGGCGCTGACTTTCAGGTCCAGCGTGACGTTGAGAAAGCCGACCCCCTGGATTCCGGCCCCCGCGACGTCGGGTGCGTACATGATCAGCAGGAACTGCGGCTCGCTGCTGTTCGCTTCGGACTCGAGTCCGACCGGACCGGGCAGGTACCAGAACTGGTTTGGGTCGGCGTGATCCGGAAAGACCGTGATCCCGTCGACCGTGAATGTGCCGCTTGAGAACAGGAGCATGTTGCCCTCGCTAATCGCTGCTTAGTTCAAATTATCGAGCCGAATCGTCACCGTGGTGTCGCTGATCTGAGTCCAGTCGATGCTCTTGGTTTGTCCGTTGGCCAGCTCGATGTCGGCTCGGTATTGAGGCGCGATCTGACCGTTGAGATAGTCGTAGGCGAAGCTCCGCACGTCCGACGGATTCGAGATCGTGACGGTCTCGCTCTCGTTCAGCGAATTGGCCGGGTCGACATAGCGCAGCGATACGCTGATCTGCTGGATCTGGCTTGCGGCAAAGTCGACCTGCTGCGGAACGATCGTGACGATCTGATGCCCCTTCATGCCATCCTGCAGAATGAGGTATTGATCCGACGTGATGGAGCCCGGGATCGTCCACACCTGGCCGTTGGTGCGGACGAGGCGCGCCTCGTAGTAGATGTCGTTCTGCGTGGGATTCTGGCGATCGACCTGGAACGGCGGGGCCGTCGGGTTCGCCTGATTCAACGTGAAGCTCTGCTGAGCCACCGGCGCCGCCTTGCTCGGATACGCGACGAACACCAGCGCCTCGGCGAAGGCGGCCCAGTCCAGCGCGGCGAGCACCGTGAGGCTGATCTTGGTCGGGAACGGATCGACGATATCGATCTTGCCGTCGCCGGTCGTCTTCCACGGGCTCACCGCCGTGCCGCCCCCGGCCAGGCTGTACGTGAGCCGGTAGTCGAAGCTGCGGGCGGCGGCGTTGCTCATGAACATGGACCAGTCGACTTCCTGATTCTGATTGGTCAGCACGGCGCTGGGCTGGAGGTTGATGCCGTTGGGCGCATCGACGTAGCGGCACTGCACCTCGACGCTCGGATACCGGTCCCACGGGAAGCCGAAGGCGCGTATCGGCACGACGGTGACTCCGTAGAGATCGTCGCGCGGCTCGATGTCCAACACGTCGCCGACGACGGACTGGGTCGCGCTGGTGAGCTTCCCGGGGCGCTGCGTCGTGTCGACGTTCTTGAAGTTCACGGTATAGCTGTAGCTCACCGGCCGCACCATCTGGCCGTTCTGCAACAGGCTGCTCCAGTCGACGCTCGTGGCCGCACCGCTGCTGGTGAGAGCGACGGACTGGACGATGCCGTTGTAGGTGAGGTTCACGTCGATCGACGCGATCGAGTCGTTCTGGAAGTCGGCATATGAGAGCACCGCAACCTTGCGCCGCTGGAAGAACGGATTGTCGAGGTCGACCCTGACGATGAACTGCGACAGGGAGAGCCCCTGTTTCGTCAGCTGACTGAGCAGGCCGGACAGATGCCCTTGAGGATAGATCGTGCGCAGCACGGCCGCTCGCTCGCTGACGTCGAAGTTGAGCGACTTCTGGTCGATCCGCGTGATGTCGACCGACTTGTACGAGAAGCACGCCGCGGCGGCGGCTCCGCCCGTCATCGCGATGTCGCTGACGTTGTCGAAGGTTTGAAGGGCCCGGCTCCAGTCGTCGGGCGCGTTCGGATTCGGCGGCGCAAGGCTCGACTGGAAGAAGTTGGTCTTCACGAGCTCGTAGCACTCCGCCACCGCCCGGTCGCGGTCCGACGTGCCGCCGGTCCCCAGGTCCGGCTCGGTCACGAACGTGTCGACTTGGATGTTGATTACCTTGTCTTCGATCAGCTTGTCGACCGATTTCTCGATGTCGCTCGAGAAGAACAGCACGCCGGCGCTATACTGCGTATCGAGATACGTCTGGACGCGGTGCCAGTCGGCC
Source organism: Candidatus Cybelea sp. (assembly GCA_036522095.1). Taxonomy (GTDB): domain Bacteria; phylum Vulcanimicrobiota; class Vulcanimicrobiia; order Vulcanimicrobiales; family Vulcanimicrobiaceae; genus Cybelea. The sequence goes on along the minus strand of DATDGN010000149.1, from coordinate 29,735 downwards.
GTCAAGTGAACGTGGAAGGCCGGACGCAGCGCGAGAAACTGCAAGGAGTAGATCACGGCGATCGGCGCGAGCTGGCCTTGCAGCGCCTGCTCCATGATCGTCGCTCCGTACTGGTCGAGCTGAACGGAGAACGTCGCCTGATTGTCGCCGTACAGCGCGGGCTTGGCCGCGTTTTCGACCTTGACTACGAACTGGGGCCCCGACGCCGCAGGCGCGACCACCGTCTGCGTGGCCGGCGACGCCGTGGCGGTGGCGGTGCCGCCCGATGCGCCGGAACCCGAGTGCCCGGCCGCCAGCCCGGGATCGGCGCTCTGCGCGCCGAGGATCAGCAGCCGGACGGATCCGTCGGTGAACGTCACCGGAGAGAGTCGCGGCGTCGTGGCAAGGTTGAGCTGACGCTCGATTTGATTTGCCACCTCGGACAGCGCCGCGGGATCGATGCCGATGTTCACGTCGAAGTCGATGAAGCCGCCGGTCCCGGCGCTGCCCTCGTACTCGATGAGCTGGATCTGCGGCGTCGAGACCTTCGTTGCGGGATCGGTGACCATCGTCAGGTGCGGCATCATCGGCAGGAAATAGAACTGCAACGGATCCGCGTGATCCGGAAATACCGAAACGCCGTTGATGACGAAATACGGCGGATTTAGGTACAGCATCTTACCGCTCTCACGCCGGCGCCGCCGACGCCGTCGGCATGGCGAGGACGAGGTCGGTATCGCTGCTCGTAACCGCAGGCTGCTTGATGACCGACGGCGGTGTCGTCGCCATGTAGAACGTGGCCGTGTAGGTGTACGACGTCTTGGCCGGGTCCTTCGTATAGAAGGTCCACGAGGGCGGCGTCGCGCCGGTCGACTTGAGCACGATCTCCTGTTGGAGCGACAGGTTGTTGGCGGGATCCGAGTACGTGAACTCCAGCTGAACCAGCCGTATCTGGGTGAAATCCAGGAGCGCCGGGTCGGGCGTGACGGTGACGATGGTCTGATCCGGCGGGCCGAACGTGATCAGCGCGGCCGTCGACGTCGTAGCCGGGATGTTCTGCTGCGTCTGATTGTTGTACGAGACGACGCCGGTGTAACTCACCTGACCGCTCGCGCCGGGAATGACCAGGAACGTCCAGTCGTGCGTGCGGTTCTGGGCGCTGAACTGGTAATCGGTGCTCTGCGTGTAGTTGTTCTTCGAGTCCGTGTAAGTCATCCGCAAAAAGATATTGTTGATTTGGTTGGCGAAGTCGCCTTCGGCGATAAACGTCACCGTCTTCGGAATGAAGATGTTGTTGATGAAGAGGTCCTGCGTGTTGTCTTGCTTCTGCGCCGTCGCCACCTGCGTGCCGTCGGTCAGCACGTAGGTCACGGTGTAGGTGTACTTCTTGTCCGCCGGCTTGAGCAGGACCACCACCAGTGTGGCCGAGCGATTGCCGGTGTCGAACGCGAACTCGCGGCTGATCGCCGCTCCGGTCGGATCGGTGTCCGGGTACTGGAAAGCCACCTGCACCTGCTTGACCGTCGTCCAGTCGACGTTGCTGACGTTGATGTTGACGTACAGCACGCCCATCGTGCCGACGTCGAGCGTCGTGACCTGGTTCTGCGTGGTGTACACCGGCGAGACGTACGGCTTGCTCTGGTCGGCGTAGTTCACGTTGAACTGGTACTGATAGGTCATGTCCCCGCTGACCGTGTCGGAGTCGAACTTCAGCACGTCGTTGGGCCCCTTGAACGTCAGGCCCGTGATCGTGTTCGGGGTGCTCTTCGTGTACTGACAGTTGGCGTCGACGCTGACGATGTTGAACTTCTGGAAGTCGGCGTTGCAGATCATCGTCGCGTGGATCTGCGCGAAGAAGGCATCGTTTGCGTTGATCGTCTCCATGTATTGCTTGGGGTTGGGAGGGTTGGGCAGCGTGCCTTGCTGGACGGTCTCGAACGCAATGCTGTCGCGCTCGGTGTAATGCTCCCAGAAGCTGAAGGACGACCAGCTCTGCTCGTCGCGGGTCACGTGCTCCATCCCGTCGTCGCCGCGATTCTGCCCGAGATCGGAGCCGACGTTTTGACCCGTGACCCCGCCGCTGCTCGACGAACCGCCGGATGAGGAACCGCCCGAGCCGCTGCCCGACGAACCGCCGCTCGATGAGCCGCCGCCCGACTGCCCTAAGCAGCTCTGGACGGCCACGTTGAGCTGCTGCCAGCCCCAATTCACGAGATCGTCGTGGAGCTTGGTGATCGCCGGGTCGCCCATCGGCATCCCCGTGAAGTCGAACGACACGTTGCCGCAGTTGGAGCTGATGAACGCCTCGCGGAGCTTTTCGTTCTCGGTATCGTCGCCGTGCAGATAGCCGCCACCGCTCTTGTCGATGGTCTGATAGAACCCGGCGAATTTGAAGGCGTCGAACCAGACCTCTCCGGTGACCGGCGGCAACGCGGCAGTGTAGGTGAGGTCGTAGGCGATCTGCACGATTCCGCCCTTGCCCTGCAGCGCTCCCTCGACGACGGCCGCGCCCTCCGGCGAGAGCTCGGCGGTGAACGAGCAGATCATCTGGCCCAAGAGCGACGGCTTGCCCGCGCCCTCGATCTTCTGTACCAAGACGCCGCCGCTGTCGAGCAGCGTGAGAGACGCGGTGCCCTTCGTGAAGCTCGGCATCGCTATCTGCGCCGTCGCCGGGTTGCCCTGCGCGTCCTTGACCCCTCTGGATTGAACCAGCTTATCGAGTTCCTGCTGTGCGGCCTTCATGTCAGCGTCCGTGATGGTGAAGACCGAATCGAAGATCAGGAAGCCCCCGCCCTTGATGCCGTCGGGTCGATCGACCGGCATCAAATACTTTATGAAGTTGAGCACGTATTGATTGGGGTTTTTGGGGTCGCTGCGAAAGCCCGGTTCGCAGGGCATCGTGTAAAAGACGGCTGGATCTCTGTCGTCTTCGTAGACCGTTAGGCTCGTGCCGGCGATAAGGTGAGCGGGGTAAAGCTTCAACATGTCTATCTCCTCGTGTGCATCAATCGTTTTAGGTTGCGGCGGAAACTAGTGCTGCGGGCGTGCCGTCGCGTTCGAGCGCGAGCGGCACAAACGGTGACAAGATCGCCGACCATGCTCCGGCGGCGCTGCTCTGTGCAGCGGACGTGCGGTAACGGTAACCGGCGTGAAACGGCGAGGACGCGACATATCCCCACGTCGCGCTCGGTTGATCGGCCGTGAGAAAAATCCGATCGGGAGTTGCGCCGGCGGCGGCTCCGTCTTCCGGCGCGAGGTCCAAGAACAGCGCGTGGTCGCCCGGCCTTAAGCTCGCCGAGATCGCGACGCGGTGCGGGCCGAACTCACGAAACGCGGTGACGTCGAGGTCGATGCGCGCCGGCGCCGCCGGCGGCAGCTGCAGCGTCGCGCCGCCGTCGATCGCGTTGGCCGTAATCGAGAGGCTCGCGCCGGTCGCGGTACGCGGCAGCGCCAGCGCCACGCCGCTGGTCTGCGCGTTCAGCGTCGCCCGCAGCCGCTCGGATCGACCGCCCACCGTGTACGTGAGCGCGACGTCGAGCGTCGCGAGCGCGAGCAGTCGCGGGGCGGCGGTCACGTGCGCGAACGCGACGGGAAAATCGTCCGCGCCGAGCTGCACCCAGACGTCGGTGTGCGGGCGCGGCGGCATTTGGTACTCCGCGACGTCCGGGCCGACGGCCACGACCGCAAAACCGGCGAGGGTGTAGGCGAGCTGCTCCGACGGGCTGAGCTGGAACTGCAGCGAGCCCGAGTCGTTCGGCTCTTCGAACGTCACCGTCTGAGAGATGCTGCTCGGGCGCGACGGTGGGTTCGCGGCCACCTCGACGTTCGCACCGATCACGGCGACGCCCTGACGGTTCGGCGGCAGGTTCGCGTTGAAGTCGATGCTGTGCGTGCCGACCTGCAGCATCGGAACGGTGAGGTCGCGCACCAGCGATGCGAGCCCGTTCTTCGCGACCCACGCGCGCAGGCCGGTCAGAATGTCGAGCGTCAGCACGTACTGCCGTCGTCCCGGCGCGGGTTGGCTCAGGTCCCACTGTGTGACGGCGACGCCGAGCTGCGACGGATCGGCGAAGCGCACGAACGGCTCATCCGAGACGCTCGGCGCCGGCGCGAGGGTGGCGTATGTCGCGAAGAGCCGGCTCGCGACGGCTGCGGCGAAGTCGCCGGCGGGAACGGCACCGCCGGCGATCTTCAGCGGGAAGCTCGCGGGCGGTCCCGTGAACGCGGCGACGACGTCGCTGATGGACATCGTGCGATCCGGCCTTCCCGCGAGCAGCGCGCTCAGCAGCTGCGCGGCCTGGAAGTCGACGGTCGCCGCGACGCGCGGTGCGACGCCCGCGACGTCGAACTCGACGCGCGCGCCGAGCAACAGCGAGCCGCCGGCGATCGCGCCCTTGATCAGCTCGCCCGCGTCCGCGGAGAGCCGCGTCGTCCAGCGCGCGTAGTCCTGGCCGCTCAGACCCAACTCCACGGGAGCGAGGGCGTCGCTCGCGGGCGTCACCTCGCCGGCGGTCGGAAAGAGGCGCGCGAACCCGCCGGCGATCGCGATCGGCGCGACCGTCGCACCGGCGCTCTGAGCGCGCGCCGCGGTCAGCGCCGCATCCAGTCCGAAGTCGCCGGTGAGCGACAGATCGAGCACGGCGTACTGCCCCGCCGGCGTGAAGTCGCCGAACCGCTGGATCAGTTCGAGCGTGAACTTCGGCGTGCCGTCGGCGTTCGTGCCGAGCGCGAGCTGCTGCGGCAATACCGTGAAGCTTCCGCTCCCCAACGGGGCGAACATCGTCCCCGACGGCGACACCGACGCAAAGTCGGGCAGCCCGCTCAGATCGGTCATGCGGCCGAGCTCTGCACGTAGAACGAGTCGGTGTTGGAGGAGATCCACTGACCCTGCTGCGTCCCCGTCGCGCTGATCAGAACGACGCGATACTGATACGTGGACGTGTCGCCGCTTCCGAGCACGTACGCCTTGATCGGAACGGCGAGCGTGACGGTCTGGGACATGAGTCCCGCCGAATCGGCTTGCGTGGATCCGTCGAAGTCCACGGTCTGACCGCCCTGGAAGACGACCTGCACGGCCTTGGTGGTCGACGGCGCCGCGAACATCGACGCAAACGCGACCACCTTCACGCTGCGCTGAACCGGCCCGACGACCTGGTTGGACATGATCGCATCCCACAGCGCACTCGCATCCGGCTTGACCGTCGCGTGCGACTGATCGACGACGACGGTGCAATTGGTGGGATCGAGCTGACTCGAGGCCGGCGCCTGCGACGAACCGCCGGAGATCGCCTGCAGCAGCAGGTTGCCGACCTGACCCAGGTTTTGAGGCACCATCTGTATGACGAGCGTCAAGCTGTTTTGCGACGACGACGCTTGCGGGGTGAGATCGAGGGGCGGAGGCGGCGTCAGCGTCTGTCCCTGGTCGGCCACTCGCGTCGCGGGCTGCGCGGGATCGCCGGGATTCTTCATCACCGCGGCGGGCAGGCTCGCGACGTGGATGGGACTCTCGATCGCGTCTGCCACGACGACGGTGAACTGGCCCTGCGTGGTGTCGTACGTCGACGTCGTGCTCAGCGGATTTCCGACGAAATCCGTCGCGCGCCAGCTGAAGTGCACCGCCTCGACGTCGGAACCGACGGTCACGTTCACGACGCCGGACAGCAGCTGACTGACCTCGTCGAAGAGCGCCGCATAGACCTGCTGCAGCTGGGCTAGCGACAGCGTCACCGCGCAGCTGATGCCGCCGGCGATGTCGATGATCGCGCCGGTCTGCGTCGCAACCGTGGACCCCCCCGAACCGTCGCTCGACGGCAGCGCCAGCTGCAAGCTCGTGTTGCTCGCCTCGAACAGGTGCATCGCCGGCGGGCTGCCTCCGTGGAGGTTCTGTTGCCACCAGGCGGCGGCGTTGGCGATGCGCTGCGGATTCCAGACCGGCGTCGCCAGAAATGAGAGCGTGAACTTCAGCGCGCTCGGATCGCCGCCGCTCGCCGTGACCGAGATGTTGGGTGCGTGCGGCGCGGCTTGCCGCCGGCTGATGCGAAACGAGTCCGGAAGGTAGTAGATGACGCCCGGCTGCCGCATGTCTTGGTAGTACGGATACGACCGGTTGTCGGGCGCGTAGGGAACCTGCGTGACGACCCACGTCGACTGGCCGCTGCCGACGGTTCCGAGCAGCGCGAACACGTTGCGGTCCAGCACCGGATCGAACGTAAACGGCAGGCTCGAGTCGACCGCCGTGAGACTCTGCCGGTAGAGAGGCTGCGAGGAGCCCTGCGCGGGCGGCGCGGGCACGGCCACTTGGAACGAGCGCCGGATCATCAGGCGCGCCTGGGCGGACGCATCGGTCATGGCGCGATAGATCGAGTCGCGATCCTGCGGATCGGTTACCGTCAGGGTCATCGTCAGGTTCGAGCCGGTGGCGGTGACGGCGCCGAAGTCCCACGTCGCCGCGAGCCCCGACAAGTTGGCGGTCAAGAAGTAACGCGTCGTCGCCGGATCGATCCGCGTGCCGCCCGCCGAGACGCCCGAGTCCGTCGTGTCGGCGAGCTGCACGGTCAGGTCGTAACCGTCGGCTCCGGCGGCGAACGTGACGCAGATGCTCTGGGCGCCCCCGGCACCCTGCGTCGCGATCGCGTAGCGCGACAGGTAGTATTTGTTGTTCGCGTTCGCCGGGTCTTCGAAGAGCGTCGTGTCGAGCGGGGGCGCGACCGGCGAGATCAGGACCGGCAGGGCGAAACTCGAGCGGGGCGACGCGTCGCCGAGCGTCCACTGCCCGAAGGCCGGATTGCGCATATACAAGATCGCCGGGTTGACGGCGCTAACGGTCGGGCTGTGGAGCACCGCCTGCGGGGGCGAGTACGGGCGCGCGACGGGCTGGACCGTCGCCGCCGGCGAGAGAGTCTCCAACCTGCCCGCCGCCGGCGTCGCCATGAACGACCGGTGCAGGGTCATGAAGCCCATGATGTGGTCTCCTTGCAAATCGCGCAGGGAGTCGTGAGGCAGCATGCGCGCCCACTCCAGCGTACAGCAACCAAGGCCGGTTGCCAAGGTGGCCCCGGCTTGGAAAATGGCTAATTGCAGCCATGCTTTTGACGGGCCAAGCGAGCGTCAGCCAGGGCGCTTTCGGTCCGCCCGCCGTCAGGCGCAGTGGGTTTGGAAGAGTCTCGCCACCCAGTTCACCATCCAACTGGGGAAGATTCCGTCGGCCGCCCAGCACAGGTTTTGGCCGAGGATGTATTTCCATACGACCGCAAAGACGATCGCGACGACCCCTCCGCCGGTGAATAAGGTCGTCAGTAATTTGAAGCCGTCTCGCTGTCGTATGCTCTCCGTGAGCCCGTTCGCTTCGTGCAAATCTTGATCGCGATTCTGATCTCGTTCGAGATCGTCGCTGATGGCTGCAATGCCGGCGAGAGCGGTTGCTTTCAATTCCGCGTAATATCGTAGATACCAAACGAGCACGGCTGCGAGTGACGTCAGCGAAAACACCAAGAGGGCCAACTTGCCCGCGTCCTCTGCACCGCTAAGGACGGAACAACCGAGAAAATCCTGCTGAATGTAAGCCAGAAAAAGCACGCCAATGAGAAACACTACGTAGTTTCTTGCCGTGGCGCCGACGAAATCAAAGGCGTCTTGCGATTTCCGCTCGTAGGTCGCCACCACGTTGGCCGGCTGCGCCGCTCCAGGTTGCGCATTCAATCTATTCAAGAGCTGCCGAAACTGTACGGGGTCATAGAAGACGCTTCGAAGGAAAGCGAGGATGACGGGCAGCGCCAGGGCACACCATAGCGCGAGTACGTACAGAGAATAAGGAAACAGATACGGCCGCGTAACCTGCGCAAACACGCTCGTGTAGAGGGCGCGCACCTGGTCTACGTAGCTGAGTCCGGCCGGCTTTACGACTTCCGAGTGGCTCCAGAAGTCGAGCGGCCGGAACACGCCGATCACGAGGCACGCAAGAACGACGGCCGCGATGATCGCCCACTTTTCGTAAGCGAAGTTCTTCTCGAATGGGTTCGCCGGTTTCGAGAAAGGCCGCCAGTTGAGCGCGCGCCCCCCATCTGCGGCGGTCCTCGGGATGATGCGCAACGTGGTGAACCCGATAATCGCTAACAGCAGCGCGAGAACGGCGCGAATGACGTCCTTGATCGGGCCAAAGATCGCGCCGTCCGTATTGCCTGGCGCGCTGCTGCATTTGAGAATTATCCAGTCGCGCCAGGCCGTCGACGTCAGCGGCCCATTGTACGAGAAGTAAGCCGCCGCGCTGCCCACTCCGACCGCCACGCCGAGGAAGACGAGCAGTTGGGGCCACGAGAACGTCCGTCGCGCATCACTAGGATTGACGCTGGCCATGTCTTTAGGTAAATTTTGGCTTCGGCCCGCGGATAGGCGCTCCCTTGGCTGACCTTCGCGCCGCGAAGGATAAGCCCAAGCGAGCGCCTAACCGCGTTTCCGCCAAAGCGGAGGGGGTACGATGCTCGCGCTCATCGTTGGCTTTGCCGCAGTGTATTCGGCATTCAGCATCATCGCTTCGTGGATTCAGGAGTCCATCGCGGGCGCCGTAAAGCTGCGCTCCAAGACGTTGATAAGCGGGCTCGAGGCGATGCTCGACGACCCCAACAACAAGGCGGTGGTTGACGCTCTCCGAGGACAGCTGCTACAGCAGCCGTCGATCGCGGCGGCTTACGACAGCAAAGGCCGGCCGCCATCCTATATCAGCTCGAATCAATTCAGTCTTGCCGTGACTGGGATGCTCGGCGCGGGCGGCGCAATCAGCGCCACGGCGGGCGAAGCCTTCACCCAAGTCAGCAACGGCATCAACGGCATGCAGGCGAGTCGCCTAAAAGACGCCCTCAACCGGGTCGCCAATCAGGCCGCCGGCGACTACAGCGCGTTCGTCGGCGGCGTTGAAAAGTGGTTCGACGACGAGATGGACCGCGTGTCGGGGTGGTACCGCCGCCAATCGCAGGTCATACTGGTGTTCATCGCCATCGCCACCGTCGCGTTCTTTAACCTCGACTCGATCACGCTCTTCTCTCAGTTGCGAACCGCGCCGCTCGTGATCGACGCGTCGAAGTTGACCGACAACGCCCAAGGTTACACGTACGTTACCGCCCAGGTGCTGCAAAACATCAAGTTCGGATGGTTCCCGGACCCGGCGGTTTGCCCCCCGGCACCGCCACCGACCCCCGCTAAGCCGGCGCCTTTGCCTTGCCACAAGCTCGGCGACAGTGGGGACTGGGCTTCGTACGCATTCTTTAAGTTACTGGGCTTGGCCGTCTCGGCGCTGGCGCTCATGCTCGGTGCGCCGTTTTGGTTCGACGCGCTCGGCCGTTTCGTCAGCGTGCGAAACACGGGCGACGTGCCGAAAAAATCCTCGGCGGGCAGCTAGCCGTCTTACCCGATCAGGGTTGGTAGTTTGCGAGCTCCACCCAGCCCCGAGGCGTCTGAACCTGAATATCCGTAACCGGATGGACCTCCCACAACGTCGCGCGCTCGTGCTTGGCGATCATGTCCCAATGCTCTTGGTCGTACATCAGCATGCCCGTGATTCGCACGGGCGTTCCGGAATCGGCCAGCGTTTGGAGATTCTGCGCGTTCCACGACGGGTTCACCGCTCGCCAGCGCGGCGTCACCTCGACGATCGCCGCGTTCTCCGACGTCGTGTCGGGATCGTCGCCGACGTAGACGTGCACGTCGTGATCGTTGGCCGAGGTTGACTCGCAGTTGCACGTCTCCGGACCTTCGGCGATCGCGCGGACGACGTACACGGTGAGCATGACGGCCTGCTGCTCCTGACTCTGAATCGCATTCTGATCCGGCGGCATCCATCGGCTGCGCGTCCGGCCCTCGCTCGAGGGAACCGTCGGCAGTTGGTCCATTTGCGCGACGGTGAAAGGAGCGGGGCTCTGCGTCGGCAGTGCGCTGCGATTCTTCTGGCTGTTGAGGGCGGGATCGCCGCCCGATCCGACGACCGGGCAGCCGTCGAAGTCGCCGGTCGCCACAGGCGCGGTCTGCGCGATGAGCGCCAGCGCGATCGCGCTCGCCACCTTCAGCATTACACGACCGGCCGCGTCGGAAGCACCGCGATCGGCGGCTGCTCGAGCGCGTAAAACGTCTGATCGATCGGAAGCGTCGCGAGCGCCGCGGTGGCGGCGAGGACGCCGGGCGACTGCGCGGCGGGCACCAGCTGATCGATCAGCGCGTCGTATGGCGTCTGCGCCGGCACCTCCGTAAACGGCGCGTAGCCGTCCTGATACCCTTGCGCCCAGCGCGTGTGCGCGGCCATGATCGCCCGGTAACGCACCCAGCGGTGCGCCTTCCAACCCGGCGCGTCGCCCCCGGCGGCGAACTCGGTAAGGAGGGTATCGCCCGCGCTGAGCCCGAGCTGGGTCATCTTCGCGATGACCGGCGGCGGCATGTTCAGATTCAGGCCGCCCTCGTCCGCCGACAGGCGAATGCCGACGATGCGGCTCGCGTTGCCCGGGAGCGTTCCCAGGGTAACGTCTTGCCAGGTGCGCGCGGCGTCAAGAATCGACGACGTAAACGCCAAGACGTTGCCGCGCGCGCTGCCGCTGTCGAGGTTGTTCCACGGGTTCACCGTGCCGGGCGGCGCCGCGCTCTCCATGACGACCGCTCCGGGAGCGTAGTGGCCGGGAGTATTCGCCGGCACGGCGGCGCCCGCGGGCGCGCCGGGCAGCAGGTCGATCGCGAACGTCGGCCAGCACGGCAGCGGGCTGTCGAAGAAGTGGATCGGGAAGTTGCTCGACAAACCGCCGTCGGAGAACCATAGCTTTTGCATGCAGCCGTTGGCATCGAGCGCGTAGAGCGGAAGCGCGCAGAACAGCACGGGAAACGACATGCTCATACGCGTCGCCACGACGGTCGGCACGTTCTCCGCCGCAGGAAAGCGGTAGTAGACCGCCGTGTCGCCGGCGCACTTGCCGAGCGCGGTGATCGCTCCGTGCCGCGTCATGTGGCGCACGACGTCGTCGGAGAAATAATCCTTGAGATCTTCCGCTCGGAAGTAGATCGACGGGCGCCGGCAGTCAGCGGCATCGACGTCGGTATCCGGGTCCGGCACCTGGCTGAACTGTTCCGCCGTATCGAACGGGAGCTCGAACGGCCGGCCCAAGGTGAGGCACGTAGTGACCATGCGGAAGTCGATGCAGCGCTCGGTCGGCGTGGCGTTGTGCCACGCCGGGTGCGGCGCGCTCCACAGCTGGCCGAAAGTGAGCGGCTGAGCGCGCGTTGTTCCGGCCGTCTGCGCGATGAACGCCTCGAGCCAGTTGAACAACGGCGGCACCTGCTTGGCGTCGAGCTGCGTGACGTCATCGACGGTTATCCGCGCATTCGCGTCGTAGCCGTGGCACCAGCCGAAGCTGTTCCCGTCGAGCACGCGCAGCAGCCGATAGACGAAGCGGATCGCGATGCCGACGAATGCCGCGATGAGGCCGAAGACGATGGCCGCCCCGAGGCAGCGCCACACGACGCCGGGCGGCAGCGGCCACGCGACGCCGACGAAGGTTCCAAAGATGACGGCGATCGTGAGCAACGGAATCCAGACGTACTGCCACAGCAGCGTGCCGATCAAGCGCAGCGCCTTGGCGACAAGCGAGCCGCAGCCGATCGGGATCAGCGCGACCTTGAACAAGTCGCGCGCGACCGCGTCCGGCGCGAAGAGCGCGAGCAGCGAGCCGGGCGCCCCGAGGAAGCCGGGCAGCTTGGCTAGCTCGAGATAGCCCTGACCCGAGCCGGACACGCGCCGGCGGTACTCCGCCGCCGCGGTGATCGCGGCGGCGATCGCGCCTACCGACGTACCGCCGATGTTTTTGATCGCGTACGCCGTTGCGAGTTTACAGACCGCCGTGGGATAGACGACCCCGCTGGTGACGCCGCCCTTCATCACGACGTCGCACAGGCGGCGAATGTTGGGACTCTCGAAGTCGGCCTTCGTAAATGGGACAGCGTTCATAACGACAACACCTCCGTAACCGCACGCTCTTCAGTCAACAAGATGCCCTCTTCTCGCAGCGCCGCGAGCTCGGGTCCGCTCAGTGCGGCGCTCAGCGCCGCGATCATCTTATCGTACTCCTGCTGCTCGGTGTACTCGCGCACCGCGTCGAGCTTCATGAGATGACCGTCGATATAGGCGAGGACGCGAGCCGCGCGGCCCCGATCGCCGCGCATCCGCTCCGCGTCGTCGCTCGGCCGAAGCGCGGCGACGGCCGCCAGATGCTGCAGCGCCCAGGCAACGGCGACGTCGTAACGCACGTCACGCGCGAGCCGCAGCGCGTCGCGTGCCGGCGTGAGCGCTTCCTCGTAGCGTCCTAGTGCGATCAGGTACGCGGCGATGTTGCACATCAAGAAAGCGACGCGATACGTGTATCCCGCCCGGGCGACGCCGGCGAGGGCCTCGTTGGCGAGCTGCAGCGCCGCCTCCGTGTTCCCGGCGCTAAACTCCGCCTCGGCGAGGTTCGCGGCGACCGACGCCGCGAGTCGCTCCGCCCCGCTCGCCCGGAAGATCGCGAGGGCCTCGGCGGAGTACGCCCGCGCGCCGGCGACGTCGCCGCGGCTCATGCGTACGATCGCGAGATTCTCCAGCGACGCGCCGGCGAGCGTGTCGGAGCCCTCCGCGCGAAACGCCGCGAGCGCCTCGCGCAGCAGCGCCTCCCCCTCGGCAGCGCGCCCCTCTAGGAGCAGCCCGCGGCCGACGTGGCGCTGAGCTCGCGCGATGCCCCGGGGATCGCCGAGCGCGCGATAGCGCTCGAGTGCGCGTGCGGCGGCGGCGTAGCTCGCCTTGTGCAGCCCGAGCACCCCGTCGAGCTGCGCCTCGCAGAGTTCGAGCTGTGCGATCACGTCTTGCGGCGTCGCCTCGTCGATGCTCGCCTGCGCCGCGTCGATCCAGCGCCGCCCCTCGGACGCGAGCAAAAACGCCCAGCCCCGCGTGAGCGCGGCGGCGAGCCTCTGCCCGAGCAGCGCGTCGTGCCGCGCCGTCAGCGTCCACTCCAGCGCGGCGCGCCAGTTCTCGATCTCGGGCTCGACCTGGACGAACCACTCGTCGTCGGCCGTCGTGTCGTATGCCTTTTCGAGCCGATCCGCGAGATCGAGAAACGCCGCGGCGTGCGCGCGCCCGACGGCCCCGTCCTCTCGGTTCTCGGCGAGCTTCTCGCGCGCGTACTGGCGCGTCGATTCAAGCAGCCGATAGCGCGTCACGCTTCCGCTCGGCTCCGCATGCACCAGCGACTTGTCGACCAGCGACGTCAGCATCTCGAGCACCGCGATCTCATCGAGCGCTTCGTCTCCGCAAACCGCGCCGGCGGTCTCGAGCGTGAAGCCGCCCGCGAAGATCGCCAGCTTGCGAAACAGCGCGCGCTCCTGCTCGGAGAGCAGGTCGTAGCTCCAGTCGATGAGGGCGCGCATCGTTTGATGCCGCGGCAGCGCGCTGCGGTCGCCGCCGGTGAGCACGCGGAAGCGCTCGTCGAGCTTCTGCAACAGCTGCTGCGGCGACAGCACCTTGACTCGGGCCGCGGCGAGCTCGATGGCGAGCGGAATGCCGTCGAGGCGTCGCGAGATCTCCGCGACGAACGGCGCGTTCGCGTCGGTGAGCTCGAAGCGCGAATCGGACGCCGCGGCGCGATCCGCGAAGAGCGCCACGGCCCCGTAGGGGCGCGCCGCCTCGGCGGTGATCGTTCTGTCGGCGGGCGGCACCGCGAGCGACGGCAGCCGAAAGACGTGCTCGCCGGCGGTGTTCAGGCTCTCGCGGCTCGTCGCCAGGATTCGAACGTCGGGACACGCGCGCAGAATCGCGCCGGCGACGTTACGCGCCTCGTCGATCACGTGCTCGCAGTTGTCGAGGATCAGTAGGAGGCGGCGCGGCTTGAGGTTCGCCAGCAGCGTGTCGAGCAGCGGCTGGTTGCCCGAATCGCGCACGCTCAACGCCTGCGCGATCGCCGACGCGACCAGCGACGGGTCGGAGATGCCCGCGAGCTCGACGAGCCAAACGCCGTCGGCGAAGGCGTCGAGCACCTCCGCGCCGGCCTGAATCGCGCAGCGCGTCTTCCCTGCGCCGCCCGCGCCGACGAGCGTCACCAGCCGGTCGTTCTGGAGCAGCGACTTGATCTCGCGCACGTCGTCGTCGCGGCCGACGAACGAGGTGATCTGCAGCGGCAGGTTGTTGGGCAGTGCGTCGGCCGAGCGCAGCGGCGGAAACGCTTCGCGCAGCCCGGCCGCGACGAGCTGATAGACGTGCTCCGCGCGCGCGAGGTCCTTGAGCCGGTGCGCACCGAGGTCGCGCAGGCTGGTCTGCGGCGGCATCTCGCCCTGCAACAACTCCGCCGTGGCGCCGGAGATCAAGACCTGCTCGCCGTGCCCGATCGCCAGGAGACGCGCGACGCGGTTGACCGTCGGGCCGAAGTAGTCGCCTTCGCGCTCTTGCGGCGTTCCCGTGTGCAACGCCATGCGAACGAACACGCCGCCGATTGCCGAAAAATCTTCCGCGGCCAGCGACCGTTGGGCATCAACGGCCGCCGCAACCGATCCCGGCGCCGTGGGAAAGACGGCGTAGAAAGCGTCGCCGACCGTCTTGAAGATGTCGCCGCCGTGCGCGGCAATAGCCTGGCGCATCAACGCATCGTGGCGGCTCAGCGCCGCGGCCATCGCGTCGCGGTCTTGCCCCCAGCGCTGCGTGCTGCCCTCGATGTCGGTAAACAGAAAGGTCAGAGTCCCGCTGACCATGCGGACCTTGTTCGCGCCGCCCCCCATCGTCACCCCGAGCGCCCCACACACATTGGCATCGTGGGCTCTCGGTGTTCATCCTGAGCCATGTCATCCTGAGCCTGTCGAAGGACGAAGGATGGCACAGCCACGCACCTAACCCTGCAAATGAGACTTGCTCACGTTGCGGAGGTGCCTTGATGTACCCTTGGAAGCACGTCCAGCTTAGACGCTTCCTCATTGGCGTCGCTACGATTCTCTTGGGATTTTGGATCACCGATCGGTACGGCTTTGCCGACGACGCCGCAACGTTGGATTCATGGCAAAATGCGTTTCACGACGTCTGGCAAGCAGATTCATGCGCTCAAGAGTTTCAATCGTGGAAGAACTATTGGGGACGGGTGCACAACTTCTATTTCGGCGGCAACGGTGAAGCCGGCTGGTTCGCGGACAGCCAAGTAATGCTGTCGCGCGTCACCGATACCGCGGCACAACCTACCGTTTCGACGCAACTCACGTTGCTGGGTCGCAGAATTGGCGGAGAATGGTCCAAAGCAGACGGCTGCCGCAAGATTCGAACCAGCAGCTCGGGGCTCCATAGACTGCTCGAGCCAGGGTTACCCGCACTGGATGGGTGGGTCAATCAGCTAGAGACTGCGGCAAAGAAAGACTCAGGCAACGGCCAATCGGTGCAAGCCGCGATGCAATCCATTTCCAAGCAGCTCGACGCGCTGGGCATCGCAGCCCCGACAAGTTGACCTGACCGTCCACTCACCGTGCCAGGCGTATGGCACCCCGCGATAGCAAAATAGGCTCATGCAGCGTCTGGACGGGCGGTTCATCTATGCCGCCAGCGATCTCAACGACTACCTCGAGTGCAAGCGCCTCACCGAGCTCGATTCGCTGGTGGCGCGCCGGAAGATCCCGGCGCCCGACGCGACCGACGCACAGAGGGCGCTCATCCGGCGCAAGGGCGAGGAGCACGAGCACGCCTACTTAGAGGCCATGCTGACGCACCATCCCGGCGGCGTCGTGCAGTTCGAGCGGTCCGAGAGCGGGATCGAAAACTACCGCGAGGCCGAGCGCGAGACGCTCGAGGCGATGCGCCGCGGTAAGCCGATCATCTACCAGGCGACCTTCTTCGACGGACAGTTCATCGGGCACGCCGATTTCCTGCGGCGCGTGAACGACGCGCCGTCGCGCTTGGGCGAGTACAGCTACGAGGTCATCGACACGAAGCTCGGCTTATCGGCGCGGCCCTACTATCTGGTACAGCTGTGCAACTACAGCGAACACCTCGAGCGGCTGCAGGGCCGCATGCCCGAGTGGGGCTACGTCGTCTTCGGCGATGGCGACGAACAGCGCTTTCGGCTGCACGAGTACATGGCCTACTACCGCCATCTCAAGACGGCGTTCTTGCACTACGCCGACACGCTCGACGCTCGCGACGAGGCGCGCGAGTATCCGCTGAAGGTCAAGCACTGCAGCGTCTGCGATTGGAACGATAGCTGCACGGCGAAGCGCGTCGCCGACGATCATTTGCAGCTCGTCGCGTGGATGCGGCGCGACCAAATCGCCAAGCTCGAGGCCGCCGGCATCACGAGCGTCGCGCAGCTGGCGGAAACGCCCGACGCACAGCGTCCGAACGGGATGACGCCCGAGACGTTCGTCAAGCTGCGCCGGCAGGCGTCGCTGCAAGTGCGCGGCCGCACGAGCCCGCAGCCGATCTACGAGCTGCTCGAACACGCGCCGCCGCTCGGCTTTGCGATGCTGCCGAATCCCGCGCCCGGTGACGTGTTCTTCGACATGGAGGGCGACCCGCTGTACCAGCCGGGCCGCGGACTCGAATACCTCTTCGGCTGCTGGCTGCCCGACGACGAGCCCAAGTACCACGCCTTCTGGGGAACGACGCGCGACGACGAGCGGCGCGCGTTCGAGGGGTTCATCGATTTCATCGTCGAGCGGCGCCGCAAATACCCGGCAATGCACGTCTACCACTACGCGAACTACGAGAAGTCGGCGCTGCGCCGCCTCGCGCAGGAACACACCTCGCGCGAGGATGAGGTCGACGACTTGCTGCGCGGCGAGGTGCTCGTCGATCTGTTTGCGATCGTGCGCCAGGCGCTCGCGATCTCCGAGGACGGCTACGGCCTCAAGAAGCTGGAGCGCTTCTACCAGCTGGCCCGCGAGACTGACGTCAAGAAGGGCGACGAGTCGATCGTCATGTTCGAGCGCTGGATGATCGAGCACGATCAACGCATCCTCGACGGCATCCAGGCGTACAACCGCGACGACTGCCGCTCGACGCTGCTGTTGCGCGACTGGCTGCTCGAGCGCCGCAAGGAGGCCGTGGCGAAGTTCGGCGTCGACCTGCCGCTGCGTGCGGTGAAGGTTCCGGGCGAGCCGCGTGAGGACCAGGAAGAGGAGGCTCGGCGCAACGACGTCGAGCGCGAGCTGCTCGCCGGCGTGCTCGCGCCGCGCACCGAGGAAGAGTACCGCCTGATGCACGCCGGCAAGCGCGAGCGCTATCTCCTCGCCAACCTGATGGCCTATCATCGCCGCGAAGACAGGCCCGCGTGGTGGGAATACTACGACCGCTGCGAAAACGTCGACGAGCTGCTCGAGTTCGACAAGACGGCGATCGCCGGCCTCAAGCTCCGGGAAGACATCGCGCCGTACAAAATCAACCGGAGCACCGTCTACACATACGGCTTTCCGGATCAGCTGTACAAGATGGCGGCGGGCGACGAAGCCCACAATCCCCGCACCCACAAGCGCGCCGGAACCATCGTCTCGGTCAATGATGAGGACAATCTCCTCGAGCTCAAGACCACCGCCGGCCTCGAGACCGCGCGCGCGATCTACGAGCTGATTCCGCAGGGCCCTCCCTCGACCGGCGTCAAGCGCAAGGCGCTGGCGCGGCTCGGCAAGGCGTATCTCGACGGCACGCTGCAATCCGAATATCCCGCCGCCGCGGACTTACTGGCGAAACGTGATCCCGTTGTGCGCGCCTCCCACGTTCAGCCCGCGGACGTCACGGCGCGGTCCGTCTCCGGTGTCGTACAGTGTCTCGAGAACAGTTATCTCTTTATTCAGGGACCGCCCGGCAGCGGCAAAAGCACGATCGGATCGCAGGTGATCTGCGACCTGCTCGAGCGCGGCAAGCGCGTCGCGGTCACGAGCATGAGCCACAAAGCGATCCACAACCTGCTGCACAAGGCCGAGGCGTGCGTCGCGCGGCGAGGGAAGTCGTTCCGGGGCCGCTACAAACACTCCAACGGCGATTCCGAATATAAGTCCGAGCTCGCCGCGCCGCTGATCGAGTCGGTCGCCAAGAACGAAGACCTGGACGGCGACGACTATCAGCTCGGCGGCGGCACGAGCTGGCTGTTCGCGCGCCAAGAGCTGGCGCACAAGTTCGACTACCTGTTCATCGACGAGGCCGGGCAAGTGTCGCTGGCCGACGCGCTGGCCGTTGCGCAGTGCGCGCACAACGTGGTCCTGCTCGGCGATCCGTCGCAGCTCGCGCAGGTGAGCCAGGGGCGCCAGCCGCTGCACGCCGGCGACTCGGTTCTGCAGCACCTGCTGGGCGACCAGCATACCGTCAAGCCGTACCGCGGCATCTTCTTGGACGTCTCGTACCGGATGCAGCCGCAGATCTGCGCGTTCATCTCGGACGCGATGTACGACGATCGCCTCGAGCCGGCCGAGGCCACGCGCGACCACCGCGTCACGCTCGGATCGACAATCCTCGCCGGCCTCTACTACGAGCCGATCGAGCACAGCGGCAACGGCGCGAGCTCTCCGGAGGAGGCGAACGAGATCGTGCGCCGGATCGCGCTGCTGCACGGGAGCGGCATGGTCGTGGATTCGCAGCCCAAGGAGACCGCGGGGGTGCCGCAGCCCCTGAAAGAGAGCGACATCATCGTCGTCACGCCCTACAACGCACAGCGCCGGCTGATATTGGAGAAGCTTCGCCACGCCGGCCTCGACGTGCGCGTCGGCACCGTGGACAAATTCCAGGGACAGGAGGCGGCGGTCGTGTTCTACTCTATGGCGACGTCGGGCGGCGAGGACGTGCCGCGCGACGTGGAATTCCTCTTCGAGCGCAATCGCTTCAACGTAGCAATCTCGCGCGCGCGCGCCGCGAGCGTGCTCGTCTGCAGCCCGCGGCTGCTCGACTTCCCGTGCCGCACGCCCGAGCAGATGGCGCTGGTGAACCTGCTCTGCGCGTACGCCGAAGCGGCCGCGAAATGGGGGAGTCAGCCCGCCGAGATGAAACTAGCCGAGCGATGACCGACGAAGAGCTCCAACGATTCGTGGGCGAAAAGGTCCGATTGACGTACGAAGGCAGCACGTTGACGGGCAAATTAGTGGCCGGCTTCGAGGCCCAACTAAAGGTCGAGGCCCCTTATGCCATCGAGTGGCACGACACAAACGAAACCACCGGCACGAACGAAATGAGGATCGCGGCAATAAACGATGCCAAAGCCGTTGGATCGATCGAGCTGCTTGACGTAGCGGAAGAGACGAAAGACGAGATCGAGGACGAAGCTGAGGAGACGCAGACACCCGGCTGACCGATCCCGGCCGCCGTCACGCTGATCTACGAGCGCGCAACGAGCGCGGCGCATGCGCGCTGCAGCAGCTTCGGTATCTCCTTCGACGATCGGTGCGCCTCCGCGAGCGCGTCATACGTCTCGAAGCTGGTCAAGACGTGCAGCACGTCGACCAGCGCGGCAGCGTCGCGGCCGCGGCGCGTGCGGCCCACGATCTGGGCGAGACCTTCGCGGCGCCAGCCGCCGCGCTCGCGCAGTGCACGATCGACCTCGGGATCGAGAGCGGCGAACGCGTTGAGGCGCCGCACGATGGGACGCTGCGTCTTCCAGAGGCGGCAGAACACGTCGACGAGCTTGTCGAGCGCGCGCACCGGATCGGGATCGGCGAACGCCTTGCGTAGCTCGCGCATGTTTGCGCGCGCGGCGAAATCGTCGAAGATCGCCTCGAGCAGCTTCGCCTTGGACTTGAACTGATAGTAGACGGTCATGCGCGCGACGTTGGCGCGCTCCGCGACGGCGTCGATGCTGAACGCGCCGGCCTTCCGGTCGGCCAGCAGCTCGCGCGCGGCCGCCACGATCCGCGAGCGCGTCGCCGCGGTCGCCGCTCGGCGCCGGGGGCCGGCCTGGTAGGGGCGAGGGCTCATAAGCTTTCTGTGTTCGCCGCGCCAGGCTGGTTGACATTTTTAATCAGATAGTCTAAATAAATAAGCCATGGAACGCGTAGCACTCGTCACCGGCGCGAGCCGAGGAATTGGCGCCGCCGCGGCGCGCGCCTTCGCGCGGGCCGGCTACTCCGTCGCGCTCGCGGCTCGCTCGGAAGACTCGTTGCGCCGCGTGGCGGCCGGCATCGAGGCCGAAGGCGGCCGCGCGCTGCCGCTCGCGACCGACGTCACTGACGAGGCGTCGGTCCAACGCTTGGTGGCGCGGACGATCGAAGAGTTCGGCGGTCTCGACGCGGCTTTCAACAACGCCGGCGGCGGCACGCCGCCCGCGCCGCTGGCCGACATCGACCCGGATCGATTCGAGGACGCGGTGAAGGCAAATCTCTTCGGCACGTATCTGTGCATGCGGTCGGAGATTCTCGCGATGCGTTCGCGCGGCGCCGGCGCCATCGTGAACATGTCGTCGACGGCCGGCCTGCAAGGCGTTGCAGGACTCGGCCCGTACTGCGCGAGCAAACATGCGATCGTGGGGCTCACGAAGGCGGCGGCGCTAGACTATGCGGCGGCGGGAATTCGCGCGAACGTCATCGCGCCCGGACCGATCGGCACCGAACGCATCCCCGAGCAGGAGCGCAAGCGCATCGGGGAGTTCGTGCCGGTCAAACGCGTCGGCACGCCCGACGAGGTGGCGCAGCTCGCCGTGTGGCTGTGCTCGGCCGAATCGGCGTTCGTCACGGGCGCCGTGGTGCCGATCGACGGAGGCCGCATGGCGGGCACGCCGGCGTTCGCGATCGCGCCATGATGTGGTTCCCGCCGGTCGTTGCGGCGCACGTCATCCTGACGACGTTGGGTTACGCCGGTCTCATCGCGACGAACGCGTGGCTTGCGACGCTGTGTCGCAATGCGGACGGCGCGGTGGTGCTGGCGGGTGTGAAGGCGTGGCGAAAGCTCGTGCGCGTGTTCGGTCCGCTGCTCGGGCTCGGCGTGCTCGCCGGCTTCGCGCTCGCGCTCGAGATGGGCACGCCGCTCACGGCTGGCTGGCTCGTGATCACCTACGCGCTGATCGTCGTCGCGCTGGGCGCGCAAGCCGTGCTGATGGTGCCGTGGCAGGTCCGCGCGGAAACCTCGATCGCGAGCGGCGCGCCGCTCACGACGCGGCCCATCGTCGCGACGGTTTGGATCTTCAGCTTTGCCTACGTTGCAATACTAACGCTGATGCTTTGGCGGCCCTAGCCCGGCGCAGGGGCGCGCGGCGACGAAGGGTTATCCGCCGCCGCCCCGTTGGCCGCACGTGACGACGCAATCCATGATCCCCCCACCAGAGCACTGCGAACGTAAAGTGCGACCACGCCAACAGAGTACCACGCGCGCCGCCGCAGAACTTAAACCATTGTAAAATGCGCAGCATCTTCTACTTCGGGCCCTTCACGCTCGACGTGGCGCAACGCCAACTGTTCCGGCGCGGCATCTTAGTCCGCGTCACGAGCAAGGCGCTTGGGTTGCTGCACTTGCTGGTTCGCAACGCCGGCGAGTGCCTGAGCGTCGACGAGATCATGGCGGCCGTCTGGGACGACAAGGAGGACGTGAACGAGTCGACGGTGCGCCAGCACGTCCTGATGCTGCGTCACGTGCTTGAAGACAATCCCGCAGAACGCTACATCGTCAACGACTACGGGCGCGGATACCGCTTCGTCGGCGAGGTGACCGAGCAGCCGCCGCCGTTCATGGCCGGCCTCGTCGAGCAGTATTGCGCCGCCGGCGCGGAGTTTCGCAACGGCTTGAGCCCGGCGGCGCTGCTCGCGTCGCTGAACCTGTACGAGCACGCGCTGAGCATCGACGGCGCGAGCGCGCAGGCGCTGGCCGGCGCGGCGCTGACGCGCATCCTGATGGCCGACTTCCAATACGATCGGCCCAAGGATCAGCTGGAAGTCGCCAAGACGCAGGCCGAGGCGGCGCTGCTGACGTCGCCGCGGTGCGCCGACGCGCTGGTCGTCATGTCGAAGGTCAGGCTCGACTATTCGTGGGACTTCGCCGGGGCGCTCGCGTTCGCTGAGCGCGCGCTCGACGCCGATCCGCGCCACCGCGTCGGGGCGTTCATGCGCGGCTGGATCCACGCGCTGTGGGGACGCTTCGACGACGCGCTTGCGCTCTTCGACGCGCTGCCGGAGGCGGTCGTGAGCCTGAACGTCATACGCACCGGCCGCGGCATCACGATCTTGTTTTCCGGCGACTACGAGCGCGCCGCGGCCGAGCTCGACGGGGTCTGCAGCCGCTGGCCCGACTACTGGTTTGCGCGGACGTTCCTCGGCCTCGCGCTGCTGATGCTCGGCAACCCATCGCGGGCGCTCGCGCTCTTCGACGAGGTGCGGCTCTCGGCGTACGACCCGCTCGTGGCTCTGCAGATGAACGCGCGCTACTTCGCGGAGGGGTACGCGCTCTACACGCGCTTTCGCCTCGCCGAGACGGCCGAAGCGGAAAAGGCGCTCGCGCGACTGACGCGGCTGGCGGAATCGGAGTTCGTGCCCGCGATGTGCTTCGCGCTCGCCGAACTCGGGCGAGGCGACCGCGACGCGGCCTTGCGCTGCATCGAGATCGCCGGCGAAAACCGCGAGTGCTGGTACACGCATCTCGGCGTCGATCCGTTAGTCAAAGAGCTAGCATTAAACCCGCAGCAACTCCACGTTCGCTAGCGCGCCGCCGACATAAAGAGCTGCAGCTTTTCTTGCAGTAGCGAGCGCAACTGGCTGAAGCCGTGGACGAACGAGCTCTTGATCGTAACCTCCAACGCCTTCATCCGCGCCTCCCGCGAGACCGTCGGCGCCGGATAAGCCGCGGCGATGCCTGCGAGGTCTTGCTCAGAAGGCTTGACGTTCACCGAGTCTATGTAGCATCCGTCAGACTTGCCGTCGAGAAAGTACCCGGGCTCGTACTGGTAGTGCATTATCGATTTGGGGTCGTAGTCTGAGGCCTGATAGGGCGGTTTCGGGAGGCTCATATCGTTTTGGAGCTGCGCGTGGTTGCGAAGCACGTCCTCGTAATCTTTCCAATCGGGGTCGCTGGTGAAGATGAGCGGATAGTCCCACTGGCACTTCGGCGCGTTCGGGCTCTGGTGCTCGTGCTCGAGGCCGAGAGCGTGGCCCATTTCGTGTGCAACGACCGCTTGGAAGTAATCTCCGGTCGGCGCTTTGGGTCCATCAAAGCCCTGAAAATTCATGCTCGGATACTTTTCCCGGCTGAACATGCCGACGTACGACCACGTTCCGGGGTCGTTGGAAACAAAGCCGACCTTGATGTCCGCCGCCGCCGGCAAAGCCGAACGGCATAACGGCGGGTTGGAAAACGACGCTTTGTCGTACGTCAGGCGGTTTTGCGTGAGCCGCCCGATCGGCCACTGCTCCACCATAACTTTGACGATGCGTTTGCCCAAAGCAATCTGCTCCGCGGCGGAGCCCTGCGATTTGAGGAAGCAGATGGTCAGGACGTGAGGAAGGGGTTCCCAAAGCTCGGCCGTGTTCAACACCGACTTGATGTCGAACAGGTCGCCCTGCGAAAGCATGCCGCGCGATTCCGCGAGTGAAGCGTGCTGTACCGCGACTGCAGCCTGCGCGCCCGGATCGGGCCTGATGCCTTGATGGATCATCCCGGGAACGTTGTGGGCAATAGCGATAGGCGTCGTCAGGATCAAAACGCCTACCAGCGACGACCCGCGCAAAATTTTCAGCATGAGCGCCACCTCGTAAGGGGGGCGCTTCGCAATCAGCCTTCCGCCCGCCTGTCTAGGAGGACAGCAGCGACTAGGCGTTCGGGCAGGACCGCACGGGATGCGGCTGCACGGCGCGCTCCCAGAGCCGTTTCGTCCAACAGTCCCCGAGCAGCGAGCAGTAGCACAGCGTGAGGTCGACGCGCCGGATGGACGCCATCACGCGATGCGTGAGAAACTTGCCCTCGACGCGCAACACCTCGAGCTTCTGCCCCGCCGGAACGACGTCGCCGGGGAGGATCGTGCTCGCCGTCATGTTCTCGGAGCCATGCTCGCGCGACCTGACCTCGTCGGATTTGGCCGCGGCCCTCTCAGGGTCGATCGCCGCCGAGATCGCCGGCTGCCCGATCGGCGTGCCGGCCCGCTGCACGACCTTCCCGTCGCGCGTGATGACGGAGTCCAAGATCAACGCCGGGCCAATGCCCGCGTTGTCGACGTCGAGCTCGAAGTACTTGTCGATCGACGAGGTCGTGATGAACGAGATGTACGGCCAGACCGTCGCGCTGAACTGCTTGCGGATGACGTATGTCTGATACGCCGACGCCCCCGCCGCAACGCCGCTGATCACCAGCGCCAGCAGCGCGACGAAGAGATCGAACCGAAACCGCCGCTCATCCACGCGTCAAGGGTTCACTGTTCGACTAGTTTCATCATTTCGGGAGTGTAGCGTGCGCCGGCGGTCTGTTCGTGGAGGCCCTCGAGCGCGGCCAGCTGCTCGGGCCTGAGGTGCGCGTCGAACGCGCCGGCGTTCTCCTCGAGGTAGCGGCGGCGCTTCGTGCCCGGAATCGGCACGACGTCGCCGCCGCGCGACAGCACCCACGCGAGCGCGACCTGCGCGGGCGTGGCGTTGCACTCTTCGGCGACCGCGCGGACGGCGTCGACGATGCGCTGGTTGGCGCGGGCGCTCTCCTTCGAGAAGCGCGGGTTGGTGCGGCGGAAGTCGTCCTCGCCGAGCGTTTCGACGTTCACGGCGCCGGTGAGAAATCCACGCCCGAGCGGGCTGTACGGCACGAAGCCGATGCCGAGCTCGCGCACGGTGGGAAGCACGTGCTTCTCGACGCGTCGCTCCCAGAGCGAATACTCACTCTGCAGCGCGCTGATCGGATGCACGGCGCTGGCGCGCCGCAGCGTCTCCGGCGAGACCTCGGAGAGACCGAGATAGCGCACCTTGCCCTCGTCGATCAACTCCTTCATCGCGCCGATCGTGTCCTCGATCGGAACCGACGGATCGCGGCGGTGCTGGAAGTAGAGGTCGATCGTGTCGATGCCCAACCGCGCGAGCGACTCGTTCGCGACACGCTTGACGTTCTCGGGCGTGCCGTCGACGCCGCGGATGCCGTCCTTGAAACGGAATCCGAACTTCGTCGCGATCACGACGCCGTCGCGCCGGCCCTTTAGCGCGCGCCCGACCAGCTGCTCGTTGGTATACGGCCCGTAGACCTCGGCAGTGTCGAAGAAGTTGATGCCGAGCTCGATCGCCCGATGGATCGTAGCGATCGCCTCGGTCTCGTCGGCCGTCCCGTAGGCGAACGTCATCCCCATGCAGCCTAGGCCCATTGCCGAAACGACCAGCCCCTGCGTCCCGAGTTTTCGCTGTTCCATAGGCTGTCCAAAATGCGCCGCTAAAGGCCAAGGTTGCGAAACAACCCCTCGCTAGAGCGCGTACAGGCGGCACGGCGACGCGCCGGTGTGAGGGACGACTTAGCCGGCCTAGCGTCGAACGGGCGGCGCATGAAACGTTTGTCCGTACTTCTCTCGGTATTCCTCACCGCGACGATGCTGACCGCGTGCAACGGCGGCGCGCTCAATCCCAGCCTCGCGACGTCGAGCGCGCGATCGCACGCTCTCACCTCCGGCTATAAGCAGCTCTACATTTTTAAAGGAACGCCGGACGGCGCGAGCCCGTATTCCGGCTTCGTCGCGCAGAGCGGCACGCTCTACGCCACGACGCTCAACGGCTCGAAGAACTACTGCTCGCAGAGCTGCGGAGGAAACAACTGCTACCTCGGCTGCGGAACCATCTTCTCGGTGGACTCGGCCGGCACCGAAAAAGTCGTCTACAACTTCCAAGGCAACTTCAACAGCGGGCGCGACGGCTCGTGGCCGTTCGCCGGGCTGGCGCTGATGAACGGGCAGATGTACGGCACGACGTCGAGCGCGGGGCAGTTCCATCACGGCACCGTCTTTACCGTCGACGCGTCCGGTAACGAGCGAATCATTTACCAGTTCATGGGCGGTACGGACGCGGCCGCTCCCGAAGCGCCGGTGCTCGCGTGGAAGAACCGGCTGGTCGGCACGACGGTGATCGGCGGCGGCACGGGCTGCGGCGGCTCCGGATGCGGGACGTTCTACATCCTCAGCACCATCGGCAAAGAGCTCGCGCTCTACGCCTTCCAGGGCGGGCTCGGCGACGGCGCCAAGGTCTACGCGCCGGTGACCGTGATCGGCGACACGTTCTACGGCGCGACGCTCGAGGGCGGCCTGGGCTGCGGCTCGACCGGCTGCGGCACGATCTTCTCTATGACGCCCACGGGCAAGGAGCACTTGATCTACCGCTTCAACAACAGCGGCGACGGCGCGTACCCCAACGGCTTGACCGCCGTCGGCAAGGTGTTGTACGGCACGACCGAGGGCGGCGGCACGAAGGGCTCCGGCACGTTCTTCTCGATCACGCCGAGCGGCACGTTCAAGACGCTCTACAACTTCACGGACATCCCCGACGGCAATCTGCCCGGCGCGAAGTTGATCTACTCGAAGGGCAGCTTCTACGGCACGACGGTCGGCGGCGGCACCAGCGGCAACGGCACCGTGTTCAAGGTGACGCCGGCCGGAACCGAATCCGTTCTCTACAGCTTCGCGGGCGGCAACGACGGCGCGGATCCGCAGGGGCCCGTGTATCTGTTTAACCGCTGGCTCTACGGTACGACGACCAAGGGCGGCGGCACCGGTTGCGGCGGAAGCGGCTGCGGCACGATCTTCAAAGTGAAACCATGACATGATCGCGGCTTGTTGGCGGTTGAACCCGCGTGATAGAGTGGGGTGCAGCCATGGCACAGGCCGAAATCGTATTGCCGGAGACAAAGCCCGAGACCGAGTGGGTGCGCGGTCGCGCGCTGCAAAAGGTGAGCCCGCGGCGGAGCCACTCGCTTTTGCAGGGCGACTTTGCGATGCAACTGCGTCGTTGGGCACAAGGCCGGGGCGAGACGGGGCCCGAGTGGCGCTTTCGCGTCGCGCCGCCGGGCGAAGCGCGCCGTCCACTAGTCCCCGACGTCGCGTATGTGTCGAACGAGCGGCTTCGGCCGCTCACCGACGCCGAGGTCGAGATTCCGCCGCTGGCCCCGGACGTCGCGGTCGAGATTCTTTCACCCGACGATCGGCGCATTGACATCGATGACAAGATTTCGGTGTACCTCCGTTCCGGATCGTCGCTTGTCGTCGTGGTGGATCCGCGGCGCCGCGTGGTCGAGCTGCATGACCGCGCAGGGACAGCACAGCTCGACGAATCGCAGACCATCGAACACTCGGCGTTGCCCGGCTTCTCCTATCCAGTGCGCGAGTTATTCGCGGTGCTTCGCCGCTCGTAGCTCGTGGGTCGCTCGACTATCCGCGCCCTGGCAGCCGGCCTCAGCTGCCCGGCACCCGGGTCCGTTGTCATAGGTTGGTCAACCTGGTAGACTAGGCTATGTGAAAGACCACACCTTCAACATCGCGGAAGCTAAGGCACACCTCTCACGCTTGATCGAGCGGGTCGAGCGCGGAGAGCATATCACCATTGCCCGCAACAATCGCCCTGTCGCCGTCGTATCGCCAGCGCAGACTTCTCCCGAAACCGTCGTGGCGCGGATGCGCGCCGTCCGCGAAGCGATCCGGCAGCGCAATCGGGGACGGGCGGTGCGAAGGCGGGGCGAGAGCTGGCGCGATTTCATCGATTCGGGCCGGCGCAACTAGCGCAGCCTAGCGTGTATGGCTCTCGTTATCGATGCGTCAACGGCCCTAGCCTCGGTCTTACCGGACGAAGAATCCGCGTATAGCGAGGCCGCAGTCGCGGCCGGATTAAGGCAGGGCATCGTCGTGCCTGCTCTCTGGGCTTACGAAGTTCAAAACGGCCTTCTTATGGCTCTTCGCCGGAAACGCCTCGACGCGGAAAGCCTTGGACAGGCGCTTGGAGTTCTACGGAGCTTCGCCCCCTCGATCCGAACCGCCGAGGGACTCGGCGTAGAGTTGCACCTCGGCCGAGAACATGGGATAAGCGGATATGACGCTGCCTACTTGGCCGTAGCGATGGCCGTCGACGCAAAGTTGGCGACGATCGATCCAAGACTCCGCGCCGCCGCTGGCTCGGCCGGCATCAGCGTTTTCGCGGCCCCGCGGACCAAGCGACGCTAGCCTAAGCGGCGCCGCCAAAACCGCCAGATCTGTACGGCGGCGATCGGGCAGCCATGCCCAAGACTCTCGCGTAACTTCGCGTCTCGAAGCCAAGCTCGCTTTTCCGGCGCGGAATATATCTCCATCACCGCACCGATCGGCGTAAAGAGCTTGCGCAGCTCCTCGTCGCCGAAGTGTTTGCGCCACTCCTCGCCCGCAAGCGCCATGCCGTAGATATAGCCGCGGACCCAGGCCTCCAGCGCGGCGCCGCTCTCGTCGGCGCTCAGCCTACGCCTCGTCTGCTCGATGTACGCGTCTGGTGCTTCATGGAGCTGTTGAGCGACCGCGTTATATTCTTCCATCACGCGCGCAAGCTCGCGCTGCGCGTCGCCGAGCGTAGCATATTGCGACGTCTGGAGCACGTGCGGCAGCCACGCGCTCGGCATCAGCATCGGGCCCGCTACGATCGCCGCGAACATGCCGTTCCTGTGCTCGGGCGGAAACGGATCGCGCCGCGGCGCGTCCCGGAGCTCGCGCTGCACGGCTTCCTGTGCCCGCCAGGTCGCGACCTTCGCCTCGTACTCGTCGCCGCCCGCGTCGAGCACCTTGGGATGGTGGCGGCGGCTGGGAACCTCGTACTCGCGGAGCACCTCGCCATCGAGTACGAGGTGTGGATAGTCGGCCGTGCTGATAAAGTGCTCGCCGACGGTCAGCAGCCGGCGCAGCCGTGTGCGGGAGCCGCGCCCTTCGGTGTAGACCTGCGCCTTTTGCGGGAACTCGATGCGATAGGCACCGCGCTCTTCCGTGCCATAATCGCCGCGCCAGTCGAACGTGGCGAGAAGCGCGAGATGCAAGTCGAGCAGCGTCGAGTCGGCGCTTACCGCGACGACCCGCGTGCCCGAGCCATCGCTCGCGCCGATGTCGTAGACGCGTTTATCCCTTTGGGGCGCCGTCATGCACGGCGCGGCCTTCTGCGTTCAGTGAGACATTGCCCTGCGAATCGCGGCCAGCTGCATCGGGGTGAGCACGCCCGGCGGGCTGATCAGATCGACGCGCGTTCCGCGCACGACCCAGGAGATCGGCTCGACTTTGACGCGCTGCGTCACGGTGCCATCGTGGCGAAACTGCACGAAGGCGTGCTGGCCCGGCGAGACGTTGTTCATGACGTGCGCCATCTGCGGCGGGGCGCCGGCTCCCGTTGTCATCCAGAACCGCATCTGCGTCGGCTCGGTCCGCTGCGCGCGGCTCTCCATGATCGTCAGTCCTGGACCGCCGCCGGCGGCCTCGTACTGAATCATCAGATGCGAGTCGATTCGCGAGGAGCTCGGCGTAAGCTCGTCGATGCGCGGCGTGAGCCCGGCGGGAATCGCGGCGGGCGCGATCACGGCAAACGGCATGTCGCGGCGAGCCTGATCGAGGGTGACGTCGTTCACCGCCACGGGCACCTGCTGGCCGCCGATCACGGCGAAGGCCTGCAGCATGCGCTCGACCTGGGCGCGCACGCTCGGCGTGGCGACGATGATCGCGACGAGCACCACGCACGCGGCGGCGACGGCCGCGGCCCAGCGCGGCATCGCGCGCGGCAGGGTGATGCTGGTCGCGCGCGCCCGAACGGCTTGCGCGTTGTACTGAGGGACGTCGATCGTTTCGACGTACGCGCCGACCGCGTCGCGCGCGCGCTCAACCTGCTGCGAT
>DATDGN010000148.1:0-23017 GCA_036522095.1 Candidatus Cybelea sp. | reverse complement strand
GTTGAGCACCGTGCCCAGCGACCCCTGCGGATCGCTCAAGCGCTTGAACCGCCCGTCGCTCAGCAGATAGCCTTTGAAGATTTGTTTCAAGGGCTGCGTGTGGAGCACGATGTCGCCATTGTCGTTGATGCCCATTGCGTGCGTCCCTACCCCCCGCCCGTGCTCGGCATGCGGCGCATCGATGGTCGTGTAGATACCATCGTGCAGCACGAAGCCGTGGACGTTGAAGTTCGCGTCGCCGTAGTCGCCGACGACGTCACCTTCGTCGTTGATTCCGTCCGCCTGCGTGCCCCTTCCCCGGCCGCGTCCAGCCGCAGGGTCGTTCAAGGGCGTGAACTTACCGTCACGGAGAATGCAACTGCGGTCGGCGTGATCGCTATTGATGTAGCGGCCGGTAATGATGCCCGATGAGTTGATGTCGTAGAGCGTCGTCCCCTCTGGTAGCCTGCCCGGCTTGCCACGTCCGGCGTGAGGATCGTCGACCGTCGTAAATTTGCCGTCGCGCCAAAAGAAGCCATGCCGTACCATCTTGGCGTCGTCGTAGCTTCCAATGAGGTCGCCTTGAGCATCGATGCTCCAGGCGCGAGTTCCGTTGACGCCTTTGGGATCGTTGATTTCGATATAAGTATCGTCGCCCGTGCGCGTCATTGCCGTGCCTCCAAGCCCGCTCGTGGGTCCGCCCAACCCGGTTCCGCCACAGCTACTGGACGCAACGATAAGTGCGAGCATAAGCCCCGCGCGAATGGATGTGGAGTTTGACATTGTGGGATCCTCCTGCCGCAAAGGCTGCTCCAAAATCATGAAAACGCGCTAAAGCGGCTGGGCACCGTATGCCATTACGAGGAAAGTTGGCACAAAACGCGTCACTTGGTCGGTTCCTCTGGTAATGCGTTTCACTGTTTCTTTATCAGTTCGCGTCACTTCATCAACCTGACGTCAGCAGTTTTTTAAGGCGCCAGTCAGAATGGTGACTTCAAATGACGCAAGACTTGATCGATCGACCGACCTTCCTTTACGCACTTGCGGGAGCGACTCTGATTCCGGCTTCGCGGGCAGGCACCGCAGCGTCCGGCCTAGGCGCCCTTATCGAGCGCGAGCTCGCGCGGCTGCCGGGACCGCATGGCGCCGCCGTAGCGATAAGCAAGAACCGCTCTCGGACTCTTGCGATCCGACTCAACTCGTCCCTCGTGTTCCTTGCGGGCAGCGCATTTAAGATCTTCGTTCTCACGCGATTTCTTCAGATGGTTGAGCGAGGCGAAGCATCCCTTGGCCAATTGCTGTCAGTCGATGAATCGGTCCTCGTTCCCGGCTCGCCCGCCTTATTTCCGGATGGGAAAACGATCACGTTGCGCGGCGCATTGCCTGCTCGGATCGTAGCTCAACTGATGATCGACTACAGCGATAACACTGCTACGGACATGATGCTGAAGCTTGTTGGACCGGACAGCGTCCGCTCACTCATTGCCGGCGCAGGTCTGACGTCCGTAAAAATCCCGGACAGCATAAGACGCTTCTTCACATACTCCAGCGGATATCCGGCGAGCTTCGAGCCGCCGCTGACGGTGTTTACTGAGGGAAAAGAGATTCCTGGTATCGTTCAGGGTCCCGCCCGCGACACGCTGAACGACGCCGAGACGACGTGCGGATCACTTGATGACTACGCGACCTTCTACCGCCTCGCCGATTCGAGCGCGTTCTTTCGAAAGGCAGCGACCTTAACTCTGTGGAGAGCTCTCACGCTCAGTACACTCAACGCTCGCATCGTACCGCTTGGGTCAGTCGCATACACCAAAGGGGGCAGCGTCGACGGTAACGGCGCGACGAGCGCCCTGCTTGCGGCTGGGAGAATGTACACCGGGCCGCAACACATCGTCGATTACGCCATTGCGACGAACTGGCATACAAAGCAGCCTGTCAGCGAGATCGAACCAGCATTCGTCGAAGTCTGCGGTAAAATCCTAAAGGCCGCTTCGCTCGCCTAAGCGGCCCCAGTGCCCCTAATTGTGCCAAAATGGTGCGATAGCGCGGCCCCTTCAGAGTCTCTTCATCTTTGCAGCGCCCTTTGAAGTTGCAGGGCGACGCCCCACCCGGGGAGCCCTTAAGGAGGATGGGATGCTTCGCAAATTTCAGGGAATTCTCGCAATCGCCGTAGGTCTCCAAGCCTGTTCCGGAGGCGCCAGCACGGTGTCAGCGCCGATGGGGACTTCGTTTCAGGCAGAACGCGTCGTGGCCGGTGCGGCGAGCGCACGATGGAAACCGGCAGAGATCAGCGTTGCACTCGGGAGCGCGACGCTCTCGAGGCTCAAGTTCTCGAATCAGTTGCAGGCGTACGACCTCAGCCAATCATGCAGTGGAAATGCTAAAGTCGAGTACACGATGCAGGGTGGATCGATCGGCCGGAGGTTCGAGATCGACACCTGGTCCTTCACCGACGCCGGCTCGCAGAGCGGCACGTGCACGGTGACGGCAAAGTTTCGCGGCTCGCATGTACGTGCCAAGCTCGCCGTGACGGTGCACTGAAAGTGTAAGTACCCCTTCGACGCCTGTGCATCCCTCGCGCGACTAGTTTTGAGATGCGTCGGTGTGAAAAAATCAAAGCTTGCGGCGATCAAAATGTAAAAGGTGAAGTTTCAACGCGAGTTGCGTGACGTACCTAAACCTTTAGCGCTTGCTCGACCGTTTGATCTTCGGACCACGCCGCGCCTTCGGTCGCAAGGCTTTTGATCTGATCGTCGCTCAGCGTCTCGCGCAGCGCCGCGAGCAGCTTGTCGTGGCCCCATTGCTCCGTGTGTTCGCGCTGCGTTCCCAGCCGGTCGAACTGTGCGTTTACGTAACCCAGCAACTGCGCACCACGTCGCGGATCGCCGCCGAGCGCCGCAAGCAGGGCGAGGTGCTGGAGCGCAATGGATATCAGTAGTTCGTGTTGCGCCTGGCGAGCAAAGCGCAACCCCTCGCGCGCCGATTTGTGCGCTCCCTCCAGGTCATCGAGCGCGATGCGATAGGCGGCAATGGTGCTGTACCAGGTGGCAATATTCACTGCGTTCTTCCCGCGTAAGTGGATCTCGAGCGCCTCGTTTGCCAAACACAACGCCTGCTCGGGATCACCCGCCGCAAATTCCGACTCCGCCATATTGCCCAACACGTGAGAAGCCCCCACTTCGTCCCCAAGCGATCTCCACGCCGCGAGCGCCTGCGCGCGCAACTCGCGCGCCGCCCCAAGATCACCCCGTTCCTTCTCGATGGCCGCAAGCAGGTTTTGACAACTTGCCACGCTCGACGCGTTGCCGCATGCGCGCGATGCCGCAAGTGCCTGGGTAATCGTCGCGCGCGCCTCTTCAAGCTGGCCCATCTGAAAGAGTGCCCCCCCACGTTTGCGCTGCGCACGCGCCGCGCCGGGGCGATCGCCCACCGATTCATACAGCTGCATGGCCCGCTCAGCCGCGCCGTAGGAGCGTTTGCCGGATAAAAGATAGCTCAGCGCAAACTGCAGGCGCGCCGCGATTGCCGGCTGCTCGGCGTCGCTGATGCGCGGGAGCGCAAGGGCGATCCAATAGCGTCCTTCGACCGCAAGGCCGGTACTCAACCATGGCAGTGCGCCGGCGATCGCGCCGCCCAGCACCGCGTCGTTTCCTTGCCTCAGCGCCCACTCCAACGCCACCCGGTAGTTGTCGAGCTCCAGCTCGATGCCGGCAAGCAATGCAATCCTCGAGCCCGAGCCGCTCCGGTCGTGCGCGGCTTCGGCCTGCTCGCGAAAGTACTCGGCGTGACGCCGAGCCATACGTTCGCGGTCCCTGGACGCAGCGAGTTTCTCAAGAGCATAGGCGGCGGTCGATTCGAGCAGCCGATAACGCTCGGTTTTGCCGCTGGTGTCGGCGGCAATCAGCGATTTGTCAGTCAACGATGCAAGCAGGTCCAAGATATCGAGCTCATCGAGACCCTCGCCGCCGCAGACCGCGGCGACCGCGTCTAAACCAAAGCCGCCGGCAAAGATGCCGAGCTTGTTGAACAAGCGCTGCTCCTGCGGCGTGAGCAGCTCGTAGCTCCAATCGATGGTCGCGGTCAGCGTCTTCTGGCGCGGCAGCGCTGCGCGGCTTCCTCCGCTGAGAATCTTAAAGCGTTCGTTGAGCCGCTGCGCGAGGTGGAGGATGGAGAGCACCTTCACGCGCGCGGCCGCCAGCTCGATGGCCAGCGGAATGCCATCCAGATGACGGCAGATCTCGGCAACGATCGGTGCGGTATCGTCAGTGAGTGTAAAACGAGTATCGGCCAACTTGGCTCGATCGACGAACAGCGCGATGGCTCCGTAGCGTACCGCCTCGTCGGTCTTTAAAGCGGCAGCTTCAGCCGGAAGGGGAAGCGATGGAAGCCGGTGGACCGCCTCGCCGCTGACATCGAGCCGTTGGCGCGACGTTGCTAAGATGCGAACGTCTTGAGTCCTCGCGAGGATGGCATCCGCAAGCGCAGCCGCAGGCTCTAGAACGTGCTCGCAGTTGTCGAAGATCACCAATAGCTTTTTGCGCCTGAGCCAGGCTGGGATAGATTCGTCGACCCGACGCCCTTGCTGCTGGCTCATGCCGAGCGCCTGAGCGACGACGCTAGCGACCAGCTCGGGATCGCTGATGGGCGCGAAATCGACGAACCATACGCCATCGGGGTATCGATCGAGCATCTCTGCGCCGGCCTGGATCGCGAGCCGCGTCTTGCCGACGCCGCCCGCTCCGACCAGGGTGAGGAGGCGATGGCGCTCAAGCAGCTCTTTGACGTCCGCCACGTCGTGTTCGCGCCCGACGAAAGTCGTGCGTTGGATCGGCAGGTTATTGGGCAGCGTGTCGAGAGATCGCAGCGGCGGAAACTCATCCGGCAACCCCGCAATGCTGAGCTGCCAGACGTGCTCGGGTTCGGTGAGATCTTGCAGCCGTTGCAAGCCGAGATCGACGAGCGTCGTACCGTCGGGCAGGCTCTCGTGAGCAAGATCTCGCGTCACCCCGGAGATCAATATTTGACCGCCGTGGCCGATCGCGGTGAGCCGCGCGACGCGGTTGACCGTCGGGCCGAAATAATCGCCGTCGCGCTCGTCAGCTAATCCGGTATGGATCGCTGCGCGCACGCGCAGCCCATCGATTACCGAGAAATCCTCCGCAACTAGTGTTTGCTGTGCTGCTGCCATTGCCGCGACGGCATCATCGGCTCGCGCAAAGGCCGCGCAAAATGCGTCACCCACCGTTTTGAAGACGCGCCCACCGTGCTGCTCTATCGCCGCGCGCAGAATCGTGTTGTGGCGGTGCAAGGCCTCCCGCATCGCCGCACGGTTTCGCTCCCATCGCGCCGTGCTGCCTTCGATATCGGTGAACGCAAACGTCACCGTGCCGGTCGGCAGCACGTCCGTATCGGCGCTCGCTAAGGGACGGAAACCCGCCGCCATGGACGGGCTTTCGCCGCCTATCACGGGGCGCACTCCCCCGGAGAGCAAACGCGGGGCAACCGGGCCGGCCTAGAGGCTCGACCTGCTAGGATGGAATTGAGCGCCCAACGGCTAAGAATTTTGTCGAAAAGCTGGGAGGCCCGCATGCCCTACCGCGTCTTTGTCTCGTACGCTCACAACGATGATGCCAAGCCTATTGATGGGGGCGGCGAGGGATTTGTTAGCGCGCTCATGCGGCGCGTCACACACTACTTTGTCGTGGACGGGCCGCCCGTCCCCGAGTTCTTCCGCGATCTCTACGATATCCGCAAGAGCCGAGCGTACAAACCGATCATTGACGAGGGTCTGGAGACGTGCGATGCGTTGGTGATCGTCCTCTCGCGTAATTGGATCGCCTCGACTTACTGCAAGCGCGAGCTGGAGACGTTTAGGAGTTTTCGCTCTCGCGAGGGTAAGAGCACCTTTCAGCAGCGGCTGATCGTCGTCTCGAAGCAATTCGTTCCCGAAGACGACCTTCCGGAGTTGTTGAAGGACGATGCGGGCTTTAGCTTTCAAGAGAGCCATAAATTCTACGCGGAGCACGCCGAGCGCCGCGGCTGGTACGACGAGTACTTCGCCGAGGGCCAGCGCGAACAATCGAAAGAGTTCAACGCCGCTACCCGTGAGCTGACGGCCGACCTGCGCGAGCGAACGGAAGAACGCCTTAGCAAGGGATCGAGCGAAAAGAGTCAGACACCGCAAAATCCGGCGCCGGCAAGTGCCGGCGTACCCGTCCGCAACGAGCGCGTCGTCTTTTTGGCAGCGCCCGCGAGCGACATGAAGGATGCCTACGACCGTCTCGTCGAGGAGCTGCAAGGGCGCGGCTATCGCGTGGTTCCGGATCCGGGCGCAAAAATGCCCAGCGACGCGACCGCCACCAATTTCATTCAGAATACATTGCGCGATGCCGAAGTCTCCATTCACCTGATCGGCGAAAAGGCCGGGCCGGCGCCCGAAGAGCAAGAACCGATTCTGCCGCTCCAACTCCGGCTCGCAGCCGAACGCGCCGCCGCGGCTCCCGAAGGCCAGACGTTCTGCCGCATCATTTGGGCGCCTCGAACGCTGGGCGCTAACGGCGCGGCGGGCGACGGTCGCGATCCGCTTGAGGTCGTCAAGCGATTCGGCGCGGTGGACGGCGACAAGATCGAGGGATGCGAGCTCGGTAACTTCGTCGAGTTCGTGGTCAAGCATCTCGTCGATCATCCGCCAAAGCGGCCGGACGCAGAGGTGCGGCAATATAGCGCGCTCGCGGCAAATGCAAGGGTCTACGTCTGGGCACCCAAAGAGGATGCCGATTACGCGCTCGAGATTGCCGACGCGCTCGACAAAGGCGGTACGAGGCCGATTCCGACGATCTTCGACAACCGCGACGACACCTCGAACGCTTGGCACGAGAAGCAGCTCGCGACGTGCGATGCGGTGCTGATTCCGTGGGCGGCCGCGAAGCCCGGTTGGGTATTTAGCAACAGCGATCAGCTGCGCGATTGGCACGAGCTCGGACGCGACAAACCGTTCTTGCAGCGCTGCGTCGTGACCGGGCCGCCGAACGCCGCCGACAAGACCTCGTTCAGGCGTTTTCCGCCCCGCGAGTCCATCGACGTCGTGCTCGATCTCACGCAGCACGAAAAGCCGTCGCCCGACGACCTGAATCCGCTCTTTCCAGAGGCGGACTCCTAGTGGAGCTGACTCGCGAGCATCCCTTTCCCGGGCTACGGCCGTTTGACTTTAGCGATCGCGATTTCTTTTTCGGTCGCGAGAAGCATACGTATGCACTCTACCGGCTTCTCGACCGGAGCCGTTTCGTGGCGGTCGTCGGCAGTTCGGGAAGCGGCAAGTCGTCCTTGGTTCGCGCCGGTTTGCTGCCGCTGCTGGGAGAGGAGCTCGACGAAGCGGGCCTCCCGATCTGGCAATGGGCCACCTTTCACCCCGGCGACCATCCGATGCGGGCACTTCGCGACGCGCTCGTCTCGCTCGCGGCCGGCGCGGACCTCGAGAGAGACGTTCTCGTAAAAGACGTCGAGACCGCGCTCGGAACCTCGAGCTTCGGCTTGTCGAAGGCGGTC
This sequence comes from Candidatus Cybelea sp., assembly GCA_036522095.1. Classification (GTDB taxonomy): domain Bacteria; phylum Vulcanimicrobiota; class Vulcanimicrobiia; order Vulcanimicrobiales; family Vulcanimicrobiaceae; genus Cybelea. Next base: position 15,493 of record DATDGN010000148.1, on the reverse strand, counting down.
GCCGAAATTCCCGGGCTTGCGAACCGCAAACTGTTGCTCGTCGTCGATCAATTCGAAGAGCTCTTTCGCTACGAGGGAAGCCGCGACGATGCAATCGACTTCGTGCAAAGCCTTCTGGAAGCCACCCGAAGCTACTCGAGCACGATTCACGTTCTCATCACGATGCGCTCCGACTTCATCGGCGATTGCGCGCAATTTCAGCGATTGCCCGAAGCCGTCAGCCGTTCGCAGTTTTTGGTGCCAGCGCTCGACCGCGAGCAGCGCGAAGAGGTCATCCTAAAGCCGATCGCGCTCGGCGGCGCCGAAATAGAGCCGTTTTTGGTCGAGCGCCTGCTCAACGACGGCGGCGCCGAAATGGACCAGCTCCCGGTGCTGCAGCACTGTCTATTGCGGCTGTGGGAGTGCGCCGCGGTCCTCGATGGAACGCGCCGGCTCACCGCAAAAGAGTACGACGCCATCGGCGGCATCGCGCACGCGCTCTCGCAACACGCCGATGAGATCATGGCGGAGCTCGGCAAGCCGCTCGAGCCGGCGGTCGAAGCGGTCTTCCGCGCGTTAAGCGAGACCGACGCCGACGGACGAGCGACCCGGCGCGCGCTCTCCTTTTCAAAGCTGTTGGCCGAGACCGGCATTCCCGAAGCGGATCTGCGCCGCGTCGTCGAGCGCTTCAGCGCCGAGGACTGCTCGTTCCTCGTCTTGTCAACTCCGGCGTTGACTGGAGAAACGCAGGTTGACGTCGCGCACGAAGCGCTGCTGAGAAATTGGGCGAAGATCAGCGCCCCGCTCAGCGTAAAAGACGGACGCCGTGAGAGCGGTTGGCTCGCGGCCGAGGCCGCGGACGGGTGGGAGTATCGCGCGCTCCTGAGTCTCGTTAAATCGGGCTCGGCAGGCGCGACGGTGACGCTCCCGCTCGAGCAGGTCGAGCGGCGCTACGAGTGGTGGCGTTCGCGCGCGCGGACCGCAGCGTGGGCGCAACGCTACGGCGGCGGCTTCGAGCTCGTCGAAAAACTCTTTGACGACAGCCGAGCGGAGCTGGCAAAACACAAAGAGCGCGAGCGGCAGGAGGCGCAGGCAGAGCGCGAACGCGAGGCGCAAGCCCAGAAGGCGCGACGCGACGAAGAGGTGCGCCGCGTTGAAGAGGAGTTTTCGCGCGTCCGGGCTCGCCGCACGCTCATCGCCGCCGTCGCCATGGCAATACTCGCGCTTATCGCGCTCGGCAGCGCGGCCTGGGCGCTCGTTAAGGATCGCGAACTGACGGTCGCCAACAACGCCGCGGCCACGCTCAACGAGAAGCTCTCTCATGCCAACGCGCAGCTTCAGCAACTCAACGGCCAAAAGGACGCGGACATCAAGGTCAAGACGGCGCAAGCCCGCGTTCTCGCCGCGCAGACGAAGAAGCTCACAACTCAAAAGAATCAGCTGGCGCAAGCCGGCGCGAAGATCATGGCGGAGAAAGCGACGCTCGCTACCGTCAACTCGAAGCTGACCGTCACCGCCGCCCAGCTTGCGGCGACGAATAAGCGCTCGACCATTCTTTGGGAAGAGGAGTTCACTCACTCACAGGCCTCCGGAAAGAAGATGCTCACTGCAGACGTGGCAGAACATCCGAACGACACCTCCGCTCGGGTCAGCCTCGGCGTTTACGACGAAGTGACCGGCGATATGGCAGGGGCGGAGAAACAGTTTCTCGCAGCGCACAGCTCGAACGATGCCTTCGTAGACGCGTCGCTCTGCGAGGTCATTCGAGCTCGAGCAGTCGCCCCCGCCAACAAGTATTCCCCGAGCGAGAAAAAACGCTTACTGCAGCAGGCGCTGGACGACTGTGATGCGGCGCTTCGGCTATCGCCGAACATGACGTACGCGCTGCGTTCGCGCGCCGACGTACAATACGATCTCAGCCTCTTACCCGGCGGCGACCGCTACCGAACCGGGGCGGTCGGCAGCGTGCAGCGCGCGCTCGCGATCGACCCGAGCGAAGAGATCAGTTTGCAATATATGTGCGAGCTGCAGTTCCTGGCGAAGCATGACGATGCTGCGATCGCCTATTGCACGCGCGCGGCAAAGGCTTACCGCAAATCCTCCCCAACACAGCCGGTCGGGTACCTCGTCCTCGGGCGAGCGGAGATCGACAAGGATGAATACCCCGCCGCAATCGCCGCTTTGACGGCCGCGATCGACATCGACAACGCCTACTACAACGCCTATTACTTCAGAGCGCAAGCCGAAACCATCAGCGGCAGCGATCTGCCCGGCGCCGAGCGAGACTTAGCATATCTCATAAAGAACGACCCGAAGGAGTACGGCACCGGCCAGGGTTTCTACAACGTGCATTACTGGCTGGGCGTTGCCGAAGTAAAGAACGACGACGCGGGAGCCGTCGCCGATCTCACCGCCGCGTTGCGCAGTAAGCCCAACGACAATTGGAGCATGTTTTGGCTCGGTCGGGCGCTGATACAGCAGCAAAACTGGCAAGCCGCGATTGCCTCCCTCTCGCATACTCACGCATGGAACACGTATTATTACTTGGCCTATGCGAAGCTGCGTGCGGGCGATTATCGCGGCGCGCGCCCGGATGCCCAACGCTACATAAGTCAAAATCCCACCCGCGGCGACGGCTATCTGCTGCTGGGGAGAATCGAGCTCAACTCCGGAGACTGGAACGACGCATCGGCCAATTCGAACAAATCCGCGTCGTTGCTTCCAGGCGCCGACGACAAGAAGCTGGCGCTGGTCGTGGCCGACGACGTCACCACCATCGTCAAGAAGGGCTTGGGTCCGCGATTCGCCGCCGACTCGAACGCAATTCTCGCCAATCCCCACGACGCGCGCGCCTACTCCGATCGTGGACGCGTCTACGAAACGCTCGGCGATAGCCAATGGGCGCTATTCGACTACGGCTCGGCCGTTGCCGCAAACGCGTCTGACGCGTACGCCTTCGCCGGTAAATGCCGCTTGGAAGGAGAGAACGGCTCGATCGATGCGGCACTAGCCGACTGCGACAAGGCGGCCGAGCTCGACCCGACTCTTGCTTCGGCATTGCGACAGCGCGCGATCATCAACGTCTCGCGCGTCGGGGACAACAACCTGAAACAGCTCGCCGCCGCAAGTCGCGACGCCAACCGTGCCGTCACGCTAGAGCCGCAAGTCGCGAGCAGCTTCTCGACTCGGTGCTTCGTCTACGTCTCGGCGAGCCGGTATGAGGAAGCCGTTTCGGATTGCAGCGCGGCACTCGCGCGCGACCCGCAGGCCTCGTCGCCGCACTTTTGGCGAGCCACCGCGCGCTTGAACACCGGCGACTATGCGGGCGGCTTGGCAGACGTGCAGACCTACTTGAAAGCAAACCCGCGCAGCGCGGATGCGTATCTCTTGCAGGCACGGCTCGAGCTGCGGCTCGGGAGCCGGGCACAAGCACGCTCCTCGGCCGAGACGGCATTGCGCTACTACAAGGCTGCGAACGATCAAGTGGGGCAGGCGACCGCTCAAAAGTTGCTCGACGACATCGGCTCCAGCGTTCAGGCCGCGCAGTAGGCGCAGCGAAAGGGCCAACTCGAGCAACTCAATACCTTGGCTCGCGCGCATTGCGCGGCGATGGCCGAGCTTGCCGACCGGCTCGATGCGACGCTCGTGGCGACCGGCTTGACCACGGCGTGGTTTCACGGTTTCTTCAGAATTGCTCGGTATGCTTTTAGATGAACGGTCGAGGGCTGTTCAGACTTGGAGGTGCACTCGTGAACGCTTCAAAATTTTTTCTTGCCTCGGCGCTCAGCCTAACTGCTTGCGCCGGCAGCGGTTCACCGGCTACGCCTGCACTGCAAACGCCTCGGCAATTCGCATCCGTGGAAAGGTCGCACGGTGCTGCTGCAACGTCATGCTTGACCGCAGCCTGCATTTACGTCACGAACCAGCCCAATAACCGTCACGATCCGGGTTCGTACGCGCTCGCCTTCGGGTCAAACGCGAACGGGAATGTTGCTCCGGTTCAGACCATTCGCGGCTCGAAAACAGGCCTCGGACAGCCGGAGGGCATCGCCGTCGATGCCGGGGGCAATATTTATATCACGAATCAGAGTCTGCCGCCCAGCGTGACAGTATTCGCACCAGGTGCGAACGGCAACGCCGCGCCGTTTCGCACGATCGTGGGGCCGCGCACCGGACTGAAGCTCCCTACCGGCATCGCCTTGGACGCCGCCGGCAATATCTTCGTGGCGGACTTCGGAAACGGATCCTCCGGTCCGGGGAGCGTCGAGGTGTACGCTGCGGGCTCGAACGGCAACGTCGCGCCACTGCGGACGATCCAGGGTGACAGGGGGGCGCTGACCTTCCCTATTGGCATCGCAGTGGATTCAAATCGTAACATCTACGTTGCCAGTGCCGGCCAGTTCGGAGGGGTGACCGTCTACGCACCGGGCGCGCATGGCGACGCCAAGCCACTCAGAGAGATCCGCGGCGACAGGACGCAGATGAACAACCCTGTGGGTATAACCCTCGATGCAAAGGGCGTGACATACGTCGCAAACGGCTCGGGCAACCAGCTGAACGTCTACGCCGCGGGCGCAAACGGCAACGTCGCGCCGATTCGGGCCATCGCGGGACCGCATACGAAGCTGCGGCTTCCTGTCGGCATAGCCTTGGATGCCGCCGGCAACATCTATGTCTCGGACTCCCCGCAGTGGTGCTGTCCCCGAAGCTTTGTCAGGGTCTACGCGGCGGGCGCAAACGGCGACGTAGCGCCCCTTCGGAGCATCGGCGGCTCCAACACGGAAGTTGAATCTCTTGGAGGCGCAGGCATCGCTGTTCACTAGACCGGCCGAGCACTAGCCGCAGGGTGCCGGATTTCACACCTCGTTTGAGCCCTCATCGTCGCAGCCCAACTCATCACGCGCCTCTGGCGGGAAGTTCACTGCTAAGTGCGTCGAAAGTCCCTGATAATACGGGTCTTTCGCGCGTACGTCCGCCATCCACCAACAAAACCGGCGCCACCTTGGCGCGATTCTGTGTAGTAAATGGTGTAATGAGACCCTTGGCGTTGGGGCAAAATCACATGCTTAGGCAGCCGGCCTTCGGATCGGCTTGAGTTTTGCTATCTGTTTCGCCTTAGCCGAGTGCATGGCGTCATAAATCTCGACTGCCGCTTGGAGGTTGAGCCACGTCTGTATGCTAACACCGAGTACGCGCTCGAGACGCATCGCCATCTCGGGGATGACGGCCCGCTTTCCGTTGACGATCGCGTTGAGATTCGCCCGGCTGATGCCGAGTCGCTTCGCAAGCTCGCCTTGATTTAGGTTCAGCTCTTCGTCGGTAAGGTACTCGCGAATAAACTCCCCGGGGGTGCTTGGTCGACGGTGAGCCGGAACCATGATTTCTCTAGCCATCAGTCCTCTTCTCCATGGAACTCGCCAACAACCATACCTACCGCCCCGTGGGTCGGATCCCATTGGAATCGCAGGCGATACTGACCGTCGATACGCACCTGATACGTGCCGCGAAGCTTTCCATGAAGCTCCTTGAAGCGCCAACCTGGCGGGTAACTGAAGCAGTCTCGTAGCGTGGCGGTGTTTAGCACCTTATCGATCAGACCAGCAGTCTTGGCATGAAGTTTTGATGGTACCGTTCGTCGGGCAGCCTTGTTTGGTCGGCCCTCCCAAATCAGGCGAGCCTCATCCTCTCAGGAGGAGATAATAGTTAGCGATCTCCTAATCAGGAGATGGTGCCCCCAGCTTCGCTGCGCCGTAAAGATCAGTCCCAACAGGTACAGGGATTCCAGGCCCTTCGCCAACGCCTTGATAAGAACCCCGGAAGTGTCGACATCGACACTTGGACTCACGCGTTTGGCGACCTTTTGAACAACCCATTTCCTCTGACACAAGATAGGTCCAATGAGACGCCCGCTTGGGGGGCGTGGGTCAAGTAGCAAAGGGTAAATGCCAGAACAACTTGGAAACAGGCGATCCGCTTACCGGTACGCAATTCACGGTAGGCTATAACGGTTTCACGTACCATCGGCAGGAACTCGCGTTCTTCGATTGGTTCTATCGGACGCCTTCTCAAGGCACCGGCGGCAATTACTCCTTCAAAGGGACGTTCAAAACGTACCAGGGCAAGGTCTGCGTGCCCGATAACGCCCGTGGAATGAGGCTTCTCATATTATCCGAAGATTTTTGCCGCACAGTCGCTCTCACGCTCGCGGTAGGCGCGTCGGCAACCGTCACTGCGTGGGCCGCTACAGCCAACGCCGTGGCGACGCTGGGCGCCTGGCTTCCCGACCCGAACATCGGGGACGCGGCGTGGCAGAGAGGTCAAGCGGCCGTGACGAATCAGTATGACTACTTCGTCTGCGGCGCCCCACGAGCGCCCACCGCGAAGAAGGAAAGCTTCGACTACGCCGGTAGCGGTTGTCCGCTGATAAAAAAGGGCACGTCTTTCTCCTACGCCCCGAGCGGAAAAGGGAGCGTCGTTTACGATCGCGCGCACAAAATCGTTCTCTACGGCAAGGGCTGTTGCGCCTGGCGCGGTTTCGCTCTGACCGCAAACGTTGGACCTCCGCCGAAACCCGTCAGCAATGCGGATCTGAGCGGCGTTCACACGATCCGTGGCGTGGCGCTCGGCATGAACCAGGCTCAAGTCGAACGGATATACGGACCCACTCGACCCTATGATACCAAGGGCCGTCCGGGCGTCACGACGCTTTCGTATACCACCATGAAGACGAAGTTCACGGAGCCCGGAGGAGCGTGCGGACAGTTTCAGAGTTTTTCGTTCCAGCAAGGCCGGCTCATCTCCATCGAGCTGTACGCCGCATGCTAGTCGTAAATCGGTCGAGCAAGGGAGGGAGTAGGCTAACGCTAAGTCGTTGAGGAAGCACTCAGGGGCTCTGCTTGGCCTGTTTAGGAGGGAAACGTGCTTCCGAGTCGCTTTTTGGTACGAATTGCGTGCGCGCTCGCCATCGTCGCTACCGCTACGTTCGGAATGCGTACACTTGCGGCCGGCGTTACCGTAGTAGTCGATGGGCGCCCCCTATATTTGAAGCCCGGCCCCATCGAACGCGCCGGGCGCGTCTTCGTTCCGCTACGGGGCATCTTCGAGCGGCTCGGCGCCAGCGTCGTGTACCAGAATCGTCAGATCAACTCGACGAAGGGAAGCACGAGCGTCTCGCTGCGTATCGGCTCGCGGCAGGCGACCGTCAACGGACAACCTCAGATCGTCGACGTGGCGCCCTTCATCGTCGGGGCGACGACGTATGTGCCGCTACGGTTCATCGCACAATCGCTGGGCGCGGTGGTCAACTACAACGGAGCCGCTCGGCTCGTCGCGATCACTGTACCTAGGGCCCGGCAGCCCCTGCCTCCCCCTATGGCGCCGAACCCTCCGGCCGTCAGCGTCGTTCAACTAAGAGCCCGGCAACCGGCGCCGGAAACGCTGACGAGCAACCGCTTCACGCCGATCGCTGCACAATTCTCACACGAGGTCGACGTCGACAGCGTTCGCGTAGGGCTTGACGGCAACGACATCACGTCGCGCAGCGGCGTCTCGCCCGCCGGCTTTTCCTACAAGCCCCCGGCACCGCTCGACTTTGGAACGCATACCGTGCGCGTCGCCGGCCTGGATCGTGCGGGACTGCGCTTCGTGCACTCGTGGTCGTTCACAACGACCCGGCCGGCGCCATCGCCCGAGAGCCCGGTGCAGCTGCGGAACCAACAGCCCTCGCCGGATGCCACCGTGAACAATCGCTTCGCGGAGATCGCTGCGACCTTCACGCCGCAGCCCGAGACGCTCAGCGTGCGTGTGCGGCTGGACGGGAACGACATCACCGGGCGCAGCGGCGTGTGGGCGGGCGGCTTTTCCTACAAGCCTCCAGCGCCGCTCGAGTTCGGTACGCATACCGTACGCGTGACCGGACGCGGACGGGGCGGCTTGACATTCGACCGCTCGTGGTCGTTCACCGTCGCGCCATCGCCGCAGAATCCGGTGCAGCTGCGCAACCAGCGGCCCTCACCGGACACCACCGTGGAGAATCGCTTCGCGGAGATCGCGGCAAACTTCGAGCCGGAGGCCGAGTCCGCCAGCGTGCGCGTCCGGCTGGACGGCAACGACATCACTGGGCGCAGCGGCGTGACGCCGGGCGGCTTTTCCTACAGGCCTCCGGCACCGCTCGAGTTCGGAAGTCACACCGTAAACGTAACCGGCCGCGGGCGAGCCGGTTTGGCATTCGATCGCTCATGGTCGTTTACGGTACGCCGTCCCGCGCCGGCCCCAATTTCCCTCACCATTCGTTTGCCTGAAGAGAACGAGTCCGTCGGACGCACGTTCGACGTCGCGGGAACCACCGCAGAGAACGCTCGAATTCGCGTCACCGCCGGAGCGCCGCAAACGGGCACGGGTCAGTTCAGCGGCACTACGACCGCGGGCGCGCGCGGTAACTTCAGGATCTCGGTAACGCTCAGTCCGGCACGTGTAGGCCAGCAAGCGGTGACGGTAAAGATCACCGCGACCGATCCGTCGTCCTCGCAGACTGCAGAGAAAACGCTGCGCCTTCGTGTGAAGCATGCAGCTCCCACCCCGCCGCCGTCCGTCACTCCGATGCCCAATCCAACGCCCGCTCCGATCCGCACACCGAGGGTCGTCCCAACCATCGCTCCGACCCCGATGCCAACCGTCGCTCCAACACCCATGCCGACGCCCGCTCCGATCCGAACGCCGAGAGTTGTTCCAACCGTCGCTCCGACACCCATGCCGACGCCCGCTCCGATCCGCACACCGAGGGTCGTCCCGACCATCGCTCCGACCCCGATGCCAACCGTCGCTCCAACACCCATGCCGACGCCCGCTCCGATCCGCACACCGAGGGTCGTCCCAACCGTCGCTCCGACCCCGATGCCGACCGTCGCTCCGGCCCGTCCACGCAGAGTCGCTCCGAGCCCTTCTCCATCGCCAACGCCGAATCGGTCGCAGTAGCCATGCGCGAAGTGCGAATCACTGGATCGATAACGGCCAGCCGCGCAAAGCGGAAATCAGCGATTCAATACGGTCGCCGCCCGGCAGATCGTCGTGAGCAAGCTCTCGGGTCGCACGCGAAATCAATATCTGCCCGCCGTGACCGATCGAGAGGAGCCGCGCGGCGCGATTGACCGTCGGTCCGAAATAGTCGCCGTCGTGCCTGTTTGTTGCACCACTATGCAGCGGCGCACCTGAAACCGACAACGCTCCAATCGTCGCGCGCCGTCCGCGCTGCGCGTCGACAACCGCGGCTACGGCATCCGATGCCCGCGGAAACGCGGCGCAGAACGCATCGCCCACAGTGCGGTTCGAACCAGCTCGTCATGCCGGCGCAACACCGCAGGCATCACGGCACGCTGTTGCTCCCAATGCTGTGTGCTACCCACAATGTCCGTGAAGAGCAACGTCACCGTTCGGCCCGGAAGCGGTGTTCTCAGCGCCATGGCGAGGAGTTCAAAGAAGGCGCCGGTCACGCCGGGCGACCTGGTTTCCAATGTCCTCTCTCCGCACCGCTCGACGAGAGCGCATGTATCACGATAAGAGGCTGGTGTGGGCTCCAAGCCGAACGTCGTCAGCTTATCCTCACGCGAAGGTAAATGCAGATGCGTATTGCAGCTGGGCGCGGCTACTATGTGGCCCCGTGCACCATCGTCGCGATGCTGACGGGATGCGCCGGGCACTATGCGAGCGGAGTACTTCCCAGTACGGGCGGCGCGCCATTTGCCGTGTCGGGGAATCGCACGTTCCATTACACTGGAGGAGGGCAACCGTTCACGGTACCCAAGGGCGTGACGAGGCTCGCGGTGGTCGCGCGAGGCGGCGCTGGCGCCGGCGGAATCCACTCCATCGGTGGCAAGGGCGGCCGCGTTTATGCGATTATTCCGGTCACGCCGGGCGAGAAGCTTCGTGTCTTCGTCGGTGGCGCGGGAACGAGACGCACAGGTGGGTTCAACGGCGGGGCTGACGGTGGTGGGCGTCTCTGCGGAGTCTGCCCTGGCCATGGCGGCGGAGGTGCTTCCGATATCCGCCTTAGCGACAAAATTAGCGAGCGGATTCTCATAGCGGGCGGCGGCGGTGGTGGTGGCGGCACGCGCCGGCCGGGGGTGAACTCTTCGCCGGGTTACGGCGGTAAGGGTGGCGGCAGCGCGGGCGGATCAGGCGGCGAAGGCTCGCGTAACCCGTCCGGTGGCGGCGGCGGCTTGGGCGGAACGCAAACCAGAGGGGGAACCGGCGGCGCCGGCGGTTTTGGTCAGTTCCGTCGCGACAGAGGGTACAGGGGGAAAAGGGGCTTGCTGGGCGACGGCGGCATGGGCGGCGCGCCCGGTGGAGGTTATTCCGACGCCGGGGGCGGCGGTGGTGGTGGTGGCGGCTATTACGGCGGCGGAGGCGGCGGAGGCGGCGGCTCCGCTACGTCCGCCGGCTCCAGTGGTGGTGGCGGCGGTGGCGGGTCGTCCTATGCCGAGCGGAATGCCACTCACGTGCACATGTGGCAAGGATGGAAGAATGCGAGCGGGGACGGTCTCATCGTGATTAGCTGGCAGTGACGTCGCCCGCGCTCTTGTCGTTGTCTCTGAGACTCGGGCACTCGACGATCGCCGTGACCGCCGACGGCTACGCACATGTCTCTCCGGCGATGCTCCACGACGCCCGCGAACCTTCTCGATCGCGTCGTCTCGTCGGCACGTAAGGCGAGCGGGGAATAGCGCCTGACGAGGACGATTGTTCCGAGTCGTTCCGAGTCAGAGGACGATTCTGGCGGGAGCGTGTAGGAAGCACCCGTAGCGTCCCCGCGGCCGTTTCCGTCGCGCCATCCCGTTCGCGCATACGCAGGTGAGGGAGGAACGGCTAGCGGACGGCAACGCCGGCGGGGTGCCGCAACTGAGTTTTTGAGCCGCTTATAGTCTGGATCGGCGCAACGTTGCCGTTTGCGCTAGGCGCGTAAACAGTCACGCTGCCCAAGCGGCTGAGACCGCCTTGCTGGTTGGCGACATAGATGCGCCGACTACCACCTAGCGCGATGCCAAGGGAACCAACGAGCCCCGTATTCGAACCGCTGATTGTCGTAATCGGCGCGACGTTGCCATTCGCGAGGGCGTCGTAGACGGTCACGCTACCGGGACCGGGTCTCCTGGGGTTGCCGTAGTTCATGACGTAGATGATGCCGTGCCGGTTCAGCGCGATGCCGACGGGGCCGTGCAGCGCAGTCGTCGAGCCGCTGATGGACCTGATCGGCGCGACGTTCCCGTTTGCGCCGGCAGCGTAGACGTTCACGCTACCCAACCCGCTGGGACCGCCGGGAAAATTCGTGACGTGAATGTTGCGGCTGGAATCTAGGATGATGCCCTCGGGAAAGTTCAGCCCGGTGTTTGAGCCCCTGATGGTCCTGATCGGCGCGACGTTGCCGTTCGCTCCCGCAGCATAAATGGTTATGCTGCCCAAGCCGTATCCGCCTTGAGAGTTGGCGATGTAGATGTTGAGGCTTGCATCCAGAGCGATGCCCTCGGGGAAGCTCAACCCAGTCTTCGAGCCCGTGATGATTTGCATTGGCGCGATGTTGCCGTGCGAACCCTTGGCGTAGACCGTCACCGCGGCCGGAGAATTGTTCGCAACGTAGATGTTGCGACCGGCATCCAGAGCGATGCCTTGCGGGACGTGCAGGCCAGTATTTGAGCCACTTATGGTCTGTATCGGCGAGACGTCGCCGTTCGCGCCCTTCGCGTAGGCGGTCACGCTGCGCGCTGTGACGTTCGTGACATAGATGCAGACCACCGTCACGCACGATGCCGTCGGGGAAAGCGACACCCTGTCGGCCGATGCAAATTGATGGGGCTGCGGCGCAAGCGAAGCTGACGAGCCGTCACCACATGCAGGCAGGCTCAGTGCCGCAAAGACCAAGGATACCCTCCAAAAGCCAAACGCACTGCGAAAATCTGAAATCCTCATTTACCTTGCTCCCTCGCTAATAATCGACTGATGGAGCGGGCGGCGGGAATCGAATCCGCCCATGCGTGGTCGAGTTTGGTCGCAGACGGGCAAAACTCCCCTGTAAAACAAGGGCCTTTTGGCGGGAGCGTGTAGGAGGTTCTCCTAACGTCCCCGCCACTACCCTCTGAGCCTCGAAAGTCCCTGATAATACTGGCCGTCTCGCGCATATGGCTACGAAGGCCAATAGAAATCGCAGGCCGCTTTGGCCGATTCTGTGTAGTAAACGGTGTAGTAACATGCGCGAGCCCGAATTCCATCCCGACGCTAGCGCAGATTCGAACGGCGCCCCTGCAAAAAGCAAAGCATCGAAGACTTCACGCGCCCCGGAGAGTACTTATAGCTTTGGATTCCGGCGCTTAACTCGAGGTTCGCATGAAGCAACGTGAAAGAACGCGTTCCTATCGCGAAACTGAACTTGACAGTCTAACAGATCGTGAGCGCGTTTGGCTGACTTGCGCTTGCGTCCCGCAGCCAGCGGGCAAAACGATGACGCCGACCAACCGATGACAGCCGTGCGGCTAGTCCTCGCAATCGCGTGGAGCCCAGTGCGGAATTAGAAACGATACGCCTGGCCGCGCGAGATGAAGAAGCCGTGCCCGCTCTTGTTCGTGCAGCGCATCCCATCGGTCGAGGAGGCGCAGGCGAAGCCGGCGTACCGCCACGTCGTTCCGTACGCGACGATCGTATTTGAACCCATTGCGGTATCGCCGGCGCAGACGACCTTAGCCTGCCCGGTCACGCCCATGACGAAGCCCTGCCCCCAATCGACTTCCGTTGAGCATTTGGGGTCACGTGCCGGTAGCGGGACGACGCCACCGCGCACGTCGCAGCGCAGCGACGCGGTCCCGAAATTTGCATAGACGCACCCGATCCCGCGCGACGGGCTGCTGAACTGGAGGACCTCCGAGGCCGGGGAGGCCGCGTCCATCCGGGCGAGTGCGGCGAGGGTGAGCAAAACGATGAGAAGGACGCGCAATGAGTTCGACATGCGCACCTCTTCGCGGCGGTGGCGACGTATCCGCCTATGGCATGCCCACAAATGGCGAGCCAGTCGCAGCAGCGGGTCTCTGTCCAAACGCAGCATCTTTGCAGTTACGACGACCGTTATCGATTGATCCGAGCCAGCCGGTGCGTTCCAGCTTTTGAACGATCCGCTCGGCGGTGCGCTGCGGAAAATCCTCTCCCCTCCACGGTGCCGCTGAACTGCTCGACCGCGTCGTTGCATTGGGCGAACGCCGTGCCCAGGGTGGCGATTAGTCCGGGTTGGTCCGGGTCAAAGAGTGTTTCTGGCGGGACCGTGTAGGAGGTTCTCCTAACGTCCCCGCCACTACCCTCTGAGCGTCGAAAATCCCTGATAGTACTGGTCTTTCCGCCCGTAGGTCGTTCGCCCACCAATAAAACCAACGCGCGCTTTTGGCAGATTCCGTGTAATAAACCGTGTAGTGAGCGTTCGGCCCGAGAGGCAAATCATTTCCACTGGCGCAGAGCCCCAGAACTCCTGATCCACCGTTATTCGGTCGTCGCGCCCCGATCTACGCTGGGCGAATCCTCGATTGATGATGCTACTCTAGTGCGCCCGCCTGGGCTATTGCCTCATCTTCGGTCAGCGTGGCGCCGGCCGCCAGCAGCTTTGCAAGCTCTTTGGCACCGATCTCGTCGCGCAGGCGTTGCAACGCGTCGTCGTATTCCGGCAAGCCGTACTTCTTTGGAATCCCCAAAGCCGTCAGACGAGCGTCGACGAAGCCCAGGACTTCAGCCGCCGCATTCTTCGCGGCGGGCGATCGAGCTTCGAGCTGCGGCTCCAGCAGAGTGACCACGGCCAGCTGCCCGAGCGATATGGCCACCATCGCAACAATGCCGAGCTCGCGGGAAAGCGCGAGCGCCTCATGAGCGTTCGCTCTCCCCTCGTCATACCGGCGCAACGTGATGAGGGACATCGCCACGCCTGCGAGGTTAGCGGGAATCTCTGAAAGCGCCGAGCGCCCGAGTTCGCGGTAAATGTCCATCGTGTCCGTCGCGAGAGTAAGCGCCTTTTCAACGTTACCCGCATCGTATTCCAATGAATAAAAAGATGCCCCGATAGAAGCGGCAAGGAAATCGGCGCCGACAGCATTTGCGAGCCCGTATGCCTCGGTCAGGGTAGCGCGAGCTGTGTCGAAACCACCGACCAGCGTTTGGGCTAACCCGATCATGCGTAGGGCGTTGGCGGCAAGACGCCGATCGCCCACCCTCCGCGCCGTCTCCAGGGCTTCGCGCAGCAACGGCTCGGCCTCCGAAAACCGTTCGAGAATCACGAGCCGGCCGCCGGCAAGCACCTGCGCCTGGGCGATCCCGAATACGTCGTTAAGTTCCCGATATCGCGTCAAAGCACGCTCGGCGGCGGTCAAGCCTTCGTTGATCTCGCCGAGCTGGCTCGCGATCGTCGCGTAGGCAAGCTCGAGGCGCGCAAGCTCCGGCGGCGTGCTATCATCTACCAGCGCTAGCGCCGCTCGTACCCAGCGCCGTGCCTCAGCCAACGGAAAGACGCGCCGCATCATCATCCGTAAGGCGGCCAGGCGTATGCCCAGCGTTACATCAGATCGTTTTTCGAGCGTCCAGTCTAGCGCCGCGCGCAAGTTCTCCAACAAGCGGTTCGCCTGCGGAAGCCACTCCCGATCGGGTGTCCTTTCCCACGCACCGTCAAGCCGCTCCGCCATCTCCAGATAACAGAGCGCATGGCGCCGCGCTACTTTCTTCTGCTCACCGCGTGCGACCAACTTACTCTGCGCGTACTGTCGCGAAGACTCCAGGAGGCGATAGCGCTGCTCCTGATCGGAGGATTCGACCACTAATAGCGACTTCGTGACGAGTGACGCGATGAGCTCGATTATGTCAACGTCGTCTTCCGCATTTATGGCGCAGACTGCCGTCGCAGCCTCTAGTGTAAACCCACCCGCGAAGGTCGACATCGCTTCAAAGAACCGCTGCTCGCGTGGAGTCAGGAGGTCGTAGCTCCAGTCGAACAGCGCGGTCATCGTCTGGTGCCGCGGCAACGCGTTAGCATTTTGCGCGCTGAGGAGACGGAAGCGCTGATCGAGGCGCTGCGCGACCTGATGCGGTGTCAGTACGTTGATGCGAGCGGCGGCGAGTTCGAGCGCGAACGGAATACCATCCAATCGGCGGCAGATCTCGCCGACGTCCTGGGCCTCGGCATCGCCGAAAGAAAAGTGTGGGTTAGTCGCGAGCGCTCGATCGACAAACAACGCCACCGCTCCGTACGACAATGTTTCTCGTGCGCTACGGCACGAATCGGGTGGAACGCTTAGCGACGGCAATCGATAGATCCGCTCGCCAGGTACCTTCAAGGCTTGTCGGCTGGTCGACAGTACGCCAACGCCTGGACACGACTGTGCGATCCTGGTGGCGACGTCACGAGCCTCACCGATGACGTGCTCACAGTTGTCCAGAACGAGCAGGAGCCTGCGCGTTATAAGGTATGCAACGACAACGTCCGACGCCGGCCCTGTGCTTGAAG
>DATDGN010000147.1:0-8115 GCA_036522095.1 Candidatus Cybelea sp. | reverse complement strand
GCGCACGACCGCGCCCAGGGCAACCAGCGCGTCGAAGCGGTCGGTGTCGATCAGGTTCCGGCAGGCCACCGGAATTTCGAAACAGCCGGGGACCTCGTAGACGCTGACGTGCTCGTCGGCGACGTTGCACGCGCGCAGCGCCGTGCTCGCTCCTTCGACGAGCCGGTCGGCAATTTCGGGGTAGAAGCGCGCCACGATGACAGCGAAGCGCCGCCCGGCGCAGTCGGGAGCGGGCGGCTTGCGCGCGCCGTTGGCCTTCACGACGCCTCCTCGTCGAGTATGTGCCCGAGCTTCGAGCGTTTCGTCGCGATGTAGTGCTTGTTGTGCGCCGTCGGCGTGGTCTGGAGCGGCATGCGCCCGACGATCTTGAGGCCGTAACCCTCGAGGCCGAAGATCTTCTTGGGATTGTTCGTGATCAGCCGCATCTCGCGCACGCCGAGATCGACAAGGATCTGCGAGCCGATACCGTAGTCGCGCTTGTCGGCCGGCAGCCCGAGCGCGAGGTTCGCCTCGACCGTGTCGGCGCCGCCGTCCTGCAGCTCGTACGCGCGCAGCTTGTTCGCAAGGCCGATGCCCCGGCCTTCCTGACGCAAGTAGAGAAAGACCCCGCGTCCTTCGCGGGCGATCGCGCGCATGGCTCCGTCGCGCTGCGCCGCGCAATCGCAGCGTATCGAGTGCAGCGCGTCTCCCGTCATGCACTCCGAGTGGACTCGAACGAGGATCTCCTTTCCGTCGCCGATCTCGCCCATCACGAGCGCGACGTGGGTGTTCTCGTCGATGCTCGTGTCGTACGCCACGCCCTTCCACTCGCCGAGCGTCGTGGGCAGAGCGAACTCCGCGATCTTGTTCACGAGCTTCTCGGTACGCATGCGATACGCGATGAGGTCCTTTACGGTCACGAGCTTGAGTCCGTGGCGGTCGGCGTAGCTCCGCAGTCCCGCGAGGCGTTCCATCGTGCCGTCCTCGGCCATGATCTCGCAGATCACGCCGGCCGGATATAAACCGGCGAGCCGCGCCAGATCCACGGCCGCCTCGGTCTGCCCGGCGCGCACGAGCACGCCGCCCTCGCGCGCTCGCAGCGGAAAGGTGTGACCGGGCCGCAGGAAGTCCGCGGGCTTCGCCTCCGGGTCGAGCAGCCGCTTGATCGTAGCGGCGCGGTCGTGCGCCGAGATTCCCGTCGTCGTCATCCCGCGTGCCTCGACGGACACCGTGAAGGCCGTCTCGTGAACCGCCGTGTTGTCGCGAACCATCTGCGGGATGTGAAGCTCGTCGAGCCGAGCCCCTACCATCGGCACGCAGATCAGGCCACCGGCGTGCTTGCGCATGAAGTTGATTGCGGCGGGCGTGACCATCTGCGCCGCCATCACGAGGTCGCCCTCATTCTCGCGGTCCTCGTCGTCGAGCACGACGACCATCTTCCCGGCGCGAATGTCGGCGATCGCGTCGGCGATGGTGTCGAACGGCCCGTGCCGCTCGGCCGGCTGCTCGCCGAGCTCCGGAAGCACCTGGCTCAGGCGCTGCATCGTCCGGTACGAGGGCTCGCGGCGTCCCGCCCGCAGCAGCGAGATCGCGGACTCGGTCAGGCCCGACTCCTCGGCCAGTTCAGCGGCCGAGAGCCCGGCCGCCTCCATGGCGCCGATGAGCGTGTCAGCAAAGCTGCCCATAGGCCTCTAGACTACCGGGTACTTGACAAATGTCAAGATGATATAGTCGTGACACACATGCCGAAGCGTAAGAAGGCCAAGATCGTTCCCCGTTTGGGTCCGCCGACAAATCTGCGTAAGGCCGGAGCCCACGAGGATAAGCGCGACAAAGCCTTAGAGCGATTGGAGCGCGAGGAAAAGCGCGAACTCGACGACCTTAGCGCCCTCGGTTCTTGGGCCTTCGACGAAGACGCATGAGCGCGGGCTTCGGGAAGGTTCGACCACGGGCCCGTGAAACGGTAGGTTAGAGGCCCAGCCACCCTCACAAGGAGGCTCTAAAATGATTGTTCCCATCAGTCGTGCGATCCTGACCGCGGGCTTAATTGCCGCGGCTCTCGCGCTGTCCGCGTGCGGCGAAGGTTCGGTGAACCCGCCTGGCGTCGCGCTCGCCTCCGGCCAGCGCGTAGCCGTTGCTCCCGCGGCATCTGCGTGCCTGACCAAGGCGTGCCTTTATGTCGCCGACTTTTACGGACAGTCCCTGACCGCTTATGCGCTTACCGCTAAGGGTAACGCGAAGCCGATCCAGACCATCACCGGCTCGAACACCCTATTGAGTGGACCCTACGGCGTCGCCGTAGATCACAGCCATATCATCTACTCGGCGAACACCAACGGCGGCACCGGGTTCGACGGCAGCGTGACCGTCTATAAAGCGGGTGCGAACGGGAACGTGACGCCGACGCGCACTATTACCGGCTCGAGCACGGGCCTGTCCTACCCCTTCGGCATCGCTCTGGATTCCAGCGGCAACACGTATATCACGAACTACAACGGCCAAAGCGTGACGGTCTACGCCGCGGGCGCGAACGGCAACGTGGCCCCGATCCGGACGATCGGCGGTTCGAACACCGGGTTTTTCTATCCCATCGGCATCGCGTTGAGTGGAACCGGAAAGACCTACGTCGCGAACGCGAGCGGCGCCAGCGTAACGGTTTACCCGGCCGGCGCCAACGGAAACGTCACCCCGGTCCAGACCATCAGTGGCTCGCACACCGGGTTGAACCAGCCCCAAGGCATCGCTTTGGCGAACGGGAAGATCTACGTCGCGAACTTCGTTGGAAGCGTGACGGTCTACACGCTGGGCGCAAACGGCAACGTCGCGCCCGTCCAAACCATCAGCGGCTCGAACACCGGGTTGAACGAACCCTTTGGAGTCGCCGTCAAAGGGACGGCGCTATACGTTGCAAACGAAAGCGTCAACACCGTGACCGTCTACCCTGCAACCGCGAACGGTAACGTTACGCCCACTAGGACGATCAGCGGCTCGAACACCGGATTGAATGGGCCGGCGGGCATCCTCGTGCACTAGCTCTTTACCAGTCGTCGTCGGGGTCGGCGTTGGACAGCGGCTGCGACAGGAAGTAGTCGCGCCCGAGCGGCGCGCTCACGGGCTTGAAGCGCGCCGGCGGCTTCGAGAAGTCGAAACAATCGGTGAGATCGTCCGCGCGCACGTCGGTCGTCTGAAGTGATGGGAGCCCGAACGCCCTCTCCGTAAACTTCAGGATGCTGGCGAATTCGTGCTCTCTATGCGAGACGTAGTGCTGCTTTGCGTACGCCGACACGACGATCAGCGGCACCCTGAATCCGAGCTCGTAGGCGTTGAGCTGACGCGGCGGCACGTGATCGTACCAGCCGCCCCAGTCATCCCACGTGATGAAGATCGCCGTGTCGTTCCAGTACCCGCTCGCGCCGATCGCATTAACGATGCTCGCGACCCAGGAGGGCCCCGAGCCGTCGGTGACGCCGGGATGGTCCGACGCGTCCCTCGTCGGCGTAACCCACACCACGTTCGCCAGATTGCCGGCGGCGATGTCGACGAGCACTTGCTTCGGCGGGGCGACGACGTCGGTCTTGTAGAGGGGTCCGTAGCGGATGTTGCGGATGGCGTCCGGCCCATTCCACAATCCGCGTCCGATGTGTGCCTGGTAGTAATGCCAGGTGAGGCCGTGCGCGGTGATGCGGTCCATCAGCGACACGCGCGTGAAGCAGGGGAATACTTGGCGGTTCTCCTGACCCTGCGGGTCGATGACGGACACCAGCGTGCCGGGCTTCGAATCGCAACCGCCCGAGCCGGAAACGCCCTTGTCGTGCGGGTTCTCCGCCGCCCACAGAGGCGACTTGTTGGAGATTTTGGACGTTCCGCTCACGAGATACTGATGCGCCGGGAAGCTCGGCCCTTGATTGGTCTGGAACATGTGATCTGCGAGTGTGTAGGCTGTTGCCAGCGTCCAATATGGCTCGATCTGGTACTTCGGCACGTAGCCATACGCATGCAGGTTGCTCTGACGGCAGCCGCTGCCGGCGTTCTTGTTGCAGTGCGATTGGACGAGGTCGAAGCCGTCCATCTTCCCGCCGTCATATTCCGTCGCGAAGGCCAGGTGCGTATGGTCGATGTCCATCGGCTTGTCCAGCGGCTCGGGCAGCAGCCGCACGAGCTGGCCCTTCGAGGTCTTCCCGTAGTCGACCGTATCCGCGCCGGGAAAGCCGCGGAAGAGATTCTCGAGCGAGCGGTTCTCCTGGATGATGATGACGACGTGCTGGATCTTGCGGCCGATGGACCCCGGCGCCGTAAGCGCCGGGCCGCCCGGAACCACCGCGCCGCCCGGCGGACCGCCGCCGGCTCCGCCGCAGCCGGCCGCGAGCGCTACGCTCAACGCGACGGCGCCGGCCAAACACCAGGGCAGTCGTTTCATCATCAAGCCGTTTTCATCGCCGCGGATACTACGGCGGCCCCCGCTAACGCCTCGGCCATCGCATCCTCCTCGGAAAGCGTCGTTCCCTCGGTTGCATAGCGCCGCAATTCTTCCTCCGCAAGATTCGCTCGCAGCGCGCTGACCAAGCGTTCGTAGCCCTGCTGCTCGGTCCACTCCCGTTCCAAGTTCTCGCGCTCGTACCACGCGTCGATGTATCCGCTCAGGCGCGCCGCATGGCGGTGGTGGCCGCGCGCTGCGGCGACGCCCGCGAGATGCTCGATCGCCACGGCGATCATCTGCGCGGACTGCAGCTGCTCGCACAACACGAGCGACGCTCGGGCTTCGCGCTCGGCCTCGTCGATCTCGCCCAGCGCGAGCCGGTACGCCGCCGCATTGGCGAGCGCGTTCGCCTCGCGCATCACGTTGCGGCGGCCATGAAAGTACGCGATGGCATCGGTCGCGCACTCCAGCGCGTGGCGCACGTTTCCGGCGCGGAACTCGAGGTCGGCCATGTACATGCGCGGCGTCATCGCGCGCTCTTCGTCTCCCAGCGACTCGTACAGCGCGATGGCCTCGGCATAGACATCGCGCGCCTCGTCGATCCGGCCCACCGCGTGCAACAGCAGGGCTCGCGAATCGAGCGCCACCGCGTACGCCTTCGAGCGCGTCTTCCCGTGCTCTCGATAGAGCGCCAGCGCCCGATCGATCAGCGCCGCCGCTTCGTCATTGCGTCCGACCATCCGGTAGCCCTCGACCAGGATCACGCAACAGGCCGCGACTCGAAGGTGCCCCTCAAATCGTTCGCTGAACTCGAGCGCCCGTTCGCCGGCCTCGACGCGCTGCTTGCCGACGCTGAAGAACGCCATTGCGTGCCAGAGCCGCGCGACGACGCGCGGATCCTCGATCGCGTCGACTCGCGCGATGGCGGCAAGCAGCCAGCGGCGACCTTCGCCGATGAACCCCGCATCGTTCCAGAGGGGGCGCAGTGTGGTCGCGATGCGCGCCGCGAGCGCGGGATCGCCGCGTTCGCCCAGGGCCCACGTCATCGCCGCGCGCGCGTTGTCGAGCTCGACCTCGATCGCCGAGACCCACTGCGCGCGCGCGGTCTTGTGATACGTCTCCTCGCCGGCGTCGACGAACTCGGCGACCCAGTGCGCGTGCCGCCGCGCGACCTCCGGCTGCTCGCCGCTCGCGAGCAGCTTCTCGAGCGTGTACGAGCGCGTCGACTCGAGCAGGCGATAGCGCGTATCGCGCTCGCCCAGCTCCGTCGACACGAGCGACTTGTCTACCAGCGACGAGAGCAGATCGCACACCTCGAGCGCGTCAATGCCGTCCCCGCTCGCGACCGCCTCGGCCGCCTCGATCGTCCACCCGCCGGAGAAGATGGCCAGCCGGTTGAGTAGCGCGCGTTCGTTCTCAGCGAGCAGGTCGTAGCTCCAGCCGATCATCGCGTGCAGCGTCTGCTGGCGCGGCAACGCGTTGCGGCTGCCGCCCGTCAAGACGCGAAAGCGTTCGCCGAGGCGCCGCCGGAGCTGCGCCGGCGACAGGATCCTGACGCGCGCCGCGGCCAGCTCGATCGCGAGCGCGATTCCGTCCAGCCTGCGGCAGATTTCGGCGATGATCGGCGCGTTCTCGTCGGTGAGCTTGAAACGAGCGTCCGCGGCCTCGGCCCGCGTGACGAAGAGCTCGACCGCGGCATAGCTGCGAGCGTCGGCCGCCGTGATCGACGCGCCTTCTTCTTCCGACGGAAACGGCAGCGAGGGCATCCTGTAGACCGCCTCGCCGGAGATCCCCAAAGCCTGACGGCTCGTCGCTAGCACGCGGACGTCGGGGCACGACCGCACGATCGCCGCCACGACGGCCGCGGCATCGGCGACGAGGTGCTCGCAGTTGTCGAGGACCAGCAGTGCGCGCAAGGGTCGCAACGACGCAACGATCGACGTGAGCGGATCGACGTTGCTCGATAGACGAAACGAAAGCGCCGCGGCGATCGCTTCGGGGATGAAGCCGCCCTCGCTCACCGGCGCGAGCTCGACGACCCAGACGCCGTCGCGATGCTGTTCCAGCACCTGCGCGCCGACGTGCAGCGAGACGCGCGTCTTGCCGACGCCGCCCGAGCCGACGAGCGTGACGACGCGATGCGCGGCCAGCAGCGCCGCCACCTCGGCGACCTCGCCGTCGCGGCCGACGAACGGCGTCGATTCGAGCGGAAGGTTGTTGGGGAAAAGTCCCAGCGAACGCAGCGCCGGGAACTCGCGCCGCAGGGCCGGCGCGATCAGCTGATAGACCTGCTCCGGACGGCTCAGGTCCCTGAGACGGTGGCTGCCCATGTCGGCCAGCGTCGCGAGCTCCGGAAGGGCATCCAAGACGAGATCGCTCGTGACCCCCGACAGCAGCACTTGACCGCCGTGACCGATCGCGAGCAGGCGCGCGACGCGATTCACGGTCGGACCGAAGTAATCGCCCTCCCGTTCCACCGCGCCGCCCGTGTGCAATGCCATGCGCACGTGCAGGCCGTCGACCGCCGAGAAGTCCTCGGCCTCGAGACGCAGCTGGGCGTCCAAGCACGCGGCGACGGCATGGGCCGGAACGTCGAAGGTGGCGCAAAACGCGTCACCGACCGTCTTGAACACGCGTCCGCCGCAGCTCTCGATCGCGGCGCGCATGAGCTCGTCGTGGCGGCGCACGGCGCCGGCCATGGCGGCATCGTCACGCTCCCAACGTAGCGTGCTGCCCTCAATGTCACTGAACATAAACGTCAGCGTCACCCCGTTCACACAAGGTGATTTCCGCGCGCCATCCTGCCCTGCCCGCCCGGGCGCATACTTGAAACAACTGTTTCAATTATGCTAGGATGGGCCGTGTCGAGAACCGCGGACGAGGCGCGGCGGGGCGAGCTCCTGGAGCGGGCCGTCGACTACGTGTGCCGCCACGGCTTGGCCGAGCTGTCGTTGCGTCCGCTTGCGAAGGCTCTCAAATCGAGTCCGCGGGTCCTGCTGTACTACTTTGGATCGAAGGAGAATCTGGTTGTCGAGATCGTCCGGCGCGGCCGCGCCCGGCAGCAAGCCATGATGGCGACGGTCAAGCTCGCGGGCCTCGCGCCAAACGCGGTGGCGCGCACACTGTGGCGCGAGTGGAGCAAGCCGGAGTGGGAGCCGCTCACGCAGCTCTCCTTCGAAGTCTACACGCTCGCCATGCGCGACGCGTCGCGTTTTCCGGGCTACCTCGAGGCGTCGATCCACGAGTGGCTCGCGGCGCTCGAGGTCTGCACGATGCTGCCCGGCTACACGCGCCGGCAAGCCGAGGCCCTGGGGACGCTGCTCATCGCCGGGTTCCGCGGATTTCTGCTCGATCTCTTGGCGACCCACGAACGCGCCCGACTCAATCGGGCCGTCGATTTATGGTTGGAGTTTGTGTATGATGCGGCCGAATAACGCGCGGCGCGGCGCGACGATCTTCATCTTCATCACGGTCCTCATCGACATGCTGACGTTCGGCATGATCGGCCCGGTGCTGCCGAAGCTGATCGCGAGCTTCGTCGGCAATAACTTCGCGTACGCCGCCGAGATCATCGGGCTTTTCGCGACGGTCTGGGCGCTGATGCAGTTCTTCTGCTCGCCGCTGCTCGGCATGCTCTCCGATCGCGTCGGGCGGCGCCCGGTGATTTTGCTGTCCAACGCGGTGACGGTTGTCGACTACGCAATCATGGCGCTCGCCCC
>DATDGN010000146.1:0-4969 GCA_036522095.1 Candidatus Cybelea sp. | reverse complement strand
TGTCGAGGTACATCATCGTCCCGAATTGCTCCGGGGTAAACCCGCCCGGCCAGGCGACGACGGCCTGGAGGACCCCTTCGCCCACGTATTCGCGGTCGTGCTGCTCGAGCCGGACGCCGGGGACGTCGTCCACCGCCGACTCATGGATCGTCAGCTGCAACCGGGGGAGGTGTTCGCGGAGCAACGCTTGGATCTGGTACACGATGGCCTTGGTATCATGGTCGACGTGCAGCACGAATTGCCGGCCGGTCGCGACCACGACCCATGGGGCATCCTCCAGACGCGACAGCTTACGGACCAGGAGGGTCTCATCGTTGAGCGGCATCGTCGGCCTCCACCATCATAGAACTGGAGTTAACGCGCGCATCGCGCGCGCCCGGATCGCGCCCGACCTATCGGTAGGTACGCGGAGATCTGTTACGAACTATGTTCCGATACAGAAATAACCGAACATATCTCCTGGGTCCAGCAGGATCGTGAAGGTGAAGTATTATAACGAACGGACTGACATGTCGCCGCGCCACGTACCTACCACAGGGTCGCGCGGGATACGGGCGCGCATACGCGCGCGCGACTCCAGCTCACACGCATACGAAGTCCGACGTAGGTAACCCCTCCTGGACGCCGGTCGACGACCCGCGGTAGAGTCCCTCACGACGCACGGATAATAGGGGACGAACGCCCACGTGTTAGCGGGAGACGATCATGTAACATGCGACGAGGGGGCGAGCGAGCGGCCGCCCCCTCCCGTGTGGTCCGCCTGATGCTGCGTTGGTACGTCGCCGAGACCAAATCTCAGCAAGAGCGGCGTGCGCAGAAGGAACTGATCAACCAGGCGTTCTCGACGCTGCTGCTGGTCGTGATGGACCGGGTAATCATCCGCGGCGCTGTCGTCGATCGGCCGCAGCTGATATGGCCTGGTTATCTCCTGGTGGCGTTCGACTGTGAGACCGACCCGTGGCGCGCGGTATCGTCGACACGCGGTGTGAAGCGATTGCTTGGGCCTATTGAAGCGCCAACGCCGCTCCGTCCGGGGTTCGTCGAGCAGTACGCATTCGTGATCCCGTTCGTGAACGACCTTACGAAGCTGCAGCGCGGTGATCCAGTGACGATCGACGCGCACAAGCTTGCCGATCGCAAGGCATGGTTTCATCGGATGGACGGAAAGTTGCGCTGTAAAATTCTCCTGGACAACCTGTCCACCGGCCCCGTAGTATCTGTGCCCATGGTTCAAGTGTCGCGGGTCGTCGGTTCCCAAGCCCGATCCGTGCGGTAGCTTTCCAGGGCCATGTTCTCCGATTACGATGGACCTCTCGTCGCGTCGCAGCTCGCTCGGGCGATGCGCGCCGCGATGCATGATGGGAATTACGACCCGTTGCTGGGGGACGTCGCGAAACGCATCGCGATGCTCGGCGGTGACGAGGCGGACGTCGCGGCGGCGCTCGGAACGACTACGAAGCAGGTTCAACGTTGGATCAGCGGCCACGAAGAGTTCCGTGCCGCGGTGCTCGAGGGCCGGCTGATGGCCGATGCGAACGTCGCCACCGCGACTTATCACGCCGCAATCGGTCACGTGGTCCCTGAGGAACGGGTCTTCGTCAACGTCCTCACGGACTACGATGACGAAGGGCGTGCGATGACGCAGCGGATCGTGACGACGCGCGTCATCGGCAAGCGGTATTACCCGCCCGACGTGAAGGCCGCGCAGTTCTGGCTGAAGAATAAGCAGCCGAACGCCTGGCGCGACGCTTTCTCGCTCGAAGAGACGCGGCGTACTGAGCACGTTGTTACGTTCAAGATCGCGAGGGCCGACGGCGGTGGCGGAGCAGTTATCGACGGGACGGCTGATCGGATCGAGGGGTCTGGCGCAAACGGCGCTGGCGGACAAGCCGATCCTGTACCAACGGCCGTGGCTGTATCCGCAGCAGCTGGCGGCGATCTTCGAGCCTCACGACGCGGACGGAAACCCGGCGCGCGTCAGCGCGATCGAGGCGAGCACTAAGTCGGGTAAAACCGTCGGCTGCAGCGCGTGGCTGCTCGAGCAGGCGCTCGTCGGCGGTGCGCTCAATCGGAATTACTGGTGGGTGGCGCCGGTTTACGGGCAGGCTGAGATCGCGTATCGGCGCCTGAAGGTCGGGCTGCCGTCGTGGATGTACCAGTCGCACGAAAGCCGCCTAACCTTGACGCTGCCGAATGGCGCGTGCCTCTGGTTCAAGGGCGCGGATAAGCCTGCCACGTTGTATGGTGAAGACGTCTTCGCCGCCGTGATCGACGAGGCGAGCCGCACGAAGCCCGAGGCGTATCATGCGGTCCGTTCGACGTTGACTGCGACCCGCGGCCCGCTGCGCCTGATCGGTAACGTGAAGGGCCGGCGCAACTGGATGTTTGAAGTGTGCCGGAAAGCCGAAGCCGGGATGCCTGACTGGGGTTATTACCGGATCATCGCGGCCGACGCGGTCGCAGCCGGGGTTCTCGCTGACGATGAGATCGCGGCGGCGTGCCGTGAATTGCCGGAAGCGGTGTTCCGCGAGCTATATCTCGCCGAGGCATCGGACGACCAGGGTAACCCGTTCGGGTTCGATTACATCCGCGCTGCGCTTGCGGAACCGAGCGGGAAGCCCGTCTCCGCGTGGGGGATCGACCTCGGCAAAGCGGTGGACTGGACGGTACTGACGGGACTCGACGATTTCGGCGCTATCGCAAAGCAGGAACGGTTCCGCGCGCCGTGGCCCGAGACGATGCAGCGAATACGTACGACGGTCGGGACCAGGCGCGCGCTCGTCGACTCTACGGGGCTCGGCGACCCCATCGTCGAGCTTCTGCAGAAGGAGCTCGGGTCGAATTATGAGGGTTACCTGTTCTCGGCGCCCTCGAAACAGAAGCTGATGGAGGGGTTGGCGGTCGCGGTCCAGTCCCGTGAGACGACGATCCTGGAAGGGGCGCACCGCCAGGAGATGGAAAGCTTCGAATACCAGTACACTCGGACCGGCGTGCGCTATTCGGCGCCCGCGGGATATCACGACGACACGGTGTGCTCGCACGCGCTCGCCGTGGCCTGCCGCGGCCGGGATACCGGGCTCGAGGCCTGGTGGAAGCTCGCCGGGGGGCGCCCACAGTGACGCCGATCGCGACCGTGCTCGTGGACTTACGCGCCGAAGCGTTGGGGCTTGAAGCTGCGATTGGTAAGAAAACGACGGCGCCGGCCGACGCGGCGCGCTACAAGATCTTACTCGACCGCGTCCGCGCCAAGATCGACCGCCTGGAGGGCCGATGACCGTTCCCACGCCGCAGTTCCACTGGCTGAAGAACTTCTACGCCGCGGGTCACCGCGACTTCAAGCTAACCATAGAAGGGCTGAGCCAACACGCGCTCGACGCGGGGGCACCGCCAGTCGAGGCCGCGATCGTCCGCGTTCAGGACTGGGTCGCCGGGCATCGCGCTGAGCGGTACGCGATCCGCGCCGATGGCGTCACCGTCGCGCTCGGCATGGTGTCGCCAGCGTGAGCGAGCGCGCCTTCATGTTAGTGTCGACTGCAGCGATGCCGCTCCTCGCTGCCGTGCTGCTATACGGGTGGCTGTATCTTGGCTAAGCCGCGCGCCCGGATCACGACACAGGGCGAGGTGAAGCGCATCACGGTCGATGGCGCGCCATCGACCGGCGGTGTGCTTACCCGCGACTCGTTCGCCAATTTCTCGGCCAACCTCGGCTACGACAATTCGCTGACGAACCTGTTCTCGCGGGGGTCGTACGGGTTTAACCCGATCACCCGAAATCGCATCCAGCTCGAGTGGATGTACCGCGGTTCGTGGATTGTCGGCGCCTGCGTCGACGCGGTCGCGGAGGATATGACGCGCGCCGGCATCTCGCTCGAGACCGACGACCTCAAGCCCGACGAGGTGTTGCAGTTCGACACCGACCTCGACGAGCTGCGGATTTGGAACTCGTTCTGCGAAGCCCTGAAATGGGGGCGCCTATACGGCGGCGCGGGCCTGGTCCCGATCGTCGAGGGCCAGGACCTCGGTTCGGAGCTGAAATTCGAGACGGTGTCACCCGGGTCGTTCAAGGGTCTGCTGCCGCTCGACCGCTGGATGGTCCAGCCGACGCTGTGGGACCTCGTCAAGGAACCCGGCCCGCAGCTCGGTCTGCCGAAATACTACCGCGTGCTGTCGAACGCGCCTGCATTGATCGGCCAGACGATCCACCATTCGCGGTTCTTCCGGTTCATCGGCCACGATCTCCCCTTCTGGCAGAAGTGGTCGGAGCAGTTCTGGGGGATGAGCGTCATCGAGCGGTTGTTCGATCGGCTCGTGGGGTTCGACACCGTGACGATGGGCGCGATGCAGCTCGTCTTCAAGGCGCACCTCCGGACGATGAAGGTCGAGAAGCTTCGCGAGATCATCGGCCAGGGCGGTCCGCTGTACCAGGCGATGTTGCAGAACGTCGGGCTGATCCGCCAGATGCAGTCGAATGAGGGCATCGCGATCATCGACGCGAAGGACGAGCTCGACACGACGCAGTATTCATTCGGCGGCCTCGCGGAGATCATGCTGCAAGCCGGCGAGCAGATCAGCGGCGCTACGGAAATCCCGCTCGTGCGCCTGTTCGGGCAGTCGCCCGCGGGCCTGAATTCGACGGGTGAGTCCGACCTGCGGATGTACTACGACTCGATTTCGCGGCGCCAGGAACAGCTGCGCCCGGCCGTGATGACGACCCTCCGCCTAATGGCGGCGAACCGCGACGTGACGCTGCCGGAGGGGTTCTCGTTCCGGTTCAACCCGCTGTGGCAGCTCGACGACAAGGAGAAGGGCGACGCGGCGTCGAAGATCACGACGACGGTGCTCGCCGCGTTCGAAGCCGGGTTGATCGACAAGTCGATGGCGTTGCGTGAACTGCAGCGATCCGCGCCGCTGACCGGCGCGTGGGGGACGATTACCGATGAGGAGATCGAGTCCGCGGCAGAAGAGCCGC
>DATDGN010000145.1:0-15538 GCA_036522095.1 Candidatus Cybelea sp. | reverse complement strand
CGTGAAGGACGCGTTTCGCCCCGAGTAGGTGACCGCGGCCCGCCGATTCTTCATCGAGGGGCGTGGCGAGATTGGCGGCAGCGTCGAGATCGCGGGCGGCGACGCGCACAAGATCGCGCACGTGCTGCGCTTGCGCGTGGGCGATCGCCTCGAAATCATCGACTCCACAGCGGGAACGTTCGTCGCGGCGATCGACGCCGTCGAGCCCGCAGTGCGCGCGACCCTCGTCGAACGTATCGCCGAACGCGCGGACCGCGATCGGGCGTTAGACGTCGAGGTGGCACAGGCGGTGCCCAAGGGACGGCGCATGGACTTCGTGATCGAGAAGTGCACGGAGCTGGGTGCGGCGGCGTTTCTCCCGTTCCATAGCGAGCGCAGCGTCGGCCGAGATGTCGGATCCGAGAAGCTCTCACGCTGGCGCCGGATCGTGCGAACCGCCGCGCAGCAGTGCGGGCGGCGCGAGGTTCCGCCGATCGCGGCGCCGCTCGACTTCGCCGCACTCGCAGAGCGCTTCGGAGAATACGCGGCGGTGCTCTTCGCGTGGGAGACGGCGCAGTCCGTGCCGCTCCGCGAGCGGCTGCAGTCCGCGTTACCCGATGCCGGGCGCGTGCTCGTCGTCATCGGGCCGGAGGGCGGCTTCACCCATGCCGAAGCGGAGCTTGCCGAGCGCGGCGGCGCCGCGCTGGTGTGGCTCGGCGCACGCATCCTGCGCACGGATACGGCCGCGATGGTGCTGTTGGCGGTGATTGACGCCTTAACGTCGTAGAAGCAGCGATTGCGCATGCCGTTACCTTTTTCGATCGTCGTCCCGACCTACAACGAGGCTTCCGGCATCGGCAAGCTCCTGCGGGCGCTGTCCGCGACGTTCGAGGCGAACGCGCTCGACGGCGAGATCATCGTGGTAGACGACAACTCGCCGGACGGCACCGGCGACGTCGTCGAGCAGCTTTCCGCGCAGCTGCCGGTGCGCTGCCTGCACCGTAGTGGGAAGCTCGGACTGTCCAGCGCGGTCATCGAAGGCTGGAAGATCGCCCGTGCCGAGTCGCAGGCGCTCGGCGCGATGGATGCGGACTTCAGCCACGACATCAAAGCGCTGCCCAGTATGGTGCGGGCGTTGGAGTCGGGTGAGTATGGCCTCGCGGTCGGGAGCCGCTATGTTCCCGGCGGCGGAATCGCAAACTGGCCGAAACGGCGCATCGTGACCTCACTGGTCGCGTGCTGGCTGGCGCGCCCGCTGACGCGCGTGCGGGACGTGACGAGCGGGTACTTTCTCGTGCGGCGCGCGGCGATCGAAGGCGTGGCCCTCGACCCGATTGGCTTCAAGATCGGCTTGGAGGTAATCGCCAAAGCGAAATATGGCAAGGCGATCGAGGTGCCGTACGTCTTCACCGATCGCGTCGTGGGCGAATCCAAGCTCAACCAGCGCGAGATCCTCAACTACCTCAGACAGCTGGGACGGTTGTATGCGGCGTGGCTGCTGCCGCCGGCCAAGGAGCGTAAGGCCTGATGCGCGAGTGGCGGCGCGTCATCGGCGGATCGGCCGAGGGCCGGCGCGAGAAAGACGAGCGCAGCGACGCGGCGCTGTGGAGCAAGTGCCCCAAGTGCGGCGAGGTGCTGTACCGCCGCGACCTCGCGGCCAATCTCGACGTCTGCACGCGCTGCGGCTATCATTTCCGCATGAGCGCCTACGATCGCATCCGATCGATCGCCGACGGCGAGTTCAACGAGATCGGAGCGGAGGTCGTGTCGAGCGATCCGCTCGGATGGTCGGACAGGAAGCCGTATCCGGCCAAGCTGAGCGGAGATCGCGAGCGCAGCGGTCTTTCCGAATCGGTCGTCTGCGGCTTCGCAACGATCGGCGGGCATCCGGTCGCGCTCGGCGTCATGGACTTTCACTTTCGCGGCGGCACGATGGGTCGCGTCGCGGGCGAACGCATCACGCTCCTGCTCGAAGAGGCCGAGCGGCGGAAGGTGCCGTGCATCATCTTCGCGGCCTCCGGCGGAGCGCGCATGGAAGAGGGGATGGTGGCGCTCATCCAGTTGGCGAAGACGACGGGCGCGGTCGCGCGCTTCACGGAGGCAGGCAACTTCTTCGTGACGGTGCTCACCGACCCGACGACCGGCGGCGTCTCGGCGTCGTTCGCGTTCCAGGCAGACGTCATCGTCGCCGAACCGAAGGCGATGATCGGCTTCGCGGGGCGGCGCGTCATCGAGCAGACGATTCGTCAGCGGCTGCCCGACCAATTTCAAACCGCCGAGTTTTTGCTCGAGAAGGGCGCGATCGACATGGTCGTCGATCGGCGCAATCTCAAAGAAACGTTGGTGCGGCTTCTCGAATACGCTAAGGGGCGATGAGCAACAACGTCATCGTCGAGCGCGAAAAGGGGATGGCCGAGCTGGAGCGGCGGATCGCGGAGCTGCGCGCGGCTTCGGCGGCCCAGCCGCTGGACATGTCGAGCGAAGTCTCCGCGCTCGAACGTAAGTATAACGAGATCCTCCAGGAGCTTTTCGGAACGCTCTCGCCGTGGGAGAAGGTGCACATGGCGCGCCATCCGGCGCGCCCGACGTCGCTGGATTACATCTCGCGCTTCGATCGCTTCGACGAGCTCCACGGGGATCGTCACTTTCGCGACGACCCCTCGATCGTTGGCGGATTCGCCCTGCTGTGCTCGCGTCCGGTCGTCGTGATCGGCCAGCAACGCGGCCGCGACACCAAGGAGAATCTGCGCCGTAACTTCGGGATGCCCGCGCCGGAAGGCTATCGCAAGGCGAGCCGGCTGGCGCGTCTCTCGGCGCGCCTTGGGCTGCCGATCGTCACGTTCGTCGATACTAAGGGCGCCGATCCCGGCATCAGCTCCGAGGAGCACGCGCAGTCCGAGGCGATCGCGACGTGCCTGCAGGTCTTCTCGACGGCGCGCGTTCCGATCGTGGCGACGATCGTCGGCGAGGGCGGCTCCGGCGGCGCGCTGGCGCTCGCGATCGCCGATCACGTGATGATGCTGGAGCACAGCACGTATTCGGTCGCGTCCCCGGAAGGCTGCGCCGCGATCCTCTGGTCCGACGCGGGCAAGGCGGAAGAAGCCGCGGCGCGGTTGAAGTTGACTGCCGATGACTTGCGCCGCTTCGGCATCGTGGACGAGATCTTACCGGAGCCGCTGGGCGGCGCCCACCGGAACGCTGCCGACGTCGTGACGCGCACGCTGCAGGCCGTCGACGCGGCGCTCTCGCGTTTAGCGGCGCTCTCAGTGGAAAGACTCCTAGAGGAGCGCTATCGAAAGTACCGGCTGTTGGGAGAATGGCAGGCAGAGGGTCTAAAGCCGATAGGAAAACCGCACTGAGGTCGCGCGTGCGCCCGGTGCTTCGCCTGGCCGGCCGAATCATGGCCACCGGGATTGCACTCCTCGTCGTCGGATTGGTTGCGGTTCAATTCGCGCGGGCGATCGGCGAAAACGTTTCCGCCGCGCGCGAGTTCTCGTCGGTTCGCGCGGACATCGCGGCGCTGCAGAAGCGGCGCGACGAGCAGCAGCGCGAGCTGCGCCGGCTGCGCGATCCCCAGGGGGCGATTCCCGAAATCCACGACCGCCTGCGTCTCGTGCGTCCGAACGAGGCGCTGATCTTCGTGTCGCCCCAGCCCGCAGCGACGCCCTCGAACCCGTGAACGACACGCTCGGCGGAATCGTGATCAACCTCAACGCGTACGGCGCGACGGTGCGGCTGGACGACGGCGACCTGGCCACGGCAAGCGCGGCGGACGTGGAGTCGCACCGCGATCAGTATCAGCGTTCGCTCGCGCGCCGCAAGCGGCTGGCGTTCGAGGTGCGACGCGAGGGGCGGCGCTGCGCGGTGTCCTTGGCGCCGCAGATCCGCGATGACGAGCTCGAGGAGCAGATCGCGGCGTATCTCAAGAGCACCGAGCAGTGGGAGCCGTCCGAGGGGCTTCCGGCGGCCGAACGGCACTTCTTGCGCAAGAAGCGCCGGGCCGCGCTGTTCGAGGCGAAGCACTAGGGGATCGCGGCTCTGAGCAGGCGCTACGCGATCGTATCGATCGGCACCAACTCGACCCGCGCGCTGTTGGCGGACGTCGAGCCCGAAAAGCCGCGCATCGAGTTCGTCCGCTCGATCGGAACGCGCGTCGGCGAGGGTCTGGGCGAGCGGGGCCGGCTCGGCGACGAGCCGATGCAGCGCACGCTCGATGCCGTCGTGCAGCTCGCGCGAGCGATGCGCGGCCACTACGTTCGGATGTTTGCGGTAGCCACGAGCGCGTTGCGCCGGGCCGACAACGGCGAGGAGTTCATGGAGCGCGTGCACGAGGCGCTCGGCGTTCCGCTGCGCGTCCTGTCCGGAGAGGAGGAAGCCGAGGCGTCGTATCGCGGGGCGCTGACGGCGTTCGACGGCCGGCGCGGCGAACGCGTCGGCGTGGTCGACGTCGGCGGCGGCAGCACGGAGTACGCGCTCGGTGATTCGGTCGCGCCCGAAAAGGTGATCACGTGCGAGATCGGGGCGGTGCGCTTGACCGAGGCGATCCCCGAGCTCGCGGGGCGCGGCGGGCCGGTGGCGGCCGGCGAGCTCTCGCGCGCCGCCGACCTTACCCGGGAGGCGTTGCGTCCGATCGCGGAGTGCGCGCCGGTGGAGCACATTGCGCTCGTCGGCGGCAGCGCTACGACGACCGCCGCCATCGTGCGCGGGCGAGCGGCGCCGATCGCGTCGTACCGGCTGACGCGCGCGGATCTGCACCGCACGCTGGAGCGCTTATGCGACATGAGCCTCGACGAGCGCAAGAAGGTGGTGGGCATGAGAGCGCAGCGCGCGGACATTCTGCCGGCGGGGATCGTCGTGCTGGATGCGGCGTTGGAGAAGCTCGGGCGCGACGAGGCTCTCGCGACGACGTCCGATCTGCTGCTCGGCTTCTTGTTGCAGCAATGGGACGCGACCGGGCAACCCCAACGCGGCCCCGCCGATTCAAGAGTCGAGAAGGGGTTGAACTGATGAACGACACGCAGATACGCGAGCACATCGAGGAACTCGTCGCCGAGGAGCACCGGCTGCTCGAGCACGGCGAGAGCGGAAAGCTCACGCCCGAGGATCTCAAGCGTCTCGACGAGATCACGGTGAGGCTCGACCAGTACTGGGACCTGTTACGCCAGCGCCGCGCCCGGCGCCACGCCGGCCAAGATCCCGGCATCGCGCAGATACGCGACGAAGAGATCGTCGAACACTACCGCCAGTAGCCTCTCCAGGAAACGTTCCGGCAACAGGCGTAGCGTACGATGACGGCCATGGACGATCGTACTGCCGACAGCCTCTTCAATCGCTTCGCCGAGGTGCTGCACGCATCCGATGCCCGGTCAGAGAAACGCTTCGACGCGCTCGAGATACGGATCGGCGGCCTGGACGCGCGACTCGACGACGTGCAGGCCGAGCTCCGTGAGTTTCGGGCCGCGACCGAGGCGAACTATGACCGGCTCGCTCACCGGTTCGACGGCCTGGACTCGAGCTTCGCGGCCGTGGAGACGCGACTGACGACCTTCGAAACGAAGGTCTACCGCCGCTTCGACGTGCTGGAAGAGCGATTAACGATTGTCGAAGGCCGCTGACTCGGGATGGTGGTGGAATAGGCAGACACAGCAGACTTGACCAGACCCGGTTGAGCCGCAGGTTCGGGAAACCGCCTGCGGGATGCGCTCAAATTCGGCGAACTCTCTGTCGCTTTGCGCGACGTGACGACGCCGAGCCAAGCTCCTCCCCGATATCGTCACCCTGAGCTATGTCATCCTGAGCGAAGCCGCGAAGCGGCGGAGTCGAAGGACGAAGGGTGATCTCGGCGGGAGAAGGTGTAGAGACTGGACGGGCGCGGCCTACGTGAGCATAGAGCTCATACGGTCAAGGCACAGTCCGGACCACAAACGCGGCAAACGCGGTGGCGAAAGCCATAGTGGTGCGAAAATCTGCAGCCCGCAAGGGCGTCCGGGTTCGACTCCCGGCCATCCCATAAGAATCGGTCTTATTTTATTGGTGTTCTAGGGCGGTTATAGCGTCGCGGTTGCCATTCGGTTGCCCTGCGGTTCCAAGAAGTCCCACCCACCTCGTTGACCGCGGAGTGCCGACGCGGAGGCTT
The DNA here is from genome assembly GCA_036522095.1 of Candidatus Cybelea sp. Taxonomy (GTDB): domain Bacteria; phylum Vulcanimicrobiota; class Vulcanimicrobiia; order Vulcanimicrobiales; family Vulcanimicrobiaceae; genus Cybelea. The sequence continues at coordinate 9,423 of DATDGN010000145.1, read as the reverse complement.
CCGGGCCTGCTCGACCCGCGAAACTCACGGCCATGCGAGCCACCGGGCCACGATCCGAAACACGACACCCCCGCGCAGCGCCGCCGCGCTGCTAGGGCCTGGGAGCGGAGTAAAGCCACGCTCGCTTGGCGCGACGACGGATCGCTTGATGGCGTGGATTTCCGGCGCGATATTTTGCCCAAGCTGCAGCGTTTGTAATACGCGCACCGTCGCGCGAGAGAGGAGCAAAGGCGACGCATAAGTGGGCAGGCTCAGAGCCGTGGTGGCCGAGTCCTACATTCCGTGCGCTTTCATCACCTCAGCCGTTACCTTTGCCGCGAACGTAGTTCCAACGTCCACGATCCCATTCAGGATAGTCTTTGCCGCAGGGCCAAAGCGAGTAATAATGAGCTTTACTTCTGAGCGTATCCGCGGCTCTGTAACATCGCCGGAAACGACTTGATCCGCGAAGAGACGAAGATCCGCCGTCTCATCCGCAGACAGCTTGTCCTGAGCGAGCGACGAAATGGATTGCTTTAGCTGTGCGGCTTTCCAGAGCGTCCAGGGATAGGGCTTGAGACACTCGCGACAGTAGTTAGGTACCGATAGGGGGCCGGGAACGCGATAATCTCGAGGCTTTCCGCGCAGTGGTGTTCCGCAGTTCTCACATGCCGAAATCGTTGGCTGCCCACACTTTTCGCAGCCCTTGTCGTACCGCTCACCTGGTCGAAGGCTGTGTTCGATGACGTGTCCATGCCTGCAAATTGCAGCGCCATTGTACGACATTTTCTAGCGTCGTTTCACCACGGTCGGTCCAGATTCTTGATCAGGCTCTGAAGTCGTATACGGCTCGACATGCTCGAAAGCTTCCAGCTCAATGACGTTGCCACAAGCGGAGCACGTCAGCTCATATATTGCAGCCAACTCCTCCGCAGTGCCGCCTCCGATGCCCCAGTGCTCTATGGGCTGACCACTTCGATCGTAAACAACCGAAAGCGTTAATCGCCTTGCCAAGGGCTTTTGGCATCGGCTGCAAGATACATCGTATTGGTATTTGATCGCTTCAAAATACATCGGAAATCCAGTCAAAGATTTTGCTGTACTATGCTCTAATTGCCATCGGATGATCCATCGGGCGCAAGAACCGCACAATCTCGAAGCGTTCAAAGCGGCGCTCAGAAACAAGGGTTAGGGGTGGCTATGCTTTGCAACGTCGGAGCACGGTGTCCACGGATTATCAGAAAGGCAGCTGAGCACATCACCTATCTCGGCGTGAGAACCCTCCGGATATCGCACGTAGAAGTCAGTAACGGCCGAAACATAGAAGCCCATGATGTGACTGAACCCAGGAAGGTGCTTAGCAGCAATTGCTCGCGCAGAGCTGCCTGGCGCAGTCGCCGCAACAATTCCTTCGACGTAGCCTCCGCGAAAAGCGCTTATTGCTCCCATAACCGCAGCCACCTGTTGCGATGCGCTGAGCTGGTTCCACCAGACGGAGTCAAAGGCTCCGTAGGTCGATGATCGCGCCGGGAGTGCAACCAGCATAACTAGACAACACACAAGACCAAGGTATCTCATTATTTCTGCCTCACTCTCACAGATCAGAGCGACCCATCAGCGGCGTCGATCTCGTTGTAGAACGTGTATCCGCCGACGCGTTTCACCGCGGCAAATGTGCCATGCACGGTAATCGTCTGGCCATCGCTGAGGCTCGGAGAGCCGAACCCGAAGACGTGCACGCATTGGCCGGAGCATAGCGAGAACGTCACGTAGGGGTTGCCCTTGTGCGAGGTCTTCTGCTCCAGGTGGGCCACGGTGCCGCGCACGTCGACGTGCAGCCCATCGTAGGTCGATGGGCTGCCGAGAACCTGGGCGATCGTCGCCGCGGAGCTCGTAGTCGGCAGGGCCGCCAGAAGCCCAACTATCGCCGCCGGTATGGCAAAGCGCTTGAACATAGCACTCCTCCAGGCCCCAAAGCTAGAGGCCCCAGAGCCCTATAGTAAGGCTTGGAGATAGGCTTGGGCAATGGCGAGGGCGCCGCCGAGCGGCGATGTTCCCTGGCCGAGGTGGTTTCCCGGACGACAGTTCGGATGTTAAGATTGAATCAGCCGGGCCAGCAGCCTAGAAAGCTGTGGGCGCTACCGCGCCTAAGCGGTAGAGTGAAAAGGGAGAGTAGAGGATCGACGCTCTGATCAGGCATGTAAATACTTTGTGGTCGCCGTGAACGCTACGTCACAGCTGCCCGGTAAGGAGATCGAGAGTGCTGATCGGGACAGCGAGGCTCGGGCTGCGCTGTGGCGTGGAATATGCGTAGCCGCCGAGGAGGTTCGCCGAAACTTTAGCATTCGATCGTTGCGAGGATTTGCCGGCGAACTGCGTTCCGGGAGCGTTTTACCGCCAGTTCCAACGTGGCAGCTGGTCGAAGCAATAAGTCTTCTGTCTCTAATACTTCGTAGCGATAGCGCCTCCGCCAATGCGGTTAACGTTTTTGGAAAGACCGGCCCGATAGAAATACAAGAGGATGGCAAGAAGCGCTTCCTATGGGCGCAACAGCCCATGCGCGGCGAAAGCAGTACTCTTGGAGGGAAGCCTGACTTAGTCGTCACGCTTTCAGACGACTTACCACAACCGCAGAATACCGTGCGCGTAATCGAGGCAAAGTGCGTGCGGGTGCTGGATACGCAGACGATAAGGGCCGAATTTGGCAAAGCACATGATCTTCGCGTTGCCACCTATTTTATTTGGACATTTTATTCGCCATCCACAAGGCTCGTGGCCGGCGCTCGCGGCTTAGGACTCGATCTCGTAGCTCTCGGATTCGACACAGCTAGAAGGGACGACCTGATCACAAACACGGATGCGCTCATTTCACACGTATCAAATTCACTGCTCGAATCTCGACGCGCTGGGCGCTTTGCTCAAGCATTGCAGGACGCCGGGCACGAGGCTAGCGTCAAGCTTTCCGGGGGTTAATGTTCTAGTCGATGCAGGGGACGTACTACGAATTGCTAGGCATAAAGCCAACCGCATCGCCGGAAGAGATAAAGGACGCGTATAAGGCCAATATAGCTAAATATCATCCCGACCATAACAAGGCTCCCAACGCTCACCAAATGGCGGTGTGGCTCAATGCTGCTTACGAGACGCTGCGCGATCCAGGTCGGCGGGCCGAGTATGACCTTTCGATTGGCATTGCAAATAAGAGTGAGCCCGGCCAGCCGCCGAAGCGTGAAACGCGAGCCGGTGATCAGTCTCAAAAAGAGGCGGAGTGGAGAAGGCAAAAGGAGGCTGAAGAAGCTGAGCGCCGTCGCAGACGGGCGGAAGCGGAGCGCCGGCAGAGAGACGAAGCGGCTGCGCGCCAAAGAGCAGCCGCTGAGGCACAGCGCAAAGCGCAAGAAGCCGCCCACCAACGAGCGGTAGAGGAAGAGCGGCAGAAGCAAGAGCAAGCTGCTGAGAGCTTACGCCAGCTCCAGATCGCCGGGGCCGCAAGAATTCGTACGCAACGAATGCTCCTTGCTGTAGGGGCGATCATTATCGGTATCCTCATTTTTCGAACGCTAACAAGTTCGTCAAACTCCATATCGAATGAAAAAGCCGGCGTCGCGCCCACAGAACAAACGACACCGCTACAGGTCGCATCGGATAACATTAAGGCGCTAGCCGCCGAGAACCAACGAACAATAGCGAGCCCCATTCCAAAAATCACATACGAGGCTGTGCGGAAGCCCGTCTCAGCTAGCGCGACCGCCAGCGGTCAATCGCCCGCGCCCGCCCACGCGACCCCCGGACCGGCCGACACGTCACCGGGTGTCAGGCAGAGTGCCGAACCAGTGACAGATTCTAGCAATGCAGCTGGCTGCAACGAGCGCACGATCACCCAAGTTTCAGATGAAGGTGCCACCGTAACGCTAAGTGATGGCAGTTCCTACGCTGTCTCCACCTCTTACATGCGAATTCAAGCCAGCGGCTGGAGTACGGGCGATTCAGTTGTGCTCTGCCGATCGGGTACCGCAGCGTCAATTGCAAATCAAAACCGTTACAACGAGAAAATCCAAGCTGTCCGCGAGTGAGGCGCATCGCCTCAGACCAGGCGCACCCCGAAGCAAACCTAGTCTCGCGGCTTGTTGTCTTTGACCGTGCCCGGGAAGGGGGCTCGTTTCGCGGCGTGCCGCGCCTAGCCGCCTAGCGCCCGGCCGAGGGGGGCCTCGTTTTGAAAGGCCATGGCTCCTATCCCATCGTCGGACTCCCCTCAATGAGCGGATGACGCATCACTTCGTCTGGTTCGCGACTTTCTTGAGTCGCGCAATTAGTCGGCGTCTCCGCGTTACGAGGCTTCGGGCTTGGCCCTTCCTAGGCGTTCAGCGATCGCCTCGACTGCCTTCGCTTCAGCTCCTGGCATGACGTGGGCGTAAGTATTGAGTGTCGTGACCGGAGTGCTATGGCCGAGCACCGCCGCCACCGTCCGAACGTCGATACCGCTTTGGAGTAGCCAGGTCGCGGCGCTATGCCGCACGTCGTGGAGGCGCTGCGTAGGCAGCTTCGTCTCGCGGGCCAAACGCACGAAAGCGTTGCTGATGGAGCTGGGATTCCATGGTCTTCCAAATGGATCGGCAAAAACGAGATCGCGGACCTGATATTTGTGCCCCTTTCGTAGCCGCTTCGTATTCTGCACCGCTCGGTGAAAACGCAGTGCCGCGACGGCCAGCGCGTTAAGTGGCACGACACGAATGCATCCCGTCTTGGTGCCCTTAAATTCTAAACCGGACTTTGTTCGCACAACGCTTTCGCTTATTGTGATTATTCCGCGTTCTAGATCGACATTGGACCAACGTAGTGCCGCGAGTTCTGCGCGACGCGCACCCGTGCAAAAAGCGAGTGTGAAAAAAGCGTGCCATGGTGTACCGGTCGCGGCATCCAATAAACGACGCGCCTCGGCTTCCGTGAGCGCCTTCGCTGGCGACCGTTGCGCGTTCGGCAGATCCCGCTTCGACGCGTCAGCGACGTTGCGAAAGCAAAGATTCTGCTCGATAGCCCAATCGAGGGCCGCGTGCAAGAGGCCGTGAACGTGGCGAACGGTCTTTGGACTGAGGCCCTTTTGCGTAGCCTTTATGTAGACGCTGAGAACGTGCGTCGGTTTTAGCTTTGAAAGGATAACTCCACCGATTACTGAGAGGAGGTGGCACTTCGCGAGTTCGTGGTAGCGTTCGAGGGTCTTGGTGGCGAGTGCCTTAGCACGGCATCGCTCGATATATCGCTCTAAGAGCTCCTTGACCGTAACCGTTTGCGGCGATAGATCGATTCCACGATCGCGCGCTTCCAGAGCCTTACGCTCAGCGGCCTCCGCTTCTTTGCGCGTTCGATATGTGCCAATACTCTTTCGACGCCGCAATCCTGCCGTGGTCGCTTCAAGATCAATCAGAACCGCCCAGCGGCCGCTCCTGCGTTTGTAGATGCTCATTTCTTGTGTCGCCTTTCCTGAGCTGAAAGGGTTTTAGTCCCTACAGGCTTTGTAGGACCGGCATCGCTAGCAGGAAACACCCCGCGACTCGATGATTTCTCTTCTACCACGACCAAATTGCCACCGCGCTGTTTGACGGCGATTCGAACGTTATTGGCGTGACCAAACAGTTCCAGCATTTCTTTTACGAATGCGTCCATTTTGTCAAAGTCACCATCGCCGCGAACGAACAGTCGGCTCCAGCACTCGGCAGCCGCAGAATAAGTCATTTCTTGGCACGACTCATCGAGTGCCCGTCGAATCTTAGATTCATAGCGCCTCCTGCGTACAGGCCCTATCTCATCTTGTCCGCCACTTGCGAGCTGCTTTACAAGAAATGCCGCCAGGTTTGCCGTGTTCCATGGCGCGATGGCCGCAGCTGGATAACGTGCCAGTTTAAAAGTCAACATTAAAGTCGGCGACTCTTTGACCGCCAGTCCGAGAAAACTCAAGCCGCGCCACTCGTTCTCCTTCGCGGGGTGTCGATAGCGCTTCTCTATGCCTTCTATTAATTGCGCGACGGTTGATGCCCGCAGTACCCTAGCCGCGAGGAAAACGTCTGTAATTCGACGCCTGTCCCAGTCCAAGATATCGGCGAGCTGTTGATGCGTCAGGCCAAAGGTGGCCTTGGCTTCGGATAATAAGAGGCGAACCTGAGCAGCCTCCGATGCCGGTAGCGTATCTCGCGCGGGCCCTCGCCCACGCCTAGGCTTTCGGATCATACGGAAAATAATATAAAGTTTCCGTACTAATGTCAAGACAGCCACCGGCGACTGTTGTATCGTAGCCTTCAAGGAGGTCTAATGACGACGAACAACCAGGGGCCGCAGATTTCAAAAGTTCTGAGTATCAACGAAGCTGCAGAGGTGCTTCGGGTCTCGCGCTCGACGCTCAAACGCTTAATCGGCGAGGAAAAGCTGCGCACGATACGCCTAGGTCGCCGAGTGCTAGTGCCGGTTTCATCGATCGACGAGCTGCTTGAGCGAGGCGCGGCCTGACCGCCACTTCATGGAGGTTGCATCGCGCAGAGAGAACCGCCGACCAAGTGGCATTCGGGCGGCGCCTCTATGATCTACTGCAGCGACCTGGGCGCGGAAAGGCACTAGCCGGCGAAACCTACAGTGGACATATTTCAATTTCGGCACGGGATTTTGAGGATCACCTTTACGGCGGCGTAGTCCTGGCTGTTCAATGTAAAGCTCCGAACGGAGTAAATTTTCTCGCATGGGACTGTGACGAAATGTTTCCGCGCCGACTGTCGATTTATAAGGAGGCGCTTAGCGAACATGGCTTGGTAGAGGCGGCCTTCGCTACCACAGGCTCGACGCCAGCACGCGGAAAGGTCGTTGTGACGCTAGCACGGCGAATCCCGCAGGCCGTTGCGGTAAATCTAGCTCGCGAGATTCAGGCCGAGGTCATGGATGACCCCGACTTTGGCATCGTGAGGCCGCAATCGCTAACGTGTTTCCCAAGCGGAGGCGACGGAAGCTACTGCCGGATTCTCGGGAGTAAATTCGGGCCACAAGGTCACCTTGAGGTCGCTATAGATTTAAGTGGCATACCCACGGATCTCACCAGTGTTGTGCCTGCATTTATTCAATGTGCGGCAGCGGCCAGCTCAAAGTGCAAAGCCGTGCTATCTCGCTGGGCCGAGAACGTTTTAAGTGCCCCCTATACGGGCGGCGTGCCGACGCTATACAAGCTGCAGGTGAGACTCGGTAGCGAAGCGATCCGCACGTTTGGAGCTGACGCCGCGGCGGTCTTTTCTGAATGGATGGCTCAGATCGGCAACAACTCCCCGCGACTTAAAGCGAGCACACTTCGGCAATTGCAGCGCCCCGACTGCTTCGAGAGAATCGCGCAGTACGTTTCAAAGCATGGCGTGCGCAGTCGATGGACGCCTTTTAGTCGCCCACTATACATTTCTGGGATATACGTTAACGTGGGGAAACCAGGGTGGCGCGCTTATGCTGCGATGACGACTTATGTCCAGATTGAAGGACTCAATCCTCACGCTTTCGCGATGGATTATGGGCGGCTCCGCGACCTCATCGGCTATGGTGATAAGGGGGATGCGCGTAAGGCCGCTATTCAGGCCGAGCAATACCGAATTCTCTTCCGACTACATCGCGGAAGCGCTCGCACGAAGGGCCGTGGTGGACAACCGACATTGTTTTGCCTTCGTGGCGCAAACGAAACGATGGAAGAAGCGATCGCTGCAGGTAGGAAAAGTGATGCCTACGTCGCGCGCTCTAAGGTGGAACCGAACGCCGCCTGAGGGCCAAACAGGGGCGGAATCGCATTTAAGGTAAGGGGCACATTTTAGGCGGATAGTTTCGGGGCAACAGGCGGAGCAAAGCGGGGCAGCCGCTTTTGAGGCAGCACTTTTAAAAGAAAACCGCGCCAGGCATTTGCGGGGAATGCTCGTGCATCGCTTGCCCCGCGCCGACCAAGTGCCTTTATTTGGCCTTCTTTTGCCCTACGTTGGGTTTTAGCTCCTCTTCAAGGGTTGAGATGTAGCCAGGCGCGAGAAGCCTTTCCAGGAGGCTGCTTTCGGTCTCGTTGATTCCTTCACGCCGTAGGCGCGCCTTGAGCGTCACCAACCTGTACTTTGCACTCGGCGTCAGCAAGAAGGTTGCCTTGATCGGCTCCTCCATGGCTTATGCTACTACCAGAAAACCAGAAATACCCCTTTACGGCTCTCTGGAATCCATGGTAGCATTACAGGGCCAGCAACGGTCGTTACGAGAGGTGTAACGCTCAGATGAACGGGAAAGTCGTCGCATACTACCGGGTTTCTACGCCTCGCCAGGGACGGAGTGGCCTCGGCCTCGAGGGGCAGAAGGCGGCCGTCGAGGCGTACGTCGCCCGCACCGGCGCGACAATCGCGCGCGAGTTCGTCGAAGTCGAGAGTGGCCGGATCGACGAACGGCCGCGGCTTGGGGAAGCGCTAGCTTTCGCGCGACGTGCGCGGGCGACGCTTCTCGTCGCTAAGCTCGACCGTCTGAGCCGTTCCGTGCGGTTCATCGCGACGATCCTCGATAGCGGTGTCGAGTTTGCCGCTGCGGACGTCCCCGAGGCGAACCGTTTGCTGCTTCACGTTCTCGCGGCTGTCGCAGAGAACGAGGCGCGCGCGACCAGCGAGCGCACGAAGGCCGCCTTGCGGGCCGCTAAAGCGCGTGGTGCCCGGCTCGGGTCAAATCATCCGCGCGTGCCGGTTCTAACGGCGCAGGCGCGTTCTAAGGGCCAAAGAATGGGCGCCGCCGCTAATCGGAATCGGTGCGTTGCGGCATATTCGGACTTAGCGCCTTATATGGTCGGTCTTCGGACGAGCGGACTGACCCTGCGCGCGATCGCCGACCGACTAAACCAGGATGGCCATCGCACGCGGACGGACGTCGCCTGGTCGCCCGTGCAGGTCGCGCGGGTTATCGCTCGCGCGTGAGGCACGTCCAGCAATGGACGTGACGGAGCAAACAAGGTGGTAGCACTTACAACCGTCTTCCCCAGCGCCGAAGACATCTTGGGGCAACCGACCAGGCAGATTGCGGAGGCGCTTCTCGTCCTGATGAACGCTGACGGAGGCAAAACCGAACACCCTAGAAATATCAGGCTGGCGATAGAGGATCAGTATTCCGGTCCATCCGTTTCCAAAGCGGCAGATCGCGTTATGTCCGCGCTCGACCTGCTTCAGCGCGAAGGTTACTTAATCCGATCCTACAGAGACGTAGCCGATCACGATTGGCTAACGTTAACTGACAAGGGGAAGGCCATTACCAAAGCGGGCATGATTCAAGAGGCTAGGGCGGCCCTCAGCTCGCAGCAACCCATCGTTTTCATTAGCTGTGGCCAATACACGGATGAAGAACGAGCCGTTGGTTCGGGAATCACTGTCCTTATTCAAAAATACACGAACTACGTTCCGTACTTTGCGGAAGAACAGCACT
>DATDGN010000144.1:0-16156 GCA_036522095.1 Candidatus Cybelea sp. | reverse complement strand
AAGTACTGGGACTCGACCGCCATGTTCATCTTCTGGGACGACTATGGCGGCTGGTACGACGCGGAGCCGCCGACATATAAGGACTATGACGGCCTCGGCCTGCGGCTCCCGATGCTAGTTGTGTCGGCGTACGCCAAGCAGGGGTACGTCTCGCACGTGCACTACGAGCACGGCAGCATCCTGAAGTTCGTCGAGGACGCGTTCGGCTTGGGGAGACTGGCGGCCAGCGACAAGCGGGCCAACTCGCCGGCGCGCGACTGTTTCAACTTTGGCGCGCCGCCGCGGAAGTTCGTGAAGATTCACGCGCCGTACGATCGCGCCTTTTTCCTGCACCAGCCGCCGGATTATCACGTCCCCGATGCGGAATAGCCCAGGTGCGATGAAGTTTGGAATCTTGCCGAGCGCGGCCGCCGCGCTGCTGCTCGCCGGCTGCGGCGCCGGCGGCTCGGCCGCATCGCCGGGTCTGCCGGTCGCGAGCCTGCCGCAGTCGCGCGCCCTCGCGCCGCGCGGCGCGCAACACGGGCCTTCGAGCGGGAAGATCCAGCACGTCGTGATCATCGTTCAAGAGAATCGCAGTCTCAACAACTTGTTCTACGGCTTTCCCGGCGCGCGGACGGTCAGGTACGGCTACGACTCGCACAACAAGCGCGTCAAGATCGCGCCGATCGGGTTCGAGACGCACTGGGACGTCGGCCACGGCTCGAAGGATTACTTCGCGGCGTGCAACGGCACGGGAAGCATTCCCGGAACGCACTGCCGGATGAACGGCTTCGACAAGGAGTACGCGGGCTGCGGCCAGTGCCCGGTTAAGCACCCGCAGTACGCATACGTACCGGGCAGCGAAACGAAGCCGTACTTCGACATGGGCAAGCAGTACGTGCTCTCGGACGAGATGTTCGCGTCCAACTTCGACGGGAGCAGCTTCGTGTCGCATCAGTACATCATCGCGGGTCAGGCGGAGTCGTCGGTCGACTGGCCGTTTTCGGCGTGGGGCTGCCCGGGCGGACCGAGCGACAAAGTCGCGATCGTCGGTCCGCAGCGCCAGGTCCCCAACGGCTTTCAAGTCGCATGTTGGGACACTACGACGCTCGGCGACGAGCTCGACAAAGCTCACGTCTCATGGGCCTACTACGCGTTCGGGTACTCGAGCGGCGGCCCAGGCATCTGGAGCGCGTACCAGGCCATCAACCACATCTACAACGGTCCTGACTGGAAAAAAGACATCATCGCGCCGCCGTCGCAGTTCCTCACTGACGTCTCGACCGGCAAGCTGCGTTCGGTCAGCTGGGTTACGCCGACGTGGGCGAACTCGGATCACGCCGGCAGCGGCTCGAACACGGGGCCTTCCTGGGTCACCCAGCTCGTGAACGCGATCGGCGAGTCACAGTACTGGAACTCCACTGCGATCTTCGTTTTCTGGGACGACTACGGCGGCTGGTACGATCCGCAGCCTCCGGCCTACGCAGACTACGACGGCCTCGGGATACGCATCCCGATGCTGATCTTGTCGGCGTACGCGAAGAAGGGATACGTCTCACACGTGCATTACGAGCACGGCAGCATTTTGAAGTTCATCGAGGATGCGTTCGGCCTCGCCAGGCTTTCGGAGAGCGACACACGCGCGAAGTCGCCAGCCAAGGACGCGTTCGACTTTTCGAAGCCGCCGCGCGCCTTCGTGCCATTCCAAAGCCCATACGACCGCGCCTATTTCATGCACCAGCCGGCCGACCTCAGGATTCCGGACTCGGAGTAAGATGCGAATAGCACCTTGCGTCGCGGTTGCGGCGCTGTGCCTCTCGGCATGCGGGCGGAGCGTGGTGCCGGGCTCTGCGCCGGCCCTGCCCCCGGCGAGCCTCGCGCGCGCGATCGAACCCGCTCGCGCCATCGGGCGCGGGCCCTCGAGCGGCAAGATCAAGCACATCGTCATCCTCGTTCAAGAGAATCGGAGCCTGAACAACCTGTTTTACGGCTTTCCGAAAGCCAAGACCGTGAGCTACGGCTACGACTCGAAGAACAACAAGGTCCAGATCCGCCCGCTAAGCATCGCGACGTGGTGGGACATCGATCATAGCGCGAACTCGTTCATACACGCCTGCAACGGCACCGGCAAAATTCCGGGCACGGACTGCCGGATGAACGGATTCAATCTCGAGCCGGTGGGCTGCGGCCCCCCGGAGCCCGCCTGTCCGATTCCCGATCCGCAGTATAGCTACGTGCCGCACTCCGAGACGAAGCCCTACTTCGATATCGCCAGGCAGTACGTGCTCGCGGATCAGATGTACGCGTCGAACTTCGATGCCAGCAGTTTCGTCTCGCATCAGTACATCATCGCGGGCCAGGCGCAGTCGAGCATCGACTATCCGTTCAGCCTGTGGGGCTGCCCCGGCGGGCCGGCCGACATGATCGGCACCGTAGGTCGGCAGCGCCAGTTCCCGACCGGCTACGAGGTCGTGTGCTGGGATCCCACGACGCTCGGCGACGAGGCCGACAAGGCGGGCATCTCGTGGGCCTTCTATACGGCCACGATCCACGGGGACGAGGGCATTTGGAGCGCCTACCAGGCGATCAATCACATCTACAACGGGCCGGATTGGGGCAACGACATCATCACGCCGCAGACCCAGTTCTTCAGCGACGTATCGAACGGCAAGCTCCGCGCGGTGAACTGGATTACGCCCACGTGGGAGAACTCCGACCACGCCGGCAACAAGTCGAATACCGGGCCTTCATGGGTCGCGTCGGTCGTCAACGCGATCGGCGAATCGCAGTACTGGGATTCGACCGCGATCTTCGTCTTCTGGGACGACTACGGCGGCTGGTACGATCCCCAACCGCCCGCCTATAAGGACTATGACGGTCTGGGGGTGCGCATTCCGATGCTGATCGTCTCAGCCTACGCGAAAAAAGGTCGCGTGTCGCACGTGCCTTACGAGCACGGAAGTATCCTTAAATTCGTCGAGGACACGTTCCACTTGGCTAGGCTGGCGCCCAGCGATTCGCGCGCCAACTCGCCCGCACGCGACGCCTTCGATTTCAAGGATCCGCCGCGCCCGTTCGTGCGGATCCAGAGCCCTTACGACGAAGGCTACTTCAAACGCCAGCCCACCGACCACCGCATCCCCGACGCGGAGTAACTCCGAGCGCGCCTTAGCCTTACTTCACGACGGCGGTGAAGCCGTGGCGATTGTTTTGGGAGTCCAGATACCATCCCGCGATCGCATGCTGAACGTTCATGCTGGTGATGACGGTGGTGCCGGCCGCCGCCGGTTCGTCCACCGACTGCCAGAACCGCCCGCTCGGGCTCGTCGGGTTGGTGAGGATGAAGCCATGGGTCGCACCGGCGCTGTCCACGTACGATCCTACGATCTGCTCCATGAAGTCCAGTCCGTACGCCGTCGTGCTCGTCGCCTTGGGATACGAGAACGTCGTGTAGATACCGCCGCGTAGGAGCCAGCCTTGGACCTTGCCGCTGCTGGTCGTCTCGACGCCCGCGATGTCGCCGCGCAGGTTGACGATGGTGGCCTGCGCGCTCAGCGCGTTGGGCGGCGCGAGCGGCGTGTACCTATTCTGCGTCACGATGAGCTCGAATGGCATATCGTTGCCGTAGTCGTTCTCGTAGAAGCCGACGGCGATGTCCGAGCCGTTGATGCTGAGCAGCTCGTCGACGTACCCGGGCTCCTTGGGAGTCTTATTGTCCTTGTACAGCGTGAAGATGCCGTTGTTCTGCACGAATCCCCAAGTGTTGTGCTGCTGCGTGTTGTCGAGGAAATAGCCGGCGCGGAGATGGTTCGTGCTCATCGACTGAAGGTACGTGTCGACGGCTCCCGGGTAGTCGACTTGCCGGAACTTCGTATAGGGCGGCTGCGTGATCCATCCGTGGCTCGGATCGCTCCGTGACCCGCTGCCGTAGTTGCCCGAGATCGACCCGAGCTGGTTGATGCTCGTGGCTTCGTTGAACTTGCGGCTGCCCGGGTTGTCGACCGTCGTGAACTGGAAGTCGTAGGGGGTCGGCTTCACCTTCGTCGCCGGGCCGGCCGCGCTGGACCTCAGGGCGGAGGCACCCTGCAGAGGAGGTCCGACGGGCGAGGGTCCGCTACAGGCCGCCACGATCGCGGCGCAGGCCGCGATGAGGACGGCAACATACCGCCCCTTACGCGTCTCGAGAAAGGAGTAAGACATGTGAAGATCCTCTGAACGTAGATAAGAACGGATGGGAGCCCCCACGACCGCGGTCGCGTTCATTCCAGGACGTCGAAAGAGCGCTTTGAGCCTCTCGCCTTGTTCTGATGGCAGTCATTCGTTCCGCTAGGTTTGTTGATAGTGATGCAAAGTTTGCCAAGCGGCCCTATCCTTGGAGGCGTTTTGGTACTAGTATATTCGTACTATCACTTGTGCTTCCTGGCGCCTACCTGGCGTTGAAAGGTAAGACGAATGCATAAGACCATCATGGCGGTCTCCCTTACGCTCGGCGCGGCTATTCTCGGCGGGTGTGCCGGGGGTAGCATGAGCGGCGGGTCTCTCCTCCCGGCTGCCAGCCAACTCCACTCGCTCGACTCGGTCGGGGGTGGCGTCCCTCGGGCGAGGATGCACCACCTCGACTCGGTGGGTGGTGGTGTGCCCCGACCGGCCCTGAAGATGCATCAGTTCGACTCGGTCGGCGGTGGCGTACCCAGGAAGCACGGAGGCTAACTCGGACCCACAATAGAAAAGTCGGCGTCCGGTGGGTTTCCATCGGGCCCTGGCATCACGCTTTATAATCCACTTCACGGGGACTAATGCTGACAACCGTTAGACAAGCTCGTCCGGTCTTCGACCACGACGACTTCAACAGCGCACTCAAGGCTGCGGACTATGAACGCTGTCGTGAGCTCATTGCGGCGGGCGACACGCTCGAAGCCACGCTGGCCGCTGCTCGACTGGCGATTCGCGAGCGCCGGTTCGTGGACATCATCGGATCGCTCTCGGACTTTCCGGCAGCTACGACCGCAATGCGCGCGGAGCGCGACGTGCTGCTCGGCGCGGCCCTCGGGTCGACTAGGGATTACGTTGCGGGCCGGAGGCTGATCGATCGCGCGCTCGACGACCTCGCGCCGGGCGACCCGGTCTACGACGAGGCGTTCTATCAGAAAGCGGCCATCGCGTGGATGCAGCACGAGCACCGCGAGGCCGAAGACGCGGCCCTGGTGCAACTCAATTCCGCCGACCCGAACAATCGTGCGCGGGCGCGAATCCTGCTCTCGTGGATAGCGCTGCGCCGGGGCGAAGTTTTGAAGCAGGTCGACGAATTGCAGAAGGCGCTCGACGAGCTCGACACCGCGCCCGAGCCCGATCAGTACTTCCGCGCGAACGCGCTGTTCACGCTGGCGCTGCTGTGCCGCGAGCTGCCGCTGCGCGACGTTGCCGTGCGCGTGCGGAGCATCTTCGACGGTATGCCGTGGACGCCGGGCTTGCAGCTCGCGCGCTTTCAGATCACGCGCTTCATCGCGGCGATGGAGGAGCTGGAGGGCAACGAACTGGCCGCGTTCGCCCGCTTCAAAAAGGCGATGCGCCTCGCCCCGTCCGAACACTGGACCGTCCTGTGCTTCCTCGATCGCGCGGCCCTCGCGAAGTATACCGGCGAGACGGCATTCGCCGCGGAGCAGCTCCAGGAGGCGCACGAGATCGCGCAACGGCTATCGTGGAACGACGTCACCGGCGAGGAGCGCTCGGCATTGCTCGTGCTCGCCGAGCTGTTCGCATATGAAAACGCGGCGATCGCGGAGCAATACCTCGCGCGATTCCGGTCGCTCGGCTCGACGGTGATCCCGCTGCTCTCGTACGGCACCGACCCGCGCGTGCGGGGCTTCGAAGCGTACTCGCAGGGCGTCGCGTGGCTGCGCCTCGGTGACGCACAGGAGGGCAAGGCGGCGCTGACGGAGGCCTGGGACATCTTCGAAGATTTCAACTACGCGTGGCGCGCCGCGCTGTGCGCGCTGGGACTGTTCGAGGCCACGCGTGATCGACGATGGGTTCACCGCGCGGCTCGCAAGATCGACCCGTGGCCGCGCAGCTGGATCGCGCGCCGCGTCGCCGAGGCGAGCAGCGCGGCCGTCGTGCCGTTGGAGCGCATTCCGCCCGCAAAACGCGAGGTGCTGGAGCTCGTGCGTGTGGGCCGGCGAAACTCTGAGATCGCGCGAGTGCTCGGACGAAGTCCGCACACCGTGCGCAATCAGCTCGCTCAGCTCTTTCAGACGTTCAACGTGAAGAGCCGCGCGGAGCTGGTGGCGGTGCTGTCCCGGCCCATCGTCCCGCTCATCCGCCGCAGTAACTAGACTAGAAGACGACGACCGACCCGTTCTGCGCTGCGTTCTGGACGACCGCCGGCGACTTCGCGCAGGCCGAGCCCATGGCGCGCGAGGCGCTCGCGGCGGGCGCCGCGTTGAACGAAGAGCAGGCCGTGGCCGAAGCACTATAAAAGCCTTGATTCGGCGTTCGTCTTCGGAGGATGCATGAAATACGCGTTGCTGCTTTGCGCGGCGCTGCTGCTGTGGCGCCTCGATGCGGTCGCCGGCACGACCGGATCGCTGACCGGAACCGTCCTGGACGCCGCGATGAAGGCTCCGATCGCCGGCGCGACCGTCACGGCGACGAGCCCCTCGCAGGTGGCGCGCGTTACGACCGATTCGGCCGGACGCTTCACGTTCATCTCGCTCGCCCCCGACACGTACACGATCCAGGCCGAGCACGCCGGATTCGAGGTGCTTGCGATCACGGGCGTCTCGGTCTTCGCCGACCAGAGCCAGACGATCCCGATGACGTTGCAGCGCACGCTCAAGACGATCGCGCGTGTCGCGTCGCGTTCGTCGCTCAGCCCGGTCCGGCCCGGCACCGGAACCGACCTCTACTCCGTGAATCCCGGGCTTGCGAGCGCCGCGGCCACGCTGGGCGGCGGCGGCGGGCTGAACAACGCGTACTCGGCGATCGCGGCCATGCCGGGCTCCTACGTGCCGCCGAACCAAGTCGGCGTCAATCAGACGGTCTATATCCGCGGCGGCTACTACGATCAGATCGGATACGAGTACGACGGCGTGCCCATCAACCGGTCCTTCGATAACTATCCGGGCAACTCGGAGACCACGCTCGGCCAACAGGAGCTGCAAATCTATACGGGCGGCGGCGAGGCCGACGCCAACGCCACTGGTCTGGCCGGCTTCATCAACCAGGTGATCAAGACGGGCACCTTTCCCGGCTACGCCGTCGGCGGCTTGGCGATCGGCACGCCGACGTTTTATCACGATGCCCGCGTGGAGGTGGGCGGATCGACGCCCGACCGCATGTTCTCGTACTACGTGGGCCTCAGCGGAACGAACCAAAACTTCCGCTACTTCGACCAATACAACGGCGCGAGCCTGACCGACACGATCCCGTACGGCTATTGGCCGGCGCACATTACGACCTTCCTGCCGTTCTACCCGGCCGTCTATCCGACATGCAGCAACAACTTCACCTACACGAATCCCGCGGTGAATAAGTACGGCATCAGCGATCCGGGCTGCTTCGGATCGTATCCATCATACTTCGGGCAGCCTTCGAACATCTCGAGCCGCGACGTCGTCGCCAACTTCCACGTCGGGATTCCGCATCACCGCGACGCCGGGCGCGACGACGTGCAGCTGCTGTATATGTCGTCCGCGAACTTCCAGCAAGACTACTCGAGCCTCGGCGACGCGGGCGCGCTTGGCCTGGGCATCGTCAACGATGGGTTGTATCACACGCCGCTGCAGTGCTCTCCGCCCGACTTCTACTGCGGCAGCACGAATCAATGGCCCGACTATTACACCTATCCCGGAAACACGCGCTGGCTCACGGCTGCCTCCACGACGCCGATCCCGTACATGTATCCCGGATCGCCGGGCGCGCGCTGCGCCAACGTCTATCCGCTGAGCTGGACCAACGTCCCGAATACCTGCCCGCTCAATGCCAACGGCAATCAGATCCAGGTTCTGATTCCGAGTAATTACCGCGACGGGCGCTGGGATACCGCGAGCATCGGTAAGCTACAGTATCAAAAGAACTTCGGCTCGTCGGCGTACGCGCGCGTGTTCGGATACATCTTCTACTCGAACACGAATCGCGCCACGGGAAACGGTTACGGGAACAACTCATCCCTGGGCGTGATGAACTATCAGTATACCGTCGACGCGCACACCGGCGGCCTCGAGCTGCAGCTGGCGGATCAGCTCTCCGGCCAGCACCTGCTTTCGGGCATGGTGTCGTATATCACGTCGAACACGCTGCGCTATTTCAACCACAATTACTTCAACACGAGCTCGCAGCAGGTGAGCAATTTCACGAACGGATCGGAATGCTTCGCGACGTTCTCGACGCGCCGCTACAAGGTAGGGTCTCCCGCGCCGTGCAACGCGCTGGTGTCGCAGGGTACCTTCGGCGGGCCGTACGGCAACTTTCAGGCGCAGGATCCCTGCACCGATGGAGAGCTGTCAGCCGGCGCGCCGGCGTGCATCGACGGCGCCTCGATGCTGTTGACCTATCTCGGCAACTCGGCGGACCTCAACGCCGTCGTCCCCAAGCTGACTAACGCGTCGATCGCCGACCAATGGCGCCCGAACGATCGGTGGAACATCAACGGGAGCTTCCGCTTCGAAAACGACACCTACGGGCTCGCGAACACCAACAACCCGGCGACGAACTTCTGGTTTTTAGCCGCGCAGCGCGAGTTCTGCGTGAATCCGGTCACGCGGCAGCCCATGTTCGTCCCGCAGCCGCCGCAGAGCATCTACCTATTCACGCCGGTCGCCGCGTTCAAGTGCCCGATCGATCGCTCGACTGGAACGCCGATCCAGACGGTTCATCCCAACGGCACCGACGGCATTTTTCTCACCAACGTGTATCCGTCGTCGTACACGCAATCGTACGTCGAACCGCGCTTCTCGGCGACGTACACCGTCAACGCCGACACCGTGCTGCGCGCCTCGGCCGGCCGCTACGCGCAGCAGCCGCAGAACTACGAGATCCAGTACAACACGGTGGAGCCGAACCTCGCCGCCGGGCTGCTCGGGTTCATCCCCTTCGGCTTCGACTCGCCGCTGCACGAGGCGCAGGCGCAGTTCTCGAATAACTACGACTTCTCGTACGAGCATCATTTCCGCGGCACCGACCTGGCGATGAAGCTCACGCCGTTCTATCGGTGGGGCACGAACCAGCTCTACGAGAGCGTCAACCTCCCCAGCCTGGGCGTGTCGCCGTCGTTCAACGCGGGCACGTTGCGCGTGGACGGCGTCGAGCTCGAGATCACGAAGGGCGATTTCGAGAAGAACGGGCTCTCCGGCGTGCTTTCGTATACCTACACCAACGCCGCCGAGAAGTGGAACAACTATCCGAACAGCACGGTCGGGCCGGTCGACCAGTACAATCAGGATATCCAAGAGTTCAACGCGCTGACGAAGGCCGGCGGTGGAGCGGCGTGCTATCAACCCAACGGGAAGGGCGTTCCCGATCCCTCGTGCGGACCGCGCTCGATCGCGAACCCATACTACGCAGTGACGCCGCAGCCGCTGCTGGATCCGCACGGCTGGTACCCGCCGGGTCTCGACTTTCCATACGTTTCGCCGAACACGCTCGCTCTCGTGCTCAACTATCGCCGCGGCAAGCTGGCGGTGACGCCGGCCATGTCACTCTTAGAGGGCACGACGTACGGCAATGCGTCCGACGTGCAGGGCCTGGATCCGCGGGCCTGCTTCGCCAACCAGAGGAGCAGCAAGGTCCCGACAAACAACCCGCTGGCGGCCGACTACACCTCGTGTCAGTCGGCGCTCACCAGCGACGGGAGCAGCCCCGGGAACCTGTATATCCCAAATCCGCAAACCGGCACGTTCGATACCTTCGGCCAGTTCCGCCAGCCTTGGCAGTTCAACCTCGGCGTCCAGGCGTCATACGACTTCACGCCGCGGATCTCCGGACGCATCACGGTGACGAACTTGCTGAACCGCTGCTTCGGCGGCTCGTCGGAACCGTGGAGCCGGGCCTATCCCCCGAACGACGCGATCTGCGGATACGTCGCCAACACGTTCTACAACGGCGGACACTATTACAACGGGTCGAGCCCGTTTGACGTCGCTGCCAACGGCGTTCCGGAGAACCCGTACTTCGCTCAATCCTTCGCGCCGGCGTACGGCGACGCGAGCTCGTTCAACTACCCGCTGGCGCTCAACTTCTACTTCTCGGTGCAGGTGAAGATGTAGGTTCCTCCCCTTCAGGGGCGCGTGCCGCGGTCGTCGACGACGCGCCGGTCCACCGAGAAACGCATGACGCCGTGCGGCTCGATGCGGTCGTCGCGCAGCGTCACGTCGCGGCTGATTCGCAGCGGGTGCGCCCAGGCGGAGAACGCCTCACGTAAGTCGCCGTAGCGGCCGGTGTCCAGGATCGCGTTGCGGTCGACGTGTACGCCGGTGAGCCAGGCCGCCTCCATTCGCACCGCGGCGCGTGCCCGCGCCGGCGCGTGCGCGTCCCAGCCCGCATCCTCGACGCGATTGCCGGTAAACTCCAGGCCGTCCAGACGCGGCGTGGCCGATACGCTCCCGATGCGCAGGCCGGAGGCCGGCGAGGCGAGGACCTCGTTGCCGGTCGCGCGCAGCTCGTGCAGCGGACCCTTCGGTGCGACGTCGATGCCCGCCGCGTCGAGCGTCGCGACGCGCTCGCCGTAGAGCGCGCGAAAGTCGAACGCGTTGTCCTCGACGGTAACGTCGCCGAAGGCGCCGTCGATCCCGGCGTCCCTGGGTCCGCGAACGAACGTCACCCCTAGCCAAACGTTCGCGTACTGCCGATGCTGCTGCATCGTGACGGTATTGCGGTCGATCGTCACGCCGCGCAGCGTGCGGCCGGTGACCGACCACAGGTCGAACGCCTGCGTCGTGTTGAGGATGCGGTTGTCGACGGCGGCGACGCGCGCGTCCTTTACGTCCGGGTACCCCGTCGTGGAGTTCACGATGTTCATCCCAATCTGAAACTCGGTCGCGTCGTTGCCGGCGACCACGATGTCGGGGCCGCCGTGAACCTCGATCGCCGTAACGGCGTTTTCGGCGTTGGTCGACCAGAAGTGGTTTCCGGCGATCCTCACGCCCGCCGCCTCGGTGTAGATCGAGGAGTTATCGTAGAACGGATTGGACGACGCGCCGCGTCGGAAACGAAACGAGCAACCCTCGATCGTAACGTGGGCCGCGTGCGGTCCTGCCAGAACCATCGCCTGTACTCCCGGCTCCGGATCGAACGCGACGTCGTCGACGGTCACGCCGTCGAAGTCGTAGAGCTGGATCACGTTCTCGGCGTCGGTCGCCGCGTTGATGTCGGAGCCCGGATTACCGGCGGGATTCTGGTCGACGCGAAAGCGCGTGAACGCGACGTCCGCAATGCGGCGCGCCCGCTGACCGAAGATGAGGTTGTAGTGCCCGGCGCCGTCGCGGACCCGCAGAACGGAGCGCGGCCCGCTGCCCGCGATCGTCGTGTCGCTGCTCACCAGGAACGGCCCGGCGGCGGGGTCGATACGGTAGATGCCGGGCGGAAAATACACGATGCCGCCGCCCGCCGACGCGGCCGCGGCGAGGGCGTTGCGCAGCCCGCCGGAATCGTCGGCGCGCCCGTCGCCGGCTGCGCCGTACGCGCGCACGTTGAACTCGTTCGCGCCGGAGGCGGGCGTCGCGATCGTCGTCACGGCCGCGAGGAGCGCGCAGAGTAGGATCGGCAACTTGGCAGGAGGAAGGCGTGTCCGATCTCCGTTCTTCATGCTGAAAGGATACCGCACAATGCGACTTCTCGTAACGGGCTGCGCGCTCGCGATTGCGGCGTCGCTCGCCTTGCCGCTCTCGGCTAACGCCCAAGCGCTGAGCGGTCAGATGGCGCCGTTCAGCTATCTGCTCGGCGCCGCGTGGAACTGCACGACCGACGTGCCGGCGATGGGGGGACAGCCGGCGCATACCGACCAGGGCACAGCGACCTTCGAAGTCGCGCCCGGCAACGTCGTGCACAATCACGTCGCTACCACGACCTACTCCGGCGACTTCTACTTCGGCTACAGCACGAAGATGAGCTCGTATTGGCAGACCGACGCGGACAACATCGGCGGGCACGGATTCGTGACCTCGACGGACGGTAAGATCTACACCGGGACGATGTCGATGGGGCCCATGAGCGTGCAGGACACCGTCACGTACACGAAGGTGACGGACAACCGGGTGACGATCCACGATGTCGCGACGGGCTCAGGCCCGCCAATGGTGTTCGACACCGTCTGCACGCGGTAGGCACCTGCTCCGAGCGCTCATCGCCCTCGTCTGCGCGCTGGCATTCGCCGTGCCGGCTCAGGCGCAGGTCCTGAACATTCCCGTCGATTCGCGCATCCGGCCGATCGACACCGCGACGCTCTTTCACGAGTTCTTCGCGGACTTCTTTCACGAGAGCGACGGCACGACGTACGTCCAGACCGGCGACATCCCGGCGATGTGGCTACGCGACTCGGCGGCGCAGACGATCCCCTACATCCGCTTCGTTTCGACGTACCCGCAGCTCCATAGGACGTTCTTCGGAGTCATCCAGCGGGACGCGAAGAACATCCTCGTCGATCCGTACGCCGAGGCCTTCAGCGCGAACTATCGCGTCTGGGAAGACAAGTGGGAGATCGATTCGCTGGCGTGGCCCGTGTTGCTCACCTTCGTCTACTACGCGAACACGCGGGATCGCTCGATCTTCACCCCGACTCTTCACAACGCACTGCGCAAGATCGTCGCCACCCTGCAGTGCGAACAGCGTCACGCATCCTGCAGCCATTACCGGTGGCCGCATCCCGTCCCGTCGCACTCGGGCTACAACCCGTATACGGGCATGATCTGGGAGGCCTTTCGACCCTCCGACGATCCGGTCGTCTATCACTACAACGTGCCGCAGAACGCCATCGCGGTCGTCGCGATGCGGCTGGTGACGGCGTTCGCGCGCGACGCGTTCAAGGACGGTCAGCTCGCACAGAGCGCGACGACGCTAGCCTCGCAGGTGCAGAGCGGGATCGAGCGGTACGGCCGGGTCTTCAGCCCGCGTTACGGCTGGATGTACGCGTACGAGACCGATGGCTACGGCCACTCGAAGCTGATGGACGACGCCAACATTCCCAACCTCACGGCCCTGCCGTACATCGGTTGGTGCGCGACCAACGACGCCGTGTACCTCAATACCCGGCGCTTCACGCTGAGCTTAGACGATCCATACTATTACACGGGCAGATATGCCACCGGACTCGGCAGCTCGCACACGCCGAGAGGGTGGGTCTGGCCGCTGGGCATCATCGGCGCCGCGCTGACCGCGACAACGCGACAGACGATCGCGAACGCGATCGCGATGCTGGACGAGAGCGACACGCTCAACGGGCTGATGCACGAATCGATCGATCCCAACAACCCGCAGCAGTTCACGCGCCCGGAGTTCGGATGGGCCAACGCGTTCTGGGCCGACCTCCTCTTTCGCACTGTCGCCGGCTATCCAGCGACGCCACTCGGATTGCTCAGCACGATGGTTCCGGACGAGCGACAGAGTCAAATCCCGACGATCACGCCGGTGTGGACGCAGGCCACGGATCGATTCAAACTCGTGTATGCGTTAGGCCGCCTGCTCGGGCGGGATCCCGCTCCCTAGGGGCGGACGTTTCCTAAAAGTCGTCGTCGGGAGTCCGATCCGCCAGGTGCCGATGTAAGAAGTAATCGCCGTGCAGCGGCGCCTGTATCGTCTTGAACGGACGCGGCGCGCGCGAGAAGTCGAAGCAGTCGAGAAGGTCGTCCGCGCGCACGTCGGTCGCCCCCAGCGAGCCGAGGCCGAACGTCTCCTCGGCGAACTTCAGGATGCTGCCGAACTCGTGGCGCTTGTGCGAAACGTAGGCGGTCTTGGCGTAGGGCGAGACGACGATCAGCGGAACGCGGAAGCCGAGCTCGTACGTGTTATACTGCGGAGGCTTCACGTGCTCGTACCACCCGCCCCAGTCGTCCCAGGTGATGAAGATCGCGGTGTTGTTCCAGTACGCGCTCTTCCCGAGCGTGTTGACGACCCAGGCGACCCAGGACGGCCCTGAGCCGTTGTTCCCGGGGTGGTCGGAGTCCAGCAGGGTCGGCGTCACCCACGTGACGTTGGCGAGACGGCCGCCGTTGATGTCGGTGATCACTTGCTCCGGCGGCGCGATCACGTGCGTGCGGTATTCCGAGCCCTTACGGATGTGCAGGATCGCGTCGAAGGCGTTCCACAGCCCGGCTCCGCGCTTCTCCTGGTAGTAGGACCAGGTCAGCGACTTGGCGTCGAGGAGATCGCTCAGCGCCGGCCGGTCGAAACACGGAAAGACCTGGCGCGTTTCGTGGCCGTACGGATCGATCAACCAGACGAGCGATCCGGACGGCGAGTCGCAACCCCCCGTGAACTTGCTCTGCGGCGTCTTGGGATTCTCGGCCGCGAGCAGCGGCGAACCCTGCGATATCGTCGACGTTCCGCTCACGATGTACTGGTGGGCCGGGAAGCTCGGCCCTTGATTGGTCTGGAACATTCGATCGGCGAACGCGTACTGCTCGGCCAGCGAGAAGTACGGCTGTACCTCGCTCTGCGGAACGTACGCGTACGCGCGCACCCCCTTGGGAGGGCACTGTTGCTGTTTCGAACAGCGTGATTTCGCGAGGTTGAAGCCGTTGAGCGCGCCGTTCGCGTACTCGGTGACGAATGAGTTGTGCTGGTGCGAGATGTCGTAGCGCTCGGTCAGCGGAATCGGTAGCAACGGCACTTGCTGTCCGAGCGAGTTATAGCCGTAGTTCGCCGTATCGGCGCCCGGAAGACCGTGAAAGAGATTGTCGACGGAACGGTTCTCTTGAAAGATGATGACGACGTGCTGGATCTTCGAGCTTGGGCCGGTTGCCGCGGCGGGAAGCACCGCCGGGGCCGCGCCGCTGCCCGCTTGTTGGTGCAGCGAGCACCCGGCCAGCGCAATAAGGAAGAAGAGCTCTGCGAGCGGTGCTCGCTTCATGCCGTAACCTCCGAGGGTTGAGTGATGAGGCAGCTTTCGGGGGCGTTCGGGCAGCTCCTCGGCGTTCGAAGCGTTGCTTTTCGGCTAGCTCTGTGATACAAAGTTAAAAGATGGAGCTACAGCGCGCCCTTTCCGACCTTGCGGAAGTCCGCGAACGCCTCGCGCACCTCCAGCGCTTCGACGGGTATTCCGGCGCCGCCGCGGCGGGGAGCGGTTTCGGCGCGCTCGTGGCCGCGGCGGTCCAGCAGCGTCTCGTGCCGCTGCCGCGGACCGAGGTTGCGTTTCATACATACCTCGCGATCTGGTTGGGTTGCTTGGCCGTAGGACTCGTGCTGAACTACGGCGCGGCGGCGGCATGGTTGCTCGAACATCGCGCTCCCGGCGAGAGGAGCCGCTTTCGCACTGCCGCGATCTCGATCGCGCCCAGCATTGTGTTGGGTGGCGCGCTGAGCCTCGCGCTCATCGACCATGGCGCGTATGCTTTGCTGCCCGGAACATGGTTCGCGTTTTACGCGATCGGGCTCTTTGCGTCGCGCGGAGCGATACCGGGTTCCACGATGGCGATCACCGTCGGGTTTGCCGCGCTCGCGCTCATCTTTCTCGTAACGCCGTTGACCGCCGAGGCGCTCGCGTGGTGGGTGATGCCGATCGGCTTCGGGATCGGCCAGCTCGGCATCGGCTATCTCATCCGGCGCGACAGGGCGTAAATGCCGAACGCGAATCAGGCGCCGTTTTCCTATCCGGGCCTCGAGCGTATCTTTCACGAGCGCGGCCGCCTCGCGATCTGCACGTGCCTGATCGCGCACCCGGACGGTTTGAGCTTCACCGAGCTGCAGGGCGCCTGCGACTTGACCGATGGAAACCTGAACCGCCATCTCCACGCGCTAGCCGGGGTCGGCATCGTCGCGACGGACAAGCAGCGCGGCACCGGCCGGCCGCTGACCGTCTATCGCATTACCAAGCGTGGGCGGCAGCGATTCCTCGCGTATGTGGACGAGCTCGAATCCGTCGTGCGCGACGTTCACGAGCGCTCGCTGGACGTGGCCCCGAAGGCGAAGCTGGCCACGACGTGACGCCCCGCCACGTAGCGATCATCATGGACGGCAACCGCCGCTGGGC
>DATDGN010000143.1:0-2402 GCA_036522095.1 Candidatus Cybelea sp. | reverse complement strand
CGCCGACCGACGGCGCTCGCGTTCGGAGACCGATCGCGGAAGTCACTGTCAGGGCCCGCCCCTCCGAGCGCGATCGGCGCCAAGTCGTTCGCCGGCGCCGGTCCACGGGTGGTGGTGCCCTGTCCCTGCGAGGACACACAGAGTAGATACGTCAAGCCTGGCCCACCGTAGACATGATGGTCACGACGACATCATCACGACGACATCACGCGTCTGGAATTGCTCTGCCGTATGCTTCGAGGGTGACACTGTCTGGATCCGGTCCCCGGCGGACTCCGGTGTCGAGCGCGTCAATCGCGGCAATCTGCTCGGAAGCCAGTTCAAAGTCACACACGTCGAAGTTCTCGGCGATGCGAGCGGGCTTGGTCGACTTCGGGATCGCCGAGCGGCCCTCTTGCAGGTGCCACCGCAGCATCACCTGAGCAGTCGACTTGTAATGCTGGCGCGCGATTTCTTTCAGCGTCGGGTCGTCGATCGCACTCGTTCCGCCCGCCCGGTACGAGGTGATGCCCCCAATGGGTGACCAGGCCTGCGTCAGGATGCCGTGTTCCTCGTGGAGACGCTGCAAGTCGGTCTGCTGAAAGTACGGATGGACTTCAACCTGATTCACGGCAGGCACGACCAACGTCTCGGCCAGCAGGCGCTGGAGATCCTTGGACATGAAGTTGCTCACGCCGATCGCGCGCACCTCGCCATCGGCGAGGAGCTTTTCGAGCGCCCGGTACGCGTCCAGCGTTCGATCGAAGTGGCTCGGCAGCGGCTGGTGCAAGAGCAGCAGGTCGAGCCGCTCGACACCCAGCTTGCCGGCGCTCTTCTCAAACGCGCGCAGCGTCGCATCGTAGCCGTAGTCGCTGATCCAGATCTTGGTCTCCAGGAACACGTCATCGCGGCTGATCCCCGACCGCCGCATCCCTTCCCCGACCTGACGCTCGTTGCCATACGACGCCGCCGCGTCGACCAGACGATACCCGTACGCGATCGCCGATTCGACCGCGGCCACCGTTTGTTCTGGCTGATTCTGAAAGACGCCCAGACCCAACGCGGGTATCTGGACACCGTTGTTCAACGTGAGGAGCGGACTACTATTCGTCATCAACACTCTCCATCACCGGCCGACCAGTGCTTGCATCTGCGGCGGATACCGCGCGCCACGCACTTCAATCTGCAACGAAGCGCGACCGATTTCGCGCAGGTCCTCTTCGGTCAGTTCAATCGCCACCGCATCGACGTTTTCTTGAAGTCGGTGTCGCTTCGTCGTGCCGGGAATCGGTACAATCCACAGCTTCTGCGCCAACAGCCAGGCCAATGCGATCTGCGCGGGCGTCGCGTTCTTCTGTGCGGCGAACTCCCGCAACCACTCGACGAAGACCAGATTCGCCTTGCGGTTCTCCTCGGTGAATCGCGGCACGGAGTTGCGGAAGTCGGTCGGCTCGAACGTCGTCTTGTCGTCGATCGTGCCGGTCAGAAAGCCCTTCCCGAGGGGACTGAATGGCACGAAGCCGATTCCCAGTTCTTCGAGCGTCGGCAGCACCTCACGTTCCGGCTCGCGCCACCACAGCGAATATTCGCTCTGGACCGCCGCGACCGGCTGCACCGCGTGGGCGCGACGAATCGTCGCTGCCGCCGCTTCCGACAAGCCGAAGTGTCTGACCTTCCCCTCCGTAATGAGGTCCTTGACGGTACCGGCGACGTCCTCGATCGGTACGTCGGGGTCGACGCGATGCTGATAGAAGAGCTCGATGCGATCCGTGCGGAGCCTCTTCAGCGACGCGTCAGCGACCGCGCGGATCTGCGCCGGACGGCTATTGACGCCGGCTATCCTGCCGTCGGCGATGTTGAACCCGAACTTCGTGGCGATCGCCACCTGATCCCGCACGGGCTCGAGGGCCTCGCCCACGAGGTCTTCGTTGGTGTAAGGACCGTACACTTCGGCCGTGTCGAAGAACGTGACGCCGGCATCGACGGCGGCCCGAATGATCGCGATGCCGTCTTCACGCGTTGACGGCCGCCCGTAGCTCTGGCTGATGCCCATGCAGCCAAATCCCAAGGCGGACACCTCGAGGCCGTCACGGCCCAATCTTCGTTTCTGCATGGAATCAGTCTCCTTCCAGACGCAGCAGCGTCTTGACCGCGCGCCGCTCGTCCATGGCTCGATACCCTTCCGCGACCTCACGCAGCGGGAGCGTCAGGTCGAACACTTTTCCAGGACTCATCCGTCCAGTTAGTACACGGTCGATGAGATCCGGCAGGTATCGGCGCACGGGCGCGGGTCCGCCGAGCAGGCGCACGTGCCGATAGAAAAGATCCCCGGCATCGAACTCGACGCCGTGTGGAACGCCGACGTAGCCGACGGATCCGCCAGGGCGCGTGATGCCAATCGCCTGGGCCATCGACTCCGGCGT
>DATDGN010000142.1:0-7787 GCA_036522095.1 Candidatus Cybelea sp. | reverse complement strand
CGTGCCGTTGATGAGCGCGAGGCCTTCCTTCGCGCCAAGCTCGATCGGTTTCAGGCCGGCGCGCTCGAGCGCGACGGCGCCCGGCAGGCGCCGGCCCCGATAGAACGCCTCGCCCTCACCGATCAGCACGAGCGTCATGTGCGCGAGCGGCGCGAGATCGCCGCTGGCGCCGACGGAGCCCTGGCACGGCACAACCGGTGTGACGCCGTGGTTGAGCATCGCCACGATCGTGTCGAGCGTCTCCGGCTTGACGCCGGAGTGACCGGCCGAGAGCGAATTCGCGCGCAGCGCGCCGGCGGCGCGCACGATTGGAATCGCGAGCGGCTCGCCCGTTCCCGCCGCATGGCTGCGCACCAGGTTGAGCTGCAGCTCGACGGCTTGGCTGGGATCCACCGAAATGTTGGCCAGCCGCCCGAATCCGGTCGTGACGCCGTAGATCGCCTCGCCGCTCGCGAACCGCGCCTCGACGAACTCGCGAGCGCGCACGACGCGGACGCGCGCCGTCGCGGCGATCTCGACCGGCGCGCCCCGCGCGATAGCGTCGAGCGCCTCGAGCGTGAGGCGGTGGCCGTCTAGCTCGACCGTCACAGGTTCGCCCAGTTCGGATGCGGCGCCGGCGCGAAGGGCGGACCGTTCTGAATCACGATCGTCTCGTGGTCGCGGAGCCGGAGCGTGCGCGGGGCTGCGCCCTGCCAGCGCTTACCGTCGACCCAGATCGTCAAGCGCTGCCCGTGCGAGGCCGTCAACGGGCCGGCCTGAGTCCAACTCAGCTCCGGGCCCCAGATATCGAAGAATTGCCCGAGGTTGAAGTTGCGGCGCACCGGCGACTCGATGTGGATGAACCCGTCCGTGTTGTGCGTGTGCAGCCAGTAGAGGCAGCCCGCCCCTTGCGGCATCCCAATCCCGGCCGGTATCGTGACGGGCCGCCCGCGATCGAACAGCGCCAAGTACGAGTGAATGTGCTCGGCCGCACCTTCCTCGCGGTCGCAGTGAATGCCGTCGATTGGCAGGCCTCCGAAAAAACTCTGCGCGATCATCAGGGGCGCGATCAAAAACTGCATGGGCGTTGCTTTCGTGTGCATAACGAAAAAAACTTGTGGACAGCTTGTGAATTAGCCGCGCGGCGCCTTGAAGGCGGCGTCGTCACCGTGTTACGATGCACGAGCTTCGAGCTTCAATCGAAGTGCGACGCACGTATCGTTCGCGACCAATGCAAAATGCGTGATACACCGTGATGAGCGGTGTTCCGCAGCAACGGTCAAACCGCCGCCGGCGTCAGTGGGCCCTCTAACGAGGAGCCAAACAGGCGAGGACAGGTGAGTGAATGCGTCGGAGCCCGTCGAGCAATCGACGGGTTTCGTTACTGTGGTGGCGCAGATTTTTCATTGGCTGTTGGTTGGCTTGGGGTTAGTTCTGTTTGTATTTGATGGCGACTTCGTGGGTCAGGGTTGCGATGCGGGTGCGGGCCTCCGGCGGATCCAGGATTTCGGCTTGCGCGCCCCAGCCAAGCGTCCAGCGCACGAGCTCGTCCACGTCGGCGACTTGGTAGGCGATCTCGACCGATCCGTCCGGACGCTGCTCGACCTCGCGCTCGGCGACGATCCGCGCCGCCGCCGCAGCCTTGGCGACGCGCGGCGCGAACCGCACGCGTACGCGCGTCGTCTGCTCGCCGTGCAGCACGCCGCTGATCGACGCCGCGGCGTAGGCCTCGATGCTGAAGTCCTCCGGCCGGGTGAAGGTGCGCGCGAGCACGACCGGCTCGCTGACGCTGTCGACGGCAAACGTGCGCTTGTCGCGGCGCTTGTGATCGTAGGCGACGCAGTAGACTCGCCCTGCGTTGATGATGAAGCCATATGGATCGGCCGTACGCGTGGTCGCGTTGCCGTCCTTATCACGATAGCGAAAGCGCACGCTGCGCGAGGCGCGCTCGGCGGACGACAGGAGCGCGAAGGCGCGCTCGCCGCGCTTGTCCAGCCGAATCTCAGACAGCCGAAAGGCGACGGGCGAGCCGGCTTCGACGCGCGCGCGCGCTCCGCTGCTGGCGCTGCCGACGAGCTTCTCCGCCACGTCGTCGATGGACGCGCCGATGGTTCCGCCGATGCTCGCCCCGAGCGAGCGCAGCGCGACGAGCCCGAAGAGCTCGCCACTGGACAGGTCGAGCCGCTTGAGGCTGTAGCCGTCGGCGAAGCGATACGCGTTCGCCGCGCGATCGAAGTACAGGGGGAATCCCGCGTCGGTCAGGATGGCGAGATAGCGCCGCAGGCTGCGCGTGCTTGGCCGCCGGCCGCCTTCGGCGACGCGATCCTTGAGGTCTTCGAAGGAGTGCCGCGCCTGGTCGATCGCATTGAGCAGGCGCACGAGCAAGACGACTTTCGACTCGCCCTCGCCGGTCATCGCGATTGCGTGTCGGCCGCGGGCTTCGGGAAGCAGCCGTCGGGAGCGTTGATCGGCGGCGCGCTAGGCCGTGGCGGCGTCGCGGTGAGGCCGATCTCCGCCGGATAGAACGAGCCCCCGTCGGTCATCGTCTGCACCACCGAGTGATACGTCTGCCCGGGCGCGAGCTCGAATGCCGAAATTTGATACGGCGCCGCTTCGCGCACGCAGCCGAGCTCGACGAGGTTGTTGTCGACGATGAATGCGCCGCGCGCGGGCCCCGCGAGCGGTTTGAAATAGAGGTACGCGGAGGCGGGCGACGTGCCCGGGTTGGTCATCGTCAGGTTGATCGTGTGCGAGACGCCGTAGTCGCCGTAGTCGTGCCCCGTGGCGGCGGTATCGACGCTGGGCGGAGTCGGGTCCGCGTCGCCGATCACGACGGTCGAGTCGGTCGCTCCCGCCGCATAGCTCAGGCTTTGCGAGCCGAAGCCGACGATCGCGAAGACGCCGGTGCGGTGATGTCCGTCGCCGGGAAGCACCGGCCCGTCGAGCAGCGCGCGCGGATCGATGCCCGCGGAAGCGGCCAGCACCGTGACGGTCACGGGGCCGCCGGAGAGCACGCGCAGATCGACGGTTCCGGAAACGAGCTGCAGCGCCGCCATCGGCACGTCGGACAAGAAGTATGGCTGGGCCTGCGGGAGCGTCACGATGATCCCTTCGCCGCGCGCCTTGGTCAGCATGAAATTCTTCGTCAGGGTCTGGCCGACGTGCATCACGTCCATGTTCGGCCCGGCCGATGCGGCGACGAGCTGCACGGAGGCGGGGTCGGCGGGGGCGGCAGTAAGGCCGACGAGCAGGCGGCGCGGGTCGGCGACGTCGTCGTGGTAGTAGTAGAGCCGCGTGGGCGTCGTGGAGACCGTGCCGCGGAAGAGCACGCCGTCTTGCGCGACGTGCTCCGGATCGTCGTCGTAGAACAGCACGCCGGGCTGAAACGACTCCTCCGCGACGGCCTGTACCGTGACGACCGTCGCGCCGGTCTGATCGAAGAACTGGCCGTTGCCGGCGATCTGCACCGGCACCGATAGCTGCACGCTTTGCCCCGGCGCGAGCTGCGCGGGCGCGGGGCCGGGCGTTCC
Source organism: Candidatus Cybelea sp. (assembly GCA_036522095.1). GTDB lineage: Bacteria > Vulcanimicrobiota > Vulcanimicrobiia > Vulcanimicrobiales > Vulcanimicrobiaceae > Cybelea. The sequence goes on along the minus strand of DATDGN010000142.1, from coordinate 4,278 downwards.
GACGGTCACGCGCGCGCCGGCCTGCGCCTGGGTGATGCCCGTGACCCAGCGCGCTACCTCGGAGATCAGCCAGTCGGGATACAATGGATTGCCGGTGACGGTGAGCGCCGTCTGCGGCACGATCGTGCCGGCGTTGAAGGCGACGCGAATCGCGATAGTCGCCTGCGTGCCGTTCGCGTCGACGAGATGCAGCGCGTCGCTGCCGGTCGCCTGCGTCGCGGTGATCGTGACGCTGGTCCCGTCTGGGCTGACCGTCGCGTTGACGAGCCGCTGATCGAGCGTCGCCTGCAACGGCGCGGTCGCTCCGCTCACGGTGACGACCTGCTGCTGCGCGGGATTGAGGTTGACGCTCGTCGCCGAGACGCTCAGCGCGGGACCGGGCGTGAGCTGCGCCAGGACGACTCCTAGAAGCAGCGCGTGCACGTCAACGCTCGGCGGCGGTCGGGCTTCTTACGTTACTGCGCGTTCCGGCGGCGGAGGCGCCGCGGGCGGCTCTACCGACGGAATCTTGGCGTACTTCAGCTTGTCGGGATCGTCGGGGTCGACGTCGGCGAGGATGTGATCGCCCGAACTGAAGGTGCCCTTGAGCATCTCCTCGGCGATCTCGTCTTCGACCATGCGCTGAATCGCGCGGCGCAGCGGACGCGCGCCGAACTGCGGATCCCAACCCTTGCGGGCGAGCAGCGATTTCGCTGTGTCGGTCACCTTGAGCTCCATCTCCTGAGCGCGGACCTCGCGGATGACCTTGTCGAGCTCGAGCGTCACGATCTGTTCGATCTGCTCGCGCGTGAGCTGATGGAAGACCAGCACCTCGTCGACGCGATTGAGGAACTCCGGACGGAATGTCTGCTTCACCTCCTCGAGCACGCGAGACTTCATGCGCTCGTACGCCTTGGCCTCGTCCTCGGTCGAAAGCTTCTGCGGACGGAAACCGATGTCGGTGGTCGTGGTCATGCCGGTCGCGCCGACGTTGCTGGTCATGATGATGACCGAGTTCTTGAAGTCCACCTGCCGCCCCTGAGAATCCGTCAGGCGGCCGTCCTCGAGAACCTGCAGCAGCAGGTTGAAGACGTCCGGATGCGCCTTCTCGATCTCGTCGAGAAGCACGACGGAGTACGGGCGCCGCCGCACCGCTTCGGTGAGCTGACCGCCCTCTTCATAGCCGACGTATCCGGGAGGCGCGCCGACGAGCCGGCTGACGGAGTACTTCTCCATGTATTCCGACATGTCGATCCGGATCATCGACTCTTCGTCGTCGAACAGAAACGCCGCGACGCTGCGCGCGACCTCGGTCTTTCCGACGCCGGTCGGTCCGAGGAAGATGAACGAGCCGATCGGACGGTTCGGATTCTTCAAGCCCGCGCGCGAACGCCGAATTGCGCGCGTGATCACATGAATCGCTTCTTCCTGCCCGACGACGCGCTGATGGAGCAGCTCGCCCATCTTGAGCAGCTTCTCCGTCTCCGCCTGCGCCAGACGGTGAACGGGAATCCTGGTCCACGACGCGACGATCTCGGCGACGTTCTCTGCGGTCACGCGAAGAACGCGATCGCCTTGGCCCTTGCGATCGCGCCACTCTTGTTCGAGATTGGCCTTCTCGAGGCGCAGCTTCTCTTCTTTATCGCGAATCGAGGCCGCCTTATCGAACTCTTGGTTCTTGACCACGGCTTCCTTTTCGGCGATCAGCTTGCGCAGCTGGGCGTCGGCCTCGCGAATCGCCGGCGGCGGCAGCGTGGCCTGCAGCCGAACGCGCGACGACGCCTCGTCGATCAGGTCGACGGCCTTGTCGGGCAGGAAGCGGTCGGTGATGTAGCGGTCGCCGAGACGCGCGGCGCTAGACAGCGCCTCGTCGGTGATCTGCACCTTATGGTGCGCCTCGTAGCGGTCGCGCAACCCTTTCAGGATCTCGATCGTTTCCTCGACGGTCGGCTCGCCGACCATCACGGGCTGGAAGCGCCGCTCCAGCGCCGAGTCCTTCTCGATGTGTTTGCGAAATTCGTTGAGCGTCGTCGCGCCGATGCACTGCAGCTCGCCGCGCGCCAGCGCCGGCTTGATGATGTTGCTGGCGTCGATCGCGCCCTCCGCGGCACCGGCGCCCACGAGGGTGTGCAGCTCGTCGATGAAAAGAATGATCTCGCCCGCAGCGCCGCGGATCTCGTCCATAACCCGCTTCATCCGCTCCTCAAACTCGCCGCGGTACTTCGTGCCGGCGACGAGACCCGCTAGGTCGAGCGTAATGACGCGGCGGTCGCGCAGCGGCTCGGGGATATCGCCTTTGACGACGCGCTGCGCCAAGCCCTCGGCGATGGCAGTCTTGCCGACGCCGGGCTCGCCGATCAGCGCGGGGTTGTTCTTCGTGCGGCGCGACAAAATCTGAATGACGCGCTCGATCTCGCTGTTGCGGCCGATGACCGGGTCGAGCTTGTTGTCGCGCGCCAGCGTGGTGAGGTCGCGGCCGTAGGCGTCGAGTGTCGGAGTCTTGCTCTTGCCCTTGGGAGCGGCGGGTTGGCCCTCGGCGCCGAGCAGCGACGTCGTCTGTACGCGCACCTTGGCTGGATCGACGCCCAGGTTGGTCAGCACGCGCGCGGCGACGCCTTCGCCCTCGCGAATCAGGCCGAGGAGCAAGTGCTCGGTCCCGATGTAATTGTGATTGAGCTGGCGCGCCTCTTCGAATGCGAGCTCGATCACGCGCTTCGCGCGCGGCGTGAAGACCATCTCTTGCTGGACGGTCTGGCCGCCGCGTCCGACGATGGCCTCGACTTCTTGACGGACCTTGGAGAGATTGACGCCGAGCGATTCCAGCACCTTAGCGGCAAGGCTCTCGCCCTCGGAAATGATCCCGAGCAGAATGTGCTCGGTTCCGATGTAATTGTTGCCTAGGCGCTGCGCTTCTTCCTGAGCAAGCACGATGCTGCGCCGCGCTCGCTCGGTGAAGGGCTCCCACATCGACATCGCTCTGGCTCTTCCTTTCCTTTCCTTATAAACGCTACCCGGCCCGGAGCAGTTTCGTGGCAGGGGGCTGGGGCCCCGTCGGACCGGAGGTTTGCCGCACGGGCCGCGGAACCTCGCAGCCATGCCCACCGTCGAACAGGTTCGCGAAGCGCTCGTCGACGTCAAAGATCCCGAGCTCAACCTCGGCATCCTCGATCTCGGATTAGTCTACGACATTACGACCGAAGGAGCAAACGGCGAGGACGTCACGGTGATGATGACGCTGACCTCGCCGATGTGTCCGGTGGGCCCGATGTTCATGCAATCGGTGAAGGATCACGTGCTCGCGATCGACGGCGTAAAAGCCGCCAACGTCGAGATCACGTTCACCCCGCCGTGGGACCCGCACACGATGGCGTCCGACGACGTCAAGGCGCTGCTGGGGATCTGGTGATTTCCAATGTCACCCTGAGCGGAGTCGAAGGGTGGCGCGAAGTTCGATGTAGCGAATTAACGAGGCGCCGCATTACTGCGGCGCCTCGCGCATCTCGATGTGACCACAGGCCCGAGCAAGCCCATCATACCACGTCGCTGACGCCTTCGCGAAGACTTCTCGCCCCAGCGTGGACTCAATCACGCTCGCCTCGTCAAGCCGCAAGCAGCTAGCGGCGGGGGAAGATGCGGGTTGGGATGCCGCGAAACGCCGGATCGCCGCACTGCCAGAGCAAGAACGCGTACTCGTCCGTGAGGAGCTGTTCGCTCTGGGTGCGGGAGGCGGCGAGGAATCCGTGGCCCGCGTCGTAGTCGACGCGTAACAGGATCGGACGGCCGCTGGTCGTCGACGTCTGGAGACGGGCGGTCATCTTGGCGAGTTCCCACGACGAGACGCGCGGATCGTTGTAGCCCGTGATCAGCATGACGGCCGGGTAGGGCGTGCCGGGCACGACGTGCTCGTAAGCGTCCATCGCGTAGAGCGCCTTGAAGCCCACCTCGTTCCTGACGGTGCCGAACTCGGGGATGTTTGGCGGGCCGTTGGGAGAGAATTCCTGGCGCAGCGCGTTGCTCGAGCCAACGACGTCGAGCGCGGCGGCGAAGAGGTGCGGATCCGTCGTGATGGCGCGGCCGATCGTGATGCCGCCCGCGCTGGTGCCTTCGCCCGCGAGGTGCGCCGACGACGTGTATTTTTGCGCGATCAGCCAGCGGCCACAGGCGATGAAGTCCTGCCACGTATGCGGTTTCGTAGTAATCATGCCGGCCTGGTGCCAGGCCTCGCCGTACCAGCCGCCGCCGCGCGGATGGCACACGGCGAACACGCCGCCGCGCTCGAGCCAGGCGATGCGCGTGGCG
>DATDGN010000141.1:0-4491 GCA_036522095.1 Candidatus Cybelea sp. | reverse complement strand
GGTGATGTTTCATTCGGGTTTCTCCTGTTGGTAGATACGTTTAAGAGCCTTCGCATAACGCTCGGGCTCCATCGAGTGAACGTAGGCGTGAACGTATTCCGCCGCGATGCTGCGCCGTGCTTCGGGGGCCAGGCTGGAATCGCGTAACGCTAACTTCGCTAGACCGATTGCGTGAGGCAGTTTTCCGCGTGGCTGATCGAAGCTCGTTGCCGTCGAAAACGCTTTCTCTAAGTCGGCCTCTTCAACAGCTCCGGCTAAGCTAAGGACCTCGCCGCGGCGAGGGAAGGCGTAAAGAGCGAACAGCACCCCGACTTGGCATAATAGGTCGGGAAAAAATGCTGGTGACACCGCCGCCTGAGAAGCTCTCGCGAAAATCTCACGAGCCCCCAACAGCCATACAATCGGCCGCAGAAGCTCGATGTCATGGCCGGCTTTGTGCAACAGGCGGAGCGCCGAAACGCCGTAAATCTCAGCAAGCCGGTACGCTGTCGCCACGGTTGGAATAACAGTGCCGCTTTCGTATCCCCTGACACGGCGGCGATTCACGTCGTCCTTGGCTACACGCTCTCCCGCAAGCGCAGCCGCCACGTCACGGATAGACCGGCGACCTCGCGCGCTGCGCAAGAACCGACCGAGTTCGAGGCGCTCTCCGTGCGACAAAAGTGTCGAAGCCCTGGGCATAATAAATCGCTATTTATCAGCTATCCGTCCCATTGGACGGCTCGAAAGGTTCGCATATACTGATAATAAGTTTATCACTAGCCTGGGCATTTGTAAAACAGATTTGAGGGAAAAATGTATGACGCACCTCGCCGTCTGGAGAAAATCGAAGGGGTGGACACAGTTGGAAGCCGCGCAGGCGATTGGAATTTCGCGACCTCGTTATCAGGAGGTCGAGGTCGGCCGACTGACCCCCACGCGGTACATTTTGGAGCGGCTTCGAGCCTACTTCGGTGAGGAAAGGGCCGCTCAACTCATTCGCCCGGTAAAGGTGATCGCGTGATTGCGGCGGCGGCGGATGCCGGCGGCCCCGGTCTCACCATGACCGTGCGCGAGTATTGCGCCGCCACCGGCGAGGGTGAACATGCCGTGAGGCAAGACCTTCGCGCCGGCAAGATACCTCATGTTCTTTCCGGGCGACGCGGTTTGGTAAAAATTCTTCGAAAGCCAGCCCTCGCTCGAATGGGTTTAAGCGGCGAATTGGATTCGGGTTCTACTGATTCCCTGACTACGCAAGAAAGCTAGATTCGAGAACTTCAATGAAAAGAGAAGAGCCCGCTTGCCGGCGGGCCCATGAGACAACAAACGCAGGGATGACGATTCAGGTGTGCGGCTTTACGCTCCTGCGGACGGCCGTCGCGGACTTCCTTCGAACGCTCGGGCCGATAGACTCCAGATGCAAGACGACTGACCATCTCGCAAGAGAAGAGGGTCAGCAATGAAAAACCCGCCGCGTAACGCAGAGGCGGCGGGCGATGCTGAGCCGAGGGAACCTTTGGGCGACGTCGCCAGCGTACCCTTTCGCATAGCTCGCCAGCAGCGCGTTTCCTTCGGTTCGAAGTCACTCGAGTTTGACGTGGAGACAGCGATAGGCACCATCTCATGCGATTTGTTCAGCCCCCAAGGCCGAGAGCCGTTCGTGCAACCGAGGTCGGTTCGCGACAAGTTCACCGGAGAGTGGCGACGTACGACGACGCTCAGTCGAGAGTTCGCGGCACTCGTGCGCGATCGTCTGCTGCCCTCTGAGACGGCTCCCGTTGCGACTCCCCCGACGGCGACGCCATCCATCGGCAGCGAGAAGCTCTTGGAGAGCGAACGGCGCTTCGATGCGGAGCTCGAGCGCATCGGCGGAGAGGCTGCTCGTTCTGGCGAGGGGACGTCTGAAGCGACCGCTTCATGACCGCCGAGTTTCTGCAGATGAGCCGGCGCGACGTCTCGCAGACTCCGATCGTAGGGATCGCCGACGTGGAAGCGCTGCGCTTGGCAGATCCCAAGCGTTATCGAGAGCTGCTCGACGCATACTATTCGTTCCTTGGAAGCCACGTCGCGAGCCCCGGTCACGCGATCGAGTGCGCCGAGGCCGGCGAATTACCATGTCGCGCGCTGCTGAACGATTCCAAGTTCGAGCCGCTTTTTCACGCCGCTCTAGCCGAAGTGCGCGCGGAAAGGCGTCAGCGGGATCGCGTCCGCGATACCTATGACCGGCGCGCTGCGGCCCTCCTCGCCGCCTCTCGGCTCCGCTTCAAGGACGAGGCCTCGTGAGCAAGAAGGGCGACGACTTCCTGCGGATGCTGGAGCAGCGCTCGCAGACCCGATCGAATGGCACGCCGCGGCAACCCTTTGAGGAACAGCGCGTCGTCGATATTCTCGATCTGGTGAAACGCGGATACGAACCGCCTGCGTTCATCGTCGAGCATCTCGTGCCAAAGGCAAGCCTGGTGCTCCTCACGGGCGACACCGGGGCATGCAAGACGTCGCTGCTGCTGCACACGGCGTTGGCGCTGGCGACCGGGAACGCCGTAGCCGGCAGATTCCCGACCTTCAGCGCCGGACGTCCGGTCCTGTACGTCAACGGCGAGATGGGACCGAATGAGCTGGTTCGGTTTACATTCGCGAACGCAGCCGGCCTCGATCTCGAAGTTGAGGCGTTACCGCCAGGCAGACTCATGTTTGCGGGCCGCGAGGGCCTGGCGGATTTTTTGTTCGATGCCGCCCTCAAGAGCGACGCTGCCATCGAGCTAAAGAGTCTGATCGAGCGCCTACGCCCGGTCGTCGTCATCCTCGACACGCTGAGAGCCCTCTTTGCGCTCGACGAGACGAAGACCGCCGAGGTGCGCCGCGCCCTGGATTGGCTCAAAAATCTGGCGATCGAGTTCGACGTCGCGATAATCGTGGGGCACCACTTCCGGAAAATATCGCAGGTCTCCAACGCCCCACGAGAGCGGGTCTCCGGGGTTCGCGACCTGATCGCAGCCGCGGATACCCACGTTACGCTGCAGTCTCCCGCCTCCGCTGCCGTGACGGGCATCCTCCTCGACAAGACCCGAACGCCTTATCGCGGCGTGCGCTCACAGACGGCGTGGCCGGTCGAATCGCAATGGACGGACGAGATTGGCGACTCGCCGGCGCGATCGACGTTCACGGCTGGTGAGCCGAAGGCTGGTTCAGCAGCCCAACTCGGCGCGGAAGTGGACAAGCAAAAAGGCGAGATCCGCGCACTACTGACCGACGGCCCCAAGACGCTTGATGAGCTCGAATGCGGCAAGACCGGCAACTCGAGCCGCAAGCGGGCCCTAGTCGAGATGCGCAAGGAGGGCGAGGTCATCGAAGCTACTGATCGGGTGGGGCGAGCGAGCAAAAAGGGGCGCTCAAAGCTCTTTGTGCTGCCCGGGCCCGCCCCGGAAGCATTCGACTATGAGGACGAGGACGAAGAATGAGTACGCTCAAGTTTTGGAGAGATGAGCGCATTCGTGAGCGCGCTGGCAAAAACGCTTTATTCTATAAGGGTTTGAATGCGCTCAAGGGCCTGAGCGCGTTTGAGCGCGCCCCATCAGTTCAGGGTACGACGGCGGCGCGTTTTCCAGCGCCGCGGCGTACTTCTGACGTCGAATGCGCTCAGCGCTCAAGGCATATAGTAGAGCGCATTCGTGAGCGCGTTCGTTCGCGGCCAGCGGTACGCGGCTCTCGCGGGCTTGAAAGGGCACCGATCGCAGGGTGCTCGCGCGCATGGAAATGAGAGTTTCGTGACCGAGCCTACTCGCGCAAGGAAGGCGATCTGTGCCGCGTTTCGACGCGATAAGCAAATCCTGACCGCCGCCGATCTCGAGGACGTGCGCGTTGAAGCGGGCCTGTCGCGCGATGCCTTCAACCGAGCCCGGTCCGAACTGCGGGAGTCGGGATGGATTGAACGGACTCGCGAATCGAACGATCCGCACGCGCAAGTCCTCTGGATCGCCCATCTCGAGCTCATGTCCGGGCGAGACACCCGGCACCTGCGCCGAAAAGACGGAGGGCGGAAAGCAATCGGCTCGCGCGCTTGGCAGAGAGAGATGGACCGGGCGATGCCGGGCGTCGCGGACGAGATGGCGGTCGGAGGCGAAGAACCTGTCGACCCGTTCCGGCCACCGCAGCCGGAACATTGGTGCAAGGAATACTACGATGGCGGCGGCGGACGCTGTCGGCGCTGTTGCCTCTCTTTCGAGAGCCATCAGCGCGTAGCCTCATCTGAGCCGATTCCAGGGATCCCTTGGTACCGGTTAGGCTAGCGGTCAGTGACCTCGAGGAAAATTCTACGACGGAGCCTTCGCCGGGGACTATGCCCGCTCTGCGCTTCTTTCGCTTTGCCTATGCGCACGCGCACGCGCCCGTAGCTCCCGAATCAAGGGTCGCCCGATAGGCGTTGTTTAGGTGCCACGGGGAGCCGCGAAAGCCGTTGTTACGCCTTGGCAGGGATCACTTGGCAGGCCGAACGATCAGGCTTAAGTAAGCGCT
>DATDGN010000140.1:0-4578 GCA_036522095.1 Candidatus Cybelea sp. | reverse complement strand
GACGTTCGCGTGCTCGTGACCGGATCGCCGTCGGACGTGCGCTTCGCGGACGCCATCGCCGATCTGGCGCAGCTTCCGGACGTCGTCGCGGTAGCGGGCAAGACCAGCGTCGGCGGATTCGGAGCGCTCGCGCAGAGGGCAGCCGCGTTCGTCGGAATCACGACCGGTTCGATGCACGTCGCGGCCGCCGTCGGCTGCCCGACCGTGGGAATCTTTCCGTTCCAATCGGACTTTCCGGACCGCTGGGCGCCGCTCGGAGCGCGGACCGCGATCGTGCGGCCGTCGTTTCCGTGTCACAAGGGCGACACGAAGGAGCACTGCCGGGACTACGCGTGCATCGCGCAGCTCGACGAGCCGCGCATTCTTGCTGCTGCAGAGTCGTTGATCGCATGATACGGGCGACGATTGCGCTGTGCACGTACAACCGGGCCGCGCTGCTGGAACGCGTCCTCGACGCGTGCCTGGAACAGACCGTGGACGATCGCGACTACGAGATCGTGCTGGTGGACGACGGTTCGGCGGATTCGACGCCGGAGGTGATCGAGCGCGTTCGCGCGCGAGCCCGCTGCCCGCTCACCGTCGTGACGCAGGCGAACGCCGGCCTCGCGAAGGCGCGCAACGCGGGAATCGCCCGCGCGCGCGGCGAGCGCATCATCTTCATCGACGACGATGTGCTCCCGCTCCCCAACTTCGTCGAGGAGCATCTGCGCGCGGCAGCGCGCCATCCGGCCGACATCGTCCGGGGCGGGGCGATCGAGGTGCAGAGCCTCGACGATCTGCCGCCGCCGATCTGGAGCCTGAGGAACTACAGCGGCAACTACTTCTGGACCACGAACGTGTCGGCGCCGCTGGCCACGATTGTAGCGATCGGCGGATTCGACGAGTCGTTCTCCGAGTACGGCTGGGAGGACATCGACGTCGGGCTGCGGCTGCGCGCGCGCGGCGTCAAGGCGATCTTCCATCCGGCGGCGCTCGTCTACCATTACAAGCCGCGCCCCCGCGTGGACGGCGTCGAGAAGATGCTGCGGCAAGCACGGGCCCAGGCACGCACGGCAGCGCGCCTCGTGGCGCTGCATCCCAACTGGCGCGCGTATCTCGCGACCGGCATCAATCCGGTGCAGCGTGGATTTCACGGGCTGCTGCGGCGCCTGGGATTCGCGGAGCGCTTTCGCCGCAGGCTCGGACAACCGAACGGCGCACGTGCGCTGGAACGCGGCGAGCTGCGGGCCGCCCGCGCGCTGGCGAACGAGGCGTACTTCGAAGAGCTGGAGCGCGCGCTGCGATCGTCCGGCACGTGAGGATCCTGCTCTCGCGCACGGACCGGATCGGCGACCTCGTCCTGTCGACTCCGGCGATCGCGACGGTCCGCGCGTCGTTTCCGGAAGCCCATCTGGCGATCGTCACGAGCGAGTACAATCGCGTGGTGATGGAACGCAACGATGACGTCGACGAGCTGATCGTCTTGCCGAGTGAAGCCTCGCCGCGAAAGTTCGGCGCCGCTTTGGCGCGCTACGACGTCGCCATCGCGCTCGCGCCGCGCGCCGTGGACCTCCAGCTGGTGGGCGGCACGCGAGCGCCGCTGCGCGTCGGCTACACCTACGAGCGGCGTTGGCTGGCCCGCGTCACGGCCCACCTGTACCTAAACCGCGTCATGATCTCCGAAGCCGATCCGGAGCTGTGCGACCGGGAACCGCGGCGCGTCGTGCGGCACGAGGTCGTGCAGTTGCTCGATCTGGTTGCGCTCGCGGGCGCGCATCGCCGAGACTACCGGCTGCGCCTCGACGTCCGGGCAGAAGACCGGCACGTCGCGCAGACGCTGCCGAGCGATCCCATCGTGTTTCACCTCGGGCAGCGCTGGTTCACCGACGGTAGCACGCTCGAAGGGACGCTTGCGATCGTCGATGAGCTGGCGCGGTTCGCCCCGGTCGTGATCACCTGCGCTCACGACACCGAGTCGAGCGCCGCGATCTTCGAAGAGCGCCCCAGCGTCGCGCGGCTTCTGCGCTTGCTGCCCTTCTACGAGTGGGCGGCGGTCTTCGAGCGCGCCAGGGTGGTCGTGACCGTCGACACGGGCGCGACCCACGTGGCCAGCGCCGTCGGGCGGCCGACGCTCGTCGCGTTCGAGCACAAATACTTCCGCTTGAACTCGCAGGAGTGGTCGCCTTACGGCGTGCCTCACGTCCTGGTGCGCAAGCCGGCCTGCGATGACGACGACTCGCTGCTGCGCTTTCGCGACGAGATCTCCAACGGCGTCGGCCGACTTTTAAAGGTCACACATGCCTGAGATCTCCGTCGTCATCCCGACGTACAATCGCCTCGACACGCTCGCGAACGTCATTCCGACGCTGCTCGCGCAAGATCTCGCGCCGTCGGAGTACGAGCTGATCGTGTGCGACTCCAACTCGACCGACGGCACGGATCGCTATCTCGCCGCGGTGCAGGCCGAGCATGCCAACGTGCGGCACCTCGCGGCCAGCTTCAGCGGACGGGCGGCCGCGCGCAACGCCGGCATCGCGGCCGCGCGCGGCGACGCCGTGCTCTTCAACGACGCGGACATCCTGGCCTCACCCGATCTCCTCTCGACGCACCTGCGCCGCCATCGCGAGCAGCGGCGTGTCGCGATCGTCGGGCTCGAGGTCCAGGTCGAGGACATGGACGACTATCGCTACAAGCGCGATCATCCCGCGGCGCGCGGGCATCTCCATCCACCCTCACGAAAAAAACTGTCGTGGCTCTATTTCTTGACGGGCAACGCCTCGGTTCGTCGCGACGACCTCGTCGCGGCGGGCTGCTTCGACGAATGCTTTACCGGCTACGGTCACGAGGATCTGGAGCTGGGCTATCGGCTGGAGAAGCTTGGCGTCAGGATTCTCTACGAGCCCGGCGCGGTGAGCTATCATTGCCAAGCGGTCCCGTACGAGGATCAGAAAGCGAAGATGCGTCTCGCCGGCCGCTCCACGGCGCGCTTCTATCGCAAGCATCCGGATTTCTCGGTGATGCTGAACCTCGGGATGACGCCGCTCTCGCTTGGGCTGCACTCGCTGCTGACGCGCCTGCCGCACGTGCTCGGCTACATCGACCGGCGCGCGGCGCGCTCGCGCTTGGCACGCGAGCTCTTGCTGCAGTATCATTACGTCTCCGGGATCAAGGAAGGGCGCGCGGGCGATGAGCGATAGGGTGTCGTGCGGCGCGCTGCGCGCGGGCGACGAGGGCAGAGTCGTCGAGGTCCACGGCTGGGTCAACCGCCGCCGGGATCACGGCGGCCTGATCTTCGTCGACCTCCGGGATCACGAGGGCATCACGCAGGTGGTCTTCGACCCGCAGCACCCGAGCTTCGCGCAGGCCGAGCACCTGCGCAACGAAGACGTGCTGCGCGTGACCGGCGCGGTACGGCGCCGTCCGACGGGAACGGAGAACCCGCGGCTCGCCACGGGCGACGTCGAGGTCGCCGTCGAGGCGCTCGATATCCTCAATCGGTCCCTCGTGCCGCCGTTTCACATCAACGTCGACGAGGACGCCGACGAGAACTTGCGCCTCGAGTACCGCTATCTGGATCTGCGCCGGCCGCGCATGCAGCGCAACCTCCGCGTGCGTCACCGCATCGTCAAGGCGATGCGCGATTTCTTCGATTCGCGCGACTTCTTAGAGATCGAGACGCCGATGATGATCAAGTCGACACCCGAGGGCGCGCGCGACTATCTCGTTCCCAGCCGGCTTTACCCGGGCTCGTTCTACGCCCTGCCGCAGTCGCCGCAGCTGCTCAAACAGATCCTGATGATCGCCGGGTTCGGGAAGTACATGCAGATCGCGCGCTGCATGCGCGACGAAGACCAGCGCGCCGATCGCCTCGTCGAGTTCACGCAGCTCGACGTCGAGCTCTCGTTCTGTACCGAGGAAGACGTGATCGAGACGATGGAGTCGTGCATGCGCTACGTGTGGCGCGAGGCGCTCGGCATCGAGGTGCCGCCGTTCGCGCGCATGACCCATGAGGGCGCCATCGCGCGATACGGCCTCGACAAGCCCGACCTGCGCTTCGGCCTCGAGCTCGCCAACGTCACCGACGCGTTCGCCGGCACCGACTTCGGCGTGTTCCGATCTGCGATCGAGGGCGGCGGCGCGATCGTCGCGCTGCGCTATCCGGGCGGAGCGGCGCTGTCGCGGCGCGAGTTCGACGCGCTGACCGAGACGGCCAAGCAGTTCGGCGGCAAGGGCATGGTGTGGATCGCGCTCTCGGGCGACGGGGTCAAGTCGTCGGCGGCGCGGTTCCTTACGGAGGCGAACGTCGCGGCGGTTCGCGCCGCCGCCGCGGCGGGACCCGGCGACGCTGTCCTGCTGTTCGCGGACACGATGGAGCTCGCGCACGCCGTCGCGGGAAAGATGCGCAACGAGGTTGGCGAGCGTTGCAAGCTGCGCGATCCCGGTGAGTATGCGTTCGCTTGGGTGACGGGCTTTCCGTACCTAGAGCTGGACGAGGAGACGGGGAAGCCGATTCCCGCGCACCATCCGTTCACCGCGCCGGCTCCCGGCGATTGGGCGCTGATCGATCGCGACCCGACCAAGATGCGCGCGCAGCATTAC
>DATDGN010000139.1:0-8462 GCA_036522095.1 Candidatus Cybelea sp. | reverse complement strand
TTGCTCAACGAGACTCGCAAACGCATCTACGAAGTACTCGCACAGGAATAAAGGATTCGAGCAAATGGCACAGGCGCGCGCGGTACCACGCCGCGGGGTCAACGTGTTCGAGGAGGGGAAGCCGATGTGGCAGATCCTCCTCGTCTTTCTCGTGCCGTTGATGCTCAGCAACGTCTTGCAGTCGGCGTCGCAGACGATGGCGAGTATATGGATCGGCCGCCTCATCTCCACGCAGGCGCTGGGCGCGATCTCGGCCGTCTTCCCGATCGTTTTTCTGCTGTTCTCGTTCGTGTTCGGCGTCTCGAGCGGCGCCAGCGTCCTGATTGGTCAGGCGTTCGGCGCCGGCGATCACCACAAGGTGAAGAAGATCGCGGGGACGGTGATCGGCGCCGGGCTCTATTTGGGAATCATCGTGGCGATCGTGGGCTTTTTCGGTTCGCCGACGATCCTGGGGTGGCTGCGCACGCCGCCCGACATCATCGCTCAATCGGACGCGTACGCGCGCGTGCTCTTCCTGACGATGCCGGTCTTCTTCGTCTATTTCGTCTACGCGACGATCCTGCGCGGCACCGGCGACTCCACGACGCCCTTCTACGCGCTGATCGTCTCGGCGGTCCTCGCCATCGCCGTCACGCCGCTCTTCATCGTCGGCGTCTTCGGCCTGCCCAAGCTCGGCGTGGTCAGCGCCGCGGTGGCCGGCCTGATCGCCAACTCGGCGGCGCTCGCGTGGCTGCTGTACTATCTCGCCCGTCACGACCACCCGCTGAAGTTCGACCGCGAAACGCTGGAAGACATGCGAATCGACTGGAGCATCCTGCGTGGCGTCGTGCGGATCGGAGTGCCGACCGGCATTCAAGTGATGATGGTCTCGCTGGCGGAGATCGCCGTCATCTCGTTCGTCAACCGCTTCGGGTCGAGCGCGACGGCCGCGTATGGCGCGGTCAATCAGGTCGTCGGATATGTCCAGTTCCCGGCGATCTCGATCGGCATCTCGGCCTCGATCTTCGGCGCCCAGTGCATCGGCGCTCGGCGTGAGGACAAGCTGGGGAGCGTCATTCGCTCCGCCGTCGGCCTGAATTACGTCATCGGCGGAGTCATCATCGGGCTCTGCTACATATTCGCGTGGCAGATCCTCGGCTGGTTCATAACCGACCCGAACACGCTCAAGATCGCGCACGAGCTCCTGATGATCACGCTGTGGAGCTATCTGCTCTTCGGCAACTCGGCCGTCCTCAGCGGCGTGATGCGCGGCAGCGGCACCGTGCTCTGGCCGACGATCAACGGCATCTTCGCGATCTGGGGCGTCGAGGTTCCGGCCGCGTACATCTTGATGCACGTCTACGGCCTCGACGGCGTCTGGCTCGGCTACCCGATCGCCTACTGCGTCGTGCTCGCGCTGCAGTTCAGCTACTACGAGTTCGTCTGGAAAAAGAAGACCCACGCACGCTTGGTATAGCCGCTAGGTATTGGCGGCCGCTCGGCCGATATAGAGGAAGACAGCGCCAGGCCCTCGGGGACCAGTAACGGGCGCGAGGCGGTCGCATGCGGCGTGGTTGGCTTCCAGTCGTAGCCTGGCTCTGTGCGGTGGCCCTCGGCGGGCCGGCGGATGCCTCCGCGAAGTCCCAGCTCGCCCCGGCGGACGAAACCTTTGGCCCGATCCGGATGAGTCCGCTGGAGATCACCAATCGCATTCACGACGCGGAGCGCCGCGGGCCGAGCTACCGCGGACTCGTGAACACGCAAGTCGCGATCGAGGATTGGGCTCGCAAATACCCCGCCGATCCGTGGATCCCGTCGCGCGAATACCGGATCGTACGCCTCTTCGACCGCCTTCATTCGCGTGAAGGGGCGAGAGAGGCGGCTCATTGCCGCGTGTTTTTACGTCAAGTGGGCCGCTCGGTCCGCACGTATTCCAGGTAGTGCGCTATTAGGTCGGCGCGCGATTCGCCGTGCATTAGCGCCACGACGTGGATCGCGAGCTCGATGCCGGACGTCAGGCCGCCCGCGGTCTTGAGCTTGCCCTCCTCGACGTAGCGCGGCCCGCGCACGACAGTCACCTTGGGGAACGTCGCGGCGAAATCGTCGTAGTAGTCGTGATGCGTCGTCGCGCGCTTGCCGTCGAGCAGTCCCGTGCCGGCCAGGACGTAGGCCCCCGTGCAGACCGACATCACGACGTCGGCCGTGCGCGACATCTCGCGAATCCATTCCAGCTTTGCCGGCGAGTGTTTCGACTGGGCGCCCATGACGATCACGCCGGGCGCCGGGGCGGAGGCGAAGGTGTAGTTCGGCAGGATCGTTACGCCGCGCCCGGCCTGGATGGGCTCGAGCGTGTCGCCGACCAGATACGGCGCGTAGAGCGGCCGCGCGCCGTCGTCATCCCCGAGGCAGTTGTCGGTTCCATTGGGCGGCGGCCCGCCGGTCTTCGATGCGTACATGTCGCCGAAGACTTCATAGGGTCCCGCAATGTCGATCAGGTTCGAGACCGGGCCGACGACGAAGGCGACGCGGACCGACGCCGGCGGGTACGCCGAACCCTGCGATTGCGCGATGGCCGTGCGCGGAAGCAGCGCGCCGGCCATCGTCGAGCCGGCGATGACGAGGACGTCCTTGCGATTCATCGGCGCGATGATAGCAAATGCGCCGCCGCGCGGCTTCAAGAGATATCAAATCGGCCGCCCAGCTGCGGTCAGATGCGCTTCTTAGCCTTCGGCGTCACGCACGTGCCGGTCGCCCGGCAGACGACGACCGGCGCTTCGAGCGCGTCGGCGGCGCTGGCGCCGAGCTCCGGCCGCGCCGCGATCACCTTACGCGCCTCGAACTCCATCCGGCGGGACGTTTTGCCGACCTTTACGATGCGCCCCTGCGCCTCGATGAAGTCGCCCGCGTACACGGGCGCGAGGAACTCGATGCTGTCGTACGAGGCGAAGAGTCCCTCGTCGCCGTCGAGGCGTATCAGCAGCTCGGTCGCCACGTCGCCGAAGAGCGCGAGAATCCGGGCGCCGTCCACCAGCGCGCCCCCGTAGTGGGCGTCGTGCAGCCCCATACGCACGCGCAGGATCGCCGTCAGGCCTTCGCCTTTTCCCATAGCTCCTCCAACTCGTCGAGCGTTAGATCGGCGAGGTTCCTGCCGTCGGCGCCGGCCCGCTCTTCCATGAAGGCGAATCGCCGGTAAAACTTCTCGTTGGCTTCGCGCAGCGCGGTCTCGGCGTCGATCCCCAGTGCGCGCGACAGGTTGACCAGCGTGAAGAAGACGTCGCCGAGTTCCTCGCGCACGCGTGGGTCGTCCTGGGGCTGGCGCCGCGCCTCGGCGAGCTCGCGCAGCTCCTCGGTCAGCTTGTCGAGCACGCCGTACACGTTCGGCCAGTCGAAGCCGACGCGCGCCGCCTTTTCCTGCATGCGTTGGCCGCGCTGCAGCGCGCCGAGATGCTTCGGAATTCCGTCGAGCCGGCTCTTGCGCCGGCGTCCCGTCTTTTCGAGCGCCTTGAGTCGCTCCCAGTTGCGCCATTGTGCGTCCACGTCCTCGATCACGGCGTCGCCGAAGACGTGCGGATGACGCCGGACCATCTTGTTGGAGAGCGCGTCGACGACGTCGGCGATGCTGAACTTGCCGACCTCGGTGGCGATCTGTGCGTGAAAGAGCACCTGCAGCAGCAGGTCGCCGAGCTCTTCGCAGAGTCCCTCGAGCTGCGAAATTTCGATCGCCTCGACGACTTCGAACGTCTCCTCGATGAGGTACGGAACGAGCGTGCGGTGCGTCTGCTCGCGATCCCACGGGCATCCGAGCCGGAGCCGCGCCATGATCTCGACGAGATCGTCCCAGGAGTAGTGCGAGGATTGCGGCGGGAGCGGCACCAGCGGCATCGCGATCGAGGCGGAGAGCGTCGCGCGTGGCACGCCCGGGACGATTTCCGTCGCGACGCCGCGGGCCTCCAACGCGCGCAGCAGCGCCGGGAGGCCGGGAAAGTCCGACAAGGGATTGCCGAGCACGCCGAGCCCGAGCGGGCCGTCAGGCAGCGACGGGTCGTCGAGACGCTGCGTGAAGCGCGCGATCTCGTCGGCGCTGCCGCGCACGAACAGCGCCGGATCGTCCACCATTCCGCGGACGATGCCGACGCCGTTGCGTTCGAGATAGGACGTGAGGTCCGGCGGCGCGAGCAGGGCGACCGCTCTCCCGATCTCGCGCAGCCCGTCGAGGCTGCCGATCGTCAGCAGTCGTGGATCGCCCGGACCCAGACCCGCGATGCGAACCAACACTAGGAGCCTGCGGGGCTATGGTCGTGCACGCTGTTTCGCGTCCAACCCGAAGGGCTGAGGCCGACTTCGACGATCCCTCCCTCGCTCCTAAAACTCATCCGAAATCGACCTCAGCAGCGTACACGAGCATAACCCCGCAGGTTCCTACCCGCGCTTTCGGGGGCGTCATCGGGACGCCCCCGTTGTGCCGCCGCGCGGCGGCCCTACTTCGTGCTGCTGGGTGCGGGCGATGCCGCCGCCGCAGAGGCCGTGACCGCCGGCGCCGGCGTCGGCGTCGGGAAGACTCCGGCAAACTGCGAATCGTTGGTGATGATGACCGCGTGCTGCTGCAGGCCTTGCAGGAACGGCTGCATCAGCGGAGCTTCCTTCTGCTGGCGCAGTCCGAGAAGCATCTTCGGGGTCGCATCCGCGAGCGTCGCCTTCTTGCCGGGCGTGCGCTTTTCGACCTGAATGATATGGTAGCCGAACGGCGATTTGATCGGCGGGCTGATCACGCCGATCGGCGCCGAGAAGGCGTACTTGTCGAACGCCGGCACCATCTGCCCCTTGCGGAACGTGCCGAGGTCGCCGCCCTTGTCCTTGCTTCCGGGATCCGTCGAATACTTGGCGGCGAGCGTCGCGAAGCTCTGTCCGGCCTTGAGGTCGGCTTCGATCTGGTTGGCCAGAGCGAGGCTCGGCACGAGGATGTGGCGCGCCGTCACCGTTGGCGGCGTGTCGTATGAGGCGTGATCCTTGGCGAACGTCGCCTTGATCTCGGCGGGCGTGATCGTGATCTCTTTTTGGAGAGCCTTATCCAGGATCAGCTGCTCGCGGAGCGCGGCGCGCACGTCACTCTCGGTGAGATTGCGCGACTTCAGCATCTCGTCCCATGAGGTGCCGGGGAAGGCCGCTTTGATCTGATCCTCGCGGTCGTTGATCTCGGCGTCGCTGACGACGATGTTGTTGTTCTTGGCGTACTGCTCGATCAGCATCTCCTGCACCATCTGCTGCAGGACGCCGCGTGCCATCGGGCTCGTCTCGAGTCGGTTGTTGAACTGGGTTCGGCTGATCGGTTCGCCGTTCACCGTCGCGACCGTGCCGCCACCGGAGCACGCCGCAACGGACGTGCCCATCAGAAGGGCGGCGAGGCCCACGGTGATGCGTTGGGCTTTCGACATCATAGCTCCGTAGGAAAGTTGAGTGCGTAGGAAGCGGGGCCGATGGCCCCGCGATACGGCCGCCAGGTTCGCGCGCGGCATCGCAGGTCCTCCAATGAGGGGGCCCTAGGCCGCTTAAATCGCTGCCAGCAACTGCCGCAAAAGAGGTATCCAACTCGTCGAGGAGCTCTTGCGCCCACCCCGGGACGGGGGCAGATCCACGACGATGCGGCCTTCGCCGAAACGAAATCGATTCTTCGTGAGCGCGGCAAACGTGGGAAGCGCGGCCGCATCGAGTTCGAACCCGGAGCCGACGCCGAACGTCAGCCGATGGTCGTCGACGACGACGCGCGTGACGTGCTTCTTCAGCGCCACCGCGCGCAGCTTGGTCAGCTCGACGAGATTGCGCAGCGGCTCCGGAAACGCTCCGAATCGATCGCGCACGCCGGCCTCGACCTCCTCGACCTCCGCCTCCGTTCGAGCCTTCGCCAGCTGCTGGTAGATGGCGATCTTCTGCGAGACTTGCGGGATGTATTCGTTGGGGATGAAGGCGCTGATCTTGACGTCGATGACCGCCTCCTGTCGTTCTTCGAGCGAGGCCGGCGCGCCGCGCCGCTCCGCGATGGCCTCCGCGAGCAGCTCGCAGTACGTTTCGAAGCCGACCGACGCGATGAAGCCCGACTGGGCCGATCCCAGCAGATTGCCGGCGCCGCGAATCTCGAGGTCGCGCATCGCGATCTGCAATCCCGAGCCGAGATGCGCGAACTCCCGAATCGCTTCGAGTCGCGCCTTGGCCTCCTCCGTGAGCGCCTTGTGCCCCTGATAGAGCAGATAGCAATACGCCTGATGGTTCGAGCGTCCGACGCGACCGCGCAGCTGGTAGAGCTGCGCGAGACCGAAACGGTCCGCGTCGTTGACGATCATCGTGTTGACGTTCGGAATGTCGATGCCATTCTCGATGATCGTCGTCGCGACCAGGACGTCGATTTCGCCGTCTATGAAGCGCTGCATGACCGGCTCGAGCTCGGCCTCGCGCATCTGGCCGTGGCCGACCGCGATGCGGGCGTGCGGGACCAGCTGCTGCAGCGCGTTGCGAACGGCGTAGATCGACTCGATCCGATTGTGCAGGTAGTAGACTTGGCCGCCGCGGTCGAGCTCGGCGCCGATCGCGCGCTGCACGATGGCGTCGCTGGCCGGAACGACCATCGTCTTGATCGACATGCGGTTCTTCGGCGCGGTTTGGATGAGCGAGAGGTCGCGAACGCCCATGAGCGACATGTGCAGCGTTCGCGGGATGGGAGTGGCCGAGAGGGTCAAGACGTCGACACTCGCCCGATATCCCTTGAGACGCTCCTTGTGCATGACGCCGAAGCGCTGCTCCTCGTCGATGACGATCAAGCCGAGATCGGCGAACGCGACGTCCTTCTGCAGCAACCGGTGCGTGCCGATGATGACGTCGACCTTGCCCTCCGCGAGGTCGCGTAAGATCCGTTTCTGGTCGGCCTTGGGCGTGAAGCGCGAGAGCTCTTCCACGCGCACGGGAAACGCCCCGAACCGCGCGCCGAACGTGCGAAAGTGCTGGTCGGCCAGCAGCGTCGTCGGCACGAGCACCGCCACCTGCTTCTTGTCGGCGATGGCCTTGAACGCCGCGCGCATCGCGACCTCGGTCTTTCCGTAGCCGACGTCGCCGCAGATCAGGCGATCCATCGGCCGCGCGCGCTGCATGTCGGATTTCGTAGCGTCGGCGGCCTTCTGCTGGTCCGGCGTCGGCTCGTAGGGGAACGCTTCCTCCATCTCGCTCTGCCACGTGGTGTCGGGTGCGAAAGCGAAGCCGCGCGACAGCTCGCGCTCCGCGTAGAGCGCCACGAGCTCGTCGGCGATCTTCGACAGCGATTCGGAGACGCGCGCCTTGGCGCGCGCCCAGTCGGCGCCGCCCATCTTGGAGAGGCGCGGCGCCTGCCCTTCGGCGGCCGAATACTTCGCCACCTGATGCATCTGAGTGACGGGCACCAGCATACGGTCGCTGCCGGTATAGCGCAGGTCGAGGTAGTCCTGCGTCGCGCCGAGGATCGTCTCGGGGCGCAGGCCCAGATACTGGCCGACGCCGTGTACCGCGTGTACGACATAATCTCCGACTCGGAGGTCGGCCAGCGTGATCGGCACGCCCTCTTTGAGCGCGCGCATCTTGACGCGCTTGGGCGGCGCGCCGAAGATCTCGCGATCTCCGAGTACGCGCAGGTGCACCTGCGGCATCCTGAAGCCCGACTCGATCGATCCGTGATCGACGTGCACGGCGCGTCCGGGTTCGATGCCGGCCGCGCGCAGCACGTCGATGGTGCGCGAAACGGCCGCGCTGACGATGAAGATCGTTTCGCCGGTCGAGATCCACTCGCGCAGGGCTTGCGAGAAGAGCGCGACCTGCCGATTGAAGTGCTCCACCGGGCGGCACTCGAGCACGAACGAATCGAGGACCGGCGGAACCCAATCTTCCGAATTTCCCGCGAGCTCGATCGCTCCGGGCAGAACGAGCCCGGCATGTCGCGCGATCGACGCGCCGACCTCGCGTAGCGACGCCGGCGGCGCCGAGGAATGCGCGAGCAGCGCTTCGGCGGCCTGTTCGTCCGCGAGCAGCGTATGCCGTTCGCGGGCGCGCTCTTCGTCGAGCGCGCGCGCCGTCGCCGCGATCGCCGCAGGCTCCTCGATCACGACCGTCGCGTCCGCCGGCAGGTAGTCGAAGACGGTCGCGACGCCGTCGAGATCGTCGGACCACGCCGCGATCTCGAGCCGCTCGACCGCCGCGCTGCTGCGCTGCGACTCGATCGCGAACTCGCGCATCGACTCGATCGCGTCGCCGACGAATTCGATGCGCACGGGCGCGTCCGCGGTCGCCGCAAAGCAGTCGACGATTCCGCCGCGCACCGCGTACTCGCCGACGGCGCTGACTACGTCGCAGCGCTCGTATCCGAGCGCGAAGAGCCGCTCCTGGAGCCGCTCCCAGCCCGCTTCGTCGCCCGTGTGGAGGACGAACGACGACTGCTCGAAGCTCGCGCGCGCCAGCAGCGGTTGACGGAC
>DATDGN010000138.1:0-14215 GCA_036522095.1 Candidatus Cybelea sp. | reverse complement strand
GAGACGACTTTGGTGACGGCAGACCATCGGTGGCACCGTCTCCTCTCCACCGGGAAGCTTCGCGGGTACGTGATCCTTCCGCGGTTCGGTGCGATGAGCTCGTCGATGACGAGCCGGCCGTCCGGCGCGACGTGCGCGCGCAAGATCTTGACGGTCTCTACGTCAATGCTCGCCCGCGCCGCGGGGAGCGGGGAGTAGGCGCGCACGTGATTGACGACGCGCTGCGGCGGCCAAGCGAGATCGACGGCGAGGTCGCCGCGGTCGAGCGGCCGCGTCAAGCTCGGCTCGCCGTGCTGTCGGGTTGGGACGAGCGCGTCGCGATCGGCGAGATCGATCGCTCGCGCCAGCGCGTCCGCGCCGATCGTCGCAAGACGGTCATGCAGTTCGCCGTAGGTCTCGTCCGGCTCGATGGCGACGCGCTCCGCAAGAACGACGTTGCCCGTGTCGAGGCCGGCATCCATCAGCATGATGCTGACACCCGTCTCGCTGTCGCCACTGCGGAGCGCGGCCTGAATCGGCGTCGCTCCGCGGTATTTCGGCAGCAGCGAGGGGTGGACGTTGAGCGCGCCCAGGCGTGGGAGATCGAGCAGCTCCTGCGGCAAGATGCGTCCGTACGCCGCGAGCACGGCGAGGTCGACCCCCTCGTCCTGCAGCTCCGCGGCGTACGCGCGCAGCGCGCGCGGCTCGTCGACGCGGAGGCCGAGCTCGAGCGCGGCGCGCTTGACGGGACTCGGCGTGAGCCGCTGGCCGCGTCCCGCGGGGCGGTCCGGACGCGTTACTACGCGGACGAGCCGCGTGCGGGCCGCGACGACGCGCAGACTCGGCACCGCAAACGCGGCCGTGCCGAGAAAGAGCGTTTTCACGCCTCCGCCGTTTCCTTGTCCTCTTCGGAAACCGCGGGACGGACGTTCTTCGCCCGGTCGATGTAGAGCGTGCCGTTGAGGTGGTCCACTTCGTGCTGCAGGCACTGCGCCAGCAGCCCTTCGCCTTCTAAGCGGATCTTGCAGCCTTCGCGGTCGAGGCCCGTCACGGCCGCGCGCCTGTAGCGGACGATCTCACCGACCATCCCGGGCACGGAGAGACAGCCTTCGCGCAGTTCGACCTCTTCGATCAGACCCTCCAGCTTCGGATTGATCACGACGGCCGGCGGATGTTCGTCGTCGTTGACGTCCATCACGAACAGGCGCTTCGAGACGTTGACCTGCGGCGCGGCCAGGCCGACACCCGGCGCCGCGTACATCGTCTCGAACATGTCGTCGATCAGCTGCTGAAAGAGCGGGTCGTCGATCTCGCGCGGATCGACCCTCTTCGCGACCTTGCGCAGCGCCGGATGACCCTCGGCGAGGATCTCGCGGATGTAAGGCATTGCGGGCGGCTATTCTTCGTTGTCGCCGCCCGCTACTTTGTGCCCTAGCCGCGACCTTTAGGCCGCTATTTCGTCTTGAAAGAGGACACCAGGAAGTGCGGGGTGCAGTTCGCGCCGCCGTTGTTCCAAAACAGGCTGACCGCCTGCGCCGGACCGATGATATAGCTCGGCGGTAACGACGACTGGTAATATGTCGGATTCGAATACGACGGCGACGCGTGCGGCGTGGGAATCTGCCCCTTGCTGATCTGAGCGAAGTTGCCCGTAAACGTCGACCCGCCGTTCGATTGCACGAGGAAGAAGTTGAAGCTGTTGCTCGGCGGCAATGCGCCCTTGGTCGAGACGTAGATGTTGCCCAACGCGTCTGGAGCATTCTTGCTGTTCGGGATCGGGTACAGAACCTCGAGCTGGTTCGGAGGGCCGCCACAGGTGCCGCTCGGCGCCGGAGCGGGGCCGACGCCGCCGTTGCCGTTGCACGCCGACAACACGATCGCTGCGCTAAGGATTGCGGTGAAAGCGCCAATCAACTTGTTCATGGTAGAACCATCCTCTGTGCCGGCCCGCTCACCCTGCCGGGCGTAATGTGAATACCCTTAGAGAATATACCCCGAAAGGTCGGCGTTCTCGACGACGTCGGCGAGCCGCTCGCGCACGTAGGCGCCGTCGATCACCACCGTACCGGTCGTTTCGGGGGCGGCGAAGCTGACGTCTTCGAGGACGCGCTCGAGCACCGTGTGGAGGCGCCGGGCGCCGATGTTTTCCGTCTGCTCGTTGACGCGCATCGCGAAGGTCGCGAGCTGCTCGATCGCGTCGTCGCGGAATTCGAGCGCGACGTTGTCGGTAGCAAGCAGCGCCTTGTATTGCTCGACCAACGCGTTTTTGGGTTGCGTCAAGATGGTCTTGAAGTCTTCGGCGGTCAGCGAGTCCAGCTCGACGCGAATCGGCAGGCGTCCTTGCAGCTCGGGAATCAGATCGGACGGCTTGCTGATGTGAAACGCGCCGGCCGCGATGAAGAGGATGTGATCGGTCTTGATCGGGCCGTGCTTCGTGTTCACGGTCGATCCTTCGACGATCGGCAGGATGTCGCGCTGGACGCCTTCCCGCGATACGTCCGGGCCGCCGCGCTGCAGTTGCGATCCCGCGACCTTGTCGATCTCGTCGATGAAGATGATGCCGTCTTCGCCGGCGCGGCGGAGCGCCTCGCGCTTCACGGCGTCCATGTCGATCAGCTTCGCGGCCTCTTCTTGCTCGAAGATGTTGAGCGCGTCGGCGACCGTCACTCGTTTTTTCGTGCGGCGTTTCGGCAGGATGCCGCCGAGCATCTCGCCGAGGTCGCCGGCCTGGTCCATGCCGCCGCCGATGACGCCGATCGGCAGGCTCGGCGTCTCTTCGACCTCGATCTCGATCAGCCGGACGTCGTAAAACCCGCGCTCGATCTCGCCGCGCGTCTGATCGCGGACGCGCTGCGCGTCGGGCGAAACGGACACCGACGGACCCGGATGCGACGGCTGGCCCGAGACTCCGCTCCCGAAGATCGATCCCAGCGCCGCGCCGAACGGATTGCCCTGCGACTGGCCCGGCGGACGCGTCTCCGGATGGAGCGCATCGATGACGCGCTCAACGGCGTGGCGCTTGGCGAGCTCGCGAACCTCCTCGCGGCGCTCTTCGGTTACCGTGCGAATCGACGCCTCGACCAGATCGCGCACCATCGACTCCACATCGCGTCCGACGTAGCCGACCTCGGTGTACTTCGTGGCCTCGACCTTGACGAACGGAGCGCCGACTAACGCGGCGAGACGCCGGGCGATTTCGGTCTTCCCCACGCCGGTCGGACCGATCATCAGGATGTTCTTGGGGGTGATCTCCTCGCGCAGATCCTCGCGAGCGCGCGCCCGTCGATACCGGTTGCGCAACGCGATCGCGACGGCGCGCTTCGCCTTGGCCTGTCCGACGATGTATTTATCGAGCTCGCCCACGACTTGGCGCGGCGTCAGCGCGGTCGAATCGACGCTCGCGATCGCGCTCGTCACGGCAAGGTCTCCACGATGATGTCGTCGTTGGTATAGATGCAGATCTCGGCCGCGATCTCGAGGCTCTTGCGGGCGATCTCGGCGGCGGCGAGCTGCGTGTTGCGCAACAGCCCGGCGGCCGCGGCTTGCGCGTAGGCGCCGCCGCTGCCGATGGCGGCAATTCCCTCGTCGGGCTCGATCACGTCACCGGTTCCGGAAAGCACGAACAGGTGCTCGGTGTTGCCGACGATCATCAGCGCCTCCAGGCGCCGCAAGGCGCGGTCTTGCCGCCAGTCCTTGGCGAGCTCGACGGCCGCTCGCGTGAGGTCCTTGAACTCGGCGAATTTGCTTTCGAATTTTTCGAGCAGCGTGATGCCGTCGGCTGCCGAGCCGGCGAATCCGGCCAGCACCTTGCCGCCGGACGTTCTGCGAACCTTGCGCGCGCCGTGTTTGACGATGGTCTTGTCGAGCGTCACCTGGCCGTCGCCCGCGATCGCCAGCTTACCGTCGCGCCGCACGGCCAAAATCGTCGTAGACCGTAATTGCATGCTAGCGTGACTACCCCGCGGGCGCAAAGAGGGTTTCAGCGGCCAAGGGAACCTCTGAAGGAGTCGCTGCACCGATCGCAGCGAGCCGTTTCGCCGCAGATCGAGGCGCGCCTGAGGAAGCATAGCAGCGCCCTCTGTGACCGAGGGCGCAACAAAGAGATGCGGCGAAACTGCCGCTGCCCGAAGGGTTTGACCGCAAAGCCGCCGTCTGCCTTGTCGAAGACTCGGTCACATTTCCCCACTCGCGTTCCGCTCGTGGGGACCCCGAGTGAGTTTGAAGCGCTACGCACTGCGTGCTCCGCGCCCCCACTGCGTGGGTCCCCGTTGGGGATGCTCCCTCGCCCTCTCCTAGCATCCGACGGCTTTGCGGTTCAAACGACCGGTACATGGACTCCTTCAGAGGTTCCCAAGGATTCGATCGCGAGCAGCGCACGCTCGGCCAGCGCCCTGCGCCTCTCCCGCTTACCCATCGGCGCAGCGTCTTGCGGAGGGGGCGGGAACGCGCCCCAGGTCACGTTCGCCGGCTGAAAATCCGGCGTCGCGCGATTTTGCAGGTGGGCGACGACGGCGCCGAACGCGCTCGCGCGCGGAAAGTCGATCGGCGCGAGGCCCAAGATCTCGCGGCCAGCGTGGATTCCCGTCATCGCGCCGCACGCCGCCGCCTCGACGTACCCTTCCGCTCCGGTGATTTGTCCGGCGAAGTACAGCGCGGCGCTTCCGCGGAGCTTCAAATGCGAGTCGAGCAGACGCGGCGAGTCGATGAACGTGTTGCGGTGCATGACGCCGAGCCGAAGCCACTCCGCGCGCTGCAGGCCGGGCAGCTTCCCGAATGCTTCGCGCTGCGCCGGCCACATGAGGCGCGTTTGAAAGCCGACCAGGTTGAACGCGGTGCCGTCGGCGTTCTCTTTGCGGAGTTGCACGACGGCGTACGGCGTACGGCCGGTGCGCGGGTCGCGCAGCCCCACGGGCTTCAGTGGCCCGAAGCGTAGCACGTCGTCGCCCCGGTCCGCCATCTCTTCGATCGGCAAACAGCCCTCGAAGTAGCGCGTGGACTCGAACGCCTTCGCCGGATGGCGGTCGAGCGTCCGCAGGTCGGCCAGGAGCCGCTCGTACTCAGGCCGATCGAGCGGAATATTGAGGTAATCGTCGCCATCGCCTTTTTCGTAGCGCGACTTTCGGTACATCCGGGACTCGTCGATCGAGTCGGCCGCGACGATCGGCGAGGCGGCATCGTAATAATGCAGCCGCTTCGACTCGCCACCGCGCCCGAGCACGCGGTCCAGTTGTTCCAGGAATTCGTCGCTGGGCAGCGGACCGCACGCGACGATCGCCGGACGATCGAGCGGGATGGCGGTCACCTCCTCGCGGTGCAGCCGGATCCGCGGATCGGCCGCAATGCGCGATTCGACCAGACTCGAGAAGCGGTCGCGATCTACCGCCAGCGCTCCGCCCGCCGGAACGGCGCTGTCGCGAGCGCAGCCCACGACAAGCGAGCCCAGGCGCGCGAGCTCCTCCTTGAGCAGCCCGACAGCGTTTTCGAGCGACGCGCCGCGCAGCGAGTTGCTGCACACGAGCTCCGCCAGCGTGCCGGTGTGGTGCGCGGGCCCGCTGCGCTGGGGACGCATCTCATAGAGGTCCACGCCGACGCCGCAGTGCGCCGCCTGCCATGCCGCCTCGCACCCCGCGAGCCCGCCGCCGATGATGGCCAAGCGGACGGTCATGCTTCTAGAGATTCGCGCTCCGCTGCGCCGACCTCGCTCGGGGCGAGCGTGCTGACGTCGTGGCTGCGATCAGCCGCGCACTGCAGTTGGACGGTGCCGCCTCGGCGTGTTTTCTCGACGACGTGCGATCCGCAGACGGGGCAGCGCTCGCGCGCCACGGCGTCCCACGAGATGAAGTCGCAGTTCGGATAGTTCGCGCAGCCGTAGAACAGCCGCCCCTTCTTCGAACGGCGCTCGACGACGGCGCCACCACACTTGGGGCACTCCGCGCCGGTCTCTTTGACGATCGGCTTCGTCGTCTTACACTCCGGGTACCCCGTGCACGAGATGAACTTTCCGAAGCGGCCCGTCTTGATGACCATGGGTCGCTCGCAGTTCGGACAGATCTCGTCCGTCGGCTCGTCGCGCAGCTCGAGCCGCGGCAGCTTCTTCTCCGCGGACTCTAAGTCGCTCTCGAAGGGCCCGTAGAATCGTTGCAGCAGGACGATCCAGTCCTCGTGCCCGTCCGCGACCTTGTCGAGGTCGCCCTCCATCTGGGCGGTGAAGTCCAGGCTGACGATGGTGGGGAAATGCTCGACCAGCAGGTCGTTGACGGCGGCGCCGATCTCCGTCGGCACGAAGCGCCGGTCCTGCTGCGTGACGTAACCGCGCGCCTGGATCGTCTCCACGATCGCGGAATACGTCGATGGGCGCCCGATGCGGTTGTCCTCCAGCGCCTTCACCAGAGCGGCTTCGCTATAGCGCGGCGGCGGCTCGGTGAAGTGCTGCTTGGAGTCCAGCTTCCGGCAGTCCAGCTCCTCGTTTTCTTCTAAGTGAGGGAGGCGGACGCGCCCCCTGGCGGCGGACTCCTCGTCGCGGCTCTCGTCGTAGACGCGCGTGAATCCGGCGAAGCGCACGATCGTCCCGGTCGCTCGAAAGCCGTAGTCGTTGGCCGCGATGTCGACGACCGTCTGATCGAGCAGCGCCGGCGCCATCTGCGAGGCGACGAAGCGTTCCCAGATCATCGTGTAGAGCCGCAGCTCGTCGCGCTTGAGAACGCCGGCGACCTTCTCGGGCGTGTGCAGCACCGACGTCGGGCGGATCGCCTCGTGGGCGTCTTGCGCGCCCTCGCGCACGCGGTGACGCGTTCCGGCGTGGAACTCCTTGCCGTACGCGCTCACGATAAACTGCTCGGCGGCCTCGCGCGCCTGGTCGCTGATCCGTGTCGAGTCGGTGCGCATGTAGGTGATCAGACCTTCGGTTCCCTGGCTCCCGCCCAGGTCGACGCCCTCGTAGAGAGCTTGGGCCACCTGCATGGCCCGGCGCACTCGCATCTTGAGTTTTCGCGACGCCTCCTGCTGCAGCGTCGAGGTCGTGAACGGCGGAGGCGCGTGCCGGCGCAGCTCGCGCTTCTTGACGGATGCAACGCGATAGACCGCGCCGTCGAGCGCGCGCAGGACGGCGTCGGCGGCCGCGTGCGTCGCAATCTCGAGCTTCTCGCCGCGATGCGATACGAGATCGGCCGAGACACTTTCGTCCGCGGAGGCGCCGTTCCGCGCGAGGAGCGCCGTGATGGTCCAGTATTCTCGGGGAACGAAGGCGGCGATTTCTCGTTCGCGGTCGACGATGAGCTTGACGGCGACCGATTGTACTCGCCCCGCCGACAGGCCCCCGCGTACCTTCGCCCAGAGCAGCGGCGATATCTTATAGCCCACCAGGCGATCCAGAATGCGCCGCGCCTGCTGGGCGTTGACGCGATCCATGTCGATGTGATGCGGGTGCTTGAGAGCCGCCAGCGCGGCGTCCTTGGTGATCTCGTGGAGCTCGATCCGCTTGGGATCGGAGAGCCGCAGGAGCTCGGTCAGGTGCCAAGCGATTGCCTCGCCCTCACGATCGGGGTCGGTCGCGAGGTACACGTCGGTTGCGCTTTTGACGGCGCCGCGCAGCTCCTTGATCACCTCGCCTTTTCCCTTGATTGTAAGGTATTTCGGCGCAAAATCGTGTTCTACGTCCACGCCCAGCGTGCTCTTCGGAAGGTCGCGTACGTGTCCCACCGATGCCTTCACGGAGTAGCGCGCCGGCAGAAACTTCTTGATCGTCCGCGCTTTCGTGGGCGACTCCACAATGATCAGGGGCTTTTTCACGGGCCCTAGTATACCGCCGGGGTCAAGTGCCCCGCAAATTCGCCTATATTCGCGCGCACGTGAATTTGCAACATTTGGAAAAATCCTCTATGATTCGCTCAAAAGCGCTACAACGGCGCTGTCCACTAACGCTAATCGTCCCCGGGGGACGAGGAGGAATGAATGGACTCCGATTCCATACTTGGCGGCGACACGGCGACGGAGGCTCCAAAGCCTCGTCGCAAAGCACGCCGTCGTAAAATCGTGGCCGCAATCGCCATAAAGAAGGCCGTCGGTCGCAAGAAGGCGCGCAAGGGCGCCCGCAAGGTGCGCAAGGCGGGTCGTAAGGTCGCCCGCAAGGTCCGCAAAGTCGCGCGGAAAGTCGCGCGCAAGAAGCGCAAGGGCGCGCGCAAGGTCCGCAAGGGCGCGCGCAAGGGCGCGCGCAAGGTCCGCAAGGCCGGGCGCAAGGTCGCGCGCAAGAAGCGCAAGGGCGCGCGCAAGGCTCGCAAGGCCGGGCGCAAAGTCGGACGCAAGGTCCGCAAGGCCGCACGGAAAGTCGGGCGCAAGAAGCGCAAGGGCGGGCGCAAGAAGAAAGCCTAGGCTCGGGAGCAGATGAGACGGGCGATCGCAGCGCGATCGCCCTTTTTATCGCGTGAGCTCGGGGGCCCGTCCGCCGTGTTCTTCGACCCAGTGGCACGCGGCGAAGTGTCCCGGCTCGTATTCGCGTAGCGGCGGCTCTTCGGCGACGCACCGGTCGAACGCGATCGGGCAGCGTGTGTGAAAGCGGCAACCCGAGGGTGGATTGACTGGAGAGGGGATGTCGCCCGTCAACACGATGCGCTTGCGCCGTTTCTCGAGCACCGGGTCTGGGATCGGAATCGCCGAGAGGAGCGCCTGAGTATAGGGGTGGAGCGGATTTCGATAGAGGGCGTCGCGGTCGGCCACCTCCACGATCTTGCCGACGTACATCACGGCCACGCGGCTCGAAATGTGCCGCACGACGGAGAGATCGTGCGCGATGAACAGATAGGTCAGCCCGAACTTCTCCTGGAGCTCCTCGAGAAGGTTGATGACCTGAGCCTGGATCGAGACGTCGAGTGCCGAGACCGGCTCGTCGCAGACGATGAACTTCGGGTTGACCGCCAGGGCGCGCGCGACGCCGACGCGCTGACGCTGGCCGCCCGAGAATTCGTGCGGGTAGCGATTGGCGTGGTAGGGCTGAAGGCCGACGAGCTCGAGGAGCTCGCGCACGCGTCGCTGCGTTTCCTTGCCCTTGGTGATCCCGTGAATCTCCAACGGCTCGGCGATGATGTCGCCGACGGTCATCCGCGGGTTCAGCGAGGCGAAGGGATCCTGAAAGATGATCTGCATCTGGCGGCGCAGGCGGCGAACGTTGCCGCGGTTCATCGCGAGCACGTCCTGCCCTTGGAACAGGATCTCGCCGCGCGTCGCCGGGAGAAGCCGCAGCAGCAGGCGACCGATGGTGGTCTTGCCGGACCCGGATTCGCCGACCAATCCGAGCGTCTCGCCCTGCTGGATGCTAAAGCTCACGCCGTCAACGGCGCGCACGTCCGCCACGTGACGCGACGTCAGCCCGGCGTGGATCGGAAAGTACTTGAAGAGGTCCTTCGCCTCGACGAGCGTGCCGGCGCTCACGATGCCGGCACGATGGGGAGGGCCTCCGCCGACTCGGGACGCTGATCGCGGGCGCGCTCGTCGTACAGGTAACAGCGCGCGACGTGACCGCCGCCGAAGTCGTAGAGCGGCACGGGTTCGTCGCAGATCGGCATGCGGTACGCGCACCGCGGCGCGAACGCGCAGCCCGGCGGGAGCCGTAGGAGATTCGGGGGCTGACCTTGTATCGGCTCGAGCCGCCGATGCTCGCTGTCGTCGAGGCGCGGCAGCGACGCGAGTAGGCCCTGAGTGTACGGCATCCGCGGCTGGGCGAAGAGCTGCTCGGCCGACGCGTACTCGACGAGATTGCCACCGTACATCACGAGGACGTTCTTGCAGAATTCGGCGACGACGCCGAGATCGTGCGTGATCAGGATGATGGCCGCGCCGGTCTCGCGCTGCAGGTCGTTCATGAGCTCGAGGACCTGGGCTTGGATCGTGACGTCTAGGGCGGTCGTCGGCTCGTCGGCGATCAACAGCTGAGGGTTGCACGAAAGCGCCATCGCGATCATGACGCGCTGGCGCATGCCGCCGGAGAACTGATGTGGGTAGTCGCCCAGCCGTTTGTCGGGAAGCGGAATGCGCACCTTATGCAGCATCTCGATCGCACGCTCGCGGGCCTCGCGCTTTCCCAGCCCGAGATGCAGGCGCACGGCCTCGGCGATCTGCTCCCCGATCGTAAGCACCGGATTGAGCGAGGTCATCGGGTCTTGGAAAATCATCGCGATCTTGTAGCCGCGAATCCGCCGCATCTCGGCCTCGCTCTTGGCTTGCAGATCCTCTCCGTTGAAGAGGATCCGGTCGGCCGTAACGGTGGCAGTACGCGCCAACAGGCGCATGACCGAGAGCGCGGTGACGGACTTGCCCGAGCCGGACTCGCCGACGATGCCGAGCGTCTCGCCGGCTTCGAGCGAAAAGGAAAGTCCGTTGACCGCGGTAACGAGGCCGTCTTCGGTCCGAAACGTCGTCCGGAGATTACCGACCTCGAGCAGCGGCACCGCTTG
This sequence comes from Candidatus Cybelea sp., assembly GCA_036522095.1. Classification (GTDB taxonomy): domain Bacteria; phylum Vulcanimicrobiota; class Vulcanimicrobiia; order Vulcanimicrobiales; family Vulcanimicrobiaceae; genus Cybelea. Next base: position 3,791 of record DATDGN010000138.1, on the reverse strand, counting down.
CCTGGATCCCTAGATGCCCGTTAGCGAGAGCACGAATCCGACAACGACGAAGACGACGGCGACCATTCCGGTGAGGCGCTTGAGCTGTTCCTCGGCGCCCAGGCGGCCGCGATAGGCGCTCTCGACCCGCCCGCCGATGGAGCCCGTCAGCCCCTCCTGTTTCGTCGTCTGAACCGCGAGCAAAAAGACCAGCAAGACCGCCGCGATCATGAAGATGCCAGCGAAGCCGTGCGTCAGCCAGGGCCAGTGCGTGGCGATCCACGTCCTGGGCTCGATCGCCGGGGCCGGCGCGGGCGCGTTCGGCGGGACGGCGTTGCGCAATATCGTCGCCGCAGCCGCGGGAACCGCCTTGGATGCGGCGGCGGCTAGTAGGAGCGGACTCAAATTACGTCGTGTTCCTTTAGAAAAGGCATTGGCGGCCTGCTCTCTACGACCGCAGGCTCCGACGCGCCTGCCGACCAATACCCCGCGGTGTCCGAATCCGAGAGGCTCGAGCGGCCGGTGCGCTCGTTAGTTCCGATCAAGAATCGGCGCGTCTGGCGCGACTTGGCGCGGATTCTCTCCACGATCTTCAACCCGTTCCTGACGGCCCTCGCGCTCTTCGTCATCCTCGCGCTCATCGGCGCCAAGGACACCTGGGACTTCTGGCGCCTGCTCTTCATCTCGACGTTCTTCACGTCGATCGGTCCGATGCTCTACGTCTTCTGGCTCTATGGCACCGATCGCATCTCCGACCTGGACATGTCGGTGCGGAGCGAGCGGGAGATGGTCTTCACCGCGTTCGTGATCTTCTACTCTCTCGGCGCGGCGGCGCTGTGGATCGCGCACGCGCCGCGCTTGATGATCGCCGCGATGCTCGGCTATCTGCTTTCAACGCTGATCGTGCAATACATCACGCGGTATTGGAAGATCAGCACGCACGCCCTCGGCATCACGGCTCCGCTCGCAGCGCTGACGTTGATCTACGGCAGGCAGCCCCTGCCGTTCATGATCCTGATTCCGATGGTCTGCTGGGCGCGCGTCTACCTGCGCGCCCACACGATCATGCAGGTCGCGGCGGGCGTCGCGCTCGCGGTCGCGACGACCGCGTTCTTCTTCTCGCTGTTCCACGTCGGATTGCTGTCGGCACATTAGTCCTTCGACGGAGCGCGTTGGAGGTCGCCGCCACCGACCGGGCAACTATTCGACAGGAGGTAACGCGATGAAAAGCTTCATTGCTCGGACATTTGCAGTATTTTTCTGTTGCACGGCGGCGACCGCTTGCGCGGGGTTCGATCGAGCCTACGTTCCGGCGCTTTCACAGTCACCGTCGCTGCAAAACTCGACGCTCGTCGTTGAGTCCGACGACGAGCAAAGCGCTCGCACGGCGCGGATCCTCTCGTACCATATGATGCCGCTGCGCTATCCCGACGCGATGGGCCGGTGGCGCGGGGATGGAAAAATAGTATATCCGGCCGATCTCGCGCGCCACAGGGGCCCGATCATGAAGACGGCGGCGGCGTTCAACGTCTACGTCAATTGCGCCGGCGGCGGCGAGAGCTGCTGGGGAGATCCCGAGGGCTTCCAAAGGGATCTCACGACGAGCCGGTTCGTAGAGCTCTTGCGGCAGTACACCGGCGCCGGGCCGGGCGCATACACGCTCGGCGGCACGTTTTCGGTGAAATACCATACGTACACGAGGCTGTTCTATCAGAACGACCTCTTGACGATCCTGCACGCCGCTCTCGTGAAAAACGGCAAGAAGGCCGGGGATTCCAACATGTACCATGTCTTTTTGACCAAGGGAACGGACACGTGCTTCGATCGCACGCGGTCGTGCTATTCACCGGACCATCCCGGCACGAACTTCTTCTGCGCCTATCACGAGAGCGTCGCGTTCAAGGACGTCCCGGAACCCGTCATCGTCTCGATCGAGCCGTATCAGAAGGTCGGCTTCTGCGCGTCCCGCGCCTCGGCAGGGGCGAGCGCCCTGACCAACTCGACCGCGTCGACGCTCGCGCACGAAACCTTCGAAGCGATCACCGATCCCGGCCCCGCTCTCGCGTGGTTCAACCTCACCTTTTCATCGGAGGTCGGGGATCTCTGCCAAACCTATCAGTGGAAGATCGCGGTGAGCGGAACGGTTTACAGCCTGCAGCCCATGTATTCGAACCGTTATCACGGCTGCGCCGCCGCGCCATAGGAGACCTAAGCCACGTTAGAGCTCCGGATGAAGCGCGCGATGTTGGCCTGGAATGCCGCTTCGTCGCCGCTGGTGACGTAGGTCGAGCGACCCGTTCCGCGCGCACGGTCGCCGAGCAGCGCGGCCGCGCGCTCGGCCTGCAGCGCCGCCGGATCGACGAGCGCGACTCCGGTTCCGAGTGCCGCCTGAAAGTGGCGCCTGAGCACGGGATAATGCGTGCAGCCGAACACGACCGCGTCCAGATCCAGCGGAAGATGCGTGCATACCTCGGCGACCGCCGCGTGCGGCCTGTCGCCGTCGAGTTCGCCCGCCTCGACGAGCGGCACGAGCGCCGGCGCGGGCACCTCGACGACGTCGATGCCGCCGATGTGCGCGCGCAGCGTTCGGCCGTATGAGCCCGCTCCGACCGTCGCGGCCGTCGCGACGACGCCGACGCGCCGAAACCCGCCGCGCTCGACCGCGATGGCCGCCGATTCGATCAGGTCGAGGACCGGCGCGCGCGACGCCGGCCAACCGTAGCGCTCGGCGATCGCACACGACGTGTTGCAGGCCATGACGATGCCGTCGACGCCGTAGGCGTCGAGGCGCGCCAAATTCGCGCGCAGCAGACCGAGCAGATCGCCGTGCGTGCGATCGCCGTACGGAACGTGCGCCTGATCTGCGAAGAAGATCGTGTCCACGAGCGGCATCCGCTCGCGCACGCGAGCGAGCACGGTGAGTCCGCCGAGGCCCGAATCACACAGCCCGATCATCGGCGCTACTGCGCGGGCTGATTGGGGACCGGGTACTCGCGCGTGTATCGCCCGATGCCGTCGGCGATCTCTTGCGCGACCTTTTGACGCCATGCGGGCGACGTGAGCAACGCATAGTCGCTCGGGTTCGAGAGGAATGCCGTCTCGATGAGCACCGCCGGCATGCGCGCATGCAGCGTCACATACAGATGGCTCTTTACGATGCCGTCGTCCTTGGTTCCGTCTGCCGCGAGCTGCGCCTCCACGATCCGCGCGAAGGCGACGTCTTCGGGCTTGGAGACATAGCAGGTCGTGCCGTACGGTCCCGAGTTGATGAACGCGTTGGCGTGGATGCTGACGAACAGCCGCGCTCCGCCCTTGTTGGCGACGTCGACGCGAGCCTGCAGCTCGTCGCGCGCGCTGTCGTCCGGCGCGTACACGTCCGCGTCGGTATCGCGCGTCATCTTCACCTCCCAGCCGCGAGCGACCAGGATGTCGCGCAGCCGTTTCGCCATGTCGAGCGTGAGTTCGGCCTCGGCCACGCCGCCGTGAATCGTGCCGCGATCGCTGCCGCCGTGACCCGGGTCCAGCACGATCAAGCGCGGGTTTGTCGGAACGTAATTGCTCCGCGCGCCGAACTTCCACGTGCCGTCCGAGCTTCCGGGCGCACCCGGCTCGAGCGGCGCCGGCGTCACGAGCACGGGGTTCGGCTGCCCTTCGGACACCACGCTGCCGACGCTTCCGCTGCCGGAGCGCGGCGCGTCGGCTACGTCCTGCGCCCCCACGATGATCTCGAGACCGGTGGCCGACGGCGCGACCGAGACGGGTTTGGAACCGGCCAGAGTCAGCGCAACGCGCACCGTCGTGGGATCGTCTTG
>DATDGN010000137.1:0-20862 GCA_036522095.1 Candidatus Cybelea sp. | reverse complement strand
ACCTACGTGGAACGACTCGAGGCGAAGCTCGCCGCGGCGGGGCGCGCCGGTTCGATCGCGAGCGTGACCGGACGCTACTACGCGATGGACCGCGATCGCCGGTGGGAGCGCACCCGGCTTGCTTACGACTTGCTGGCCAACGGCCGCGCCCGCCACCGCGCGGACGACGCGCGGACGGCGGTGCTCGAAGCGTACGCGCGCGGCGAGGACGACGAGTTCGTCGCGCCGACCATCGTCGCGGACGCGCGTCCGATCGAGGACGGCGATGCCTTCGTCTTCTTCAACTTTCGTCCGGACCGCGCGCGGCAGCTCACCACGGCGTTCAACGCCGGCACGTCGCTGTATTACGATGACGGCTTCGGAGTCTTTGCGTCGAAGCGCTACGACAATCCGTTCTTCGCGACGATGACGAAATATGACGAGGAGTACACCAACCCGGCGCTCTTCGGACCGCGCCCGCAGTATGACACGTTCGGCGAAGTCGTCGCAGGCGAGGGGCTGCGCCAGCTGCGGCTCGCGGAGACCGAGAAGTACGCGCACGTCACCTACTTCTTCAACGGCGGCCGCGAAGATCAATTCGAGGGCGAGGACCGCGAGTTGATTCCCTCCGACCGCTCGGTGCCCACGTACGATCTGGCGCCCGCTATGCGCGCGCGCGAGATCACCGGCACCGCCGTGGAGGCGATCGAGAGCGACACGTACGACGTTATCGTGATGAACTACGCGAATCCCGACATGGTGGGACACACGGGCAAGTGGCAACCCACGATCGAGGCGGTGGAGGTCGTCGACGAGTGCCTCGCGCGCCTGGTCGACGCGACGCTGCGCGCGAAGGGCTTGCTCGCGATCACCGCCGACCACGGCAACGCCGAGGAGAAAATCGACGCCGAAGGCAACCCGATCACGGCGCACTCGACCAATCCGGTGCCCCTGGTCATCATCGCGAACGGCCTGCACGGCAGCCTCGCATCCGGCGGCAAGCTCGGCGACGTCGCACCGACGCTGCTCACGCTCATGGGGCTGCCGATCCGCGAACGCATGACCGGCAAGAATCTCTTCACTCCTCGTTAAAAATTCAGGCGAATCACAGCGGCCCTTACGCCCGCTATCAGCATCGCGTGAGAACATGCGGACATGAACGATGTGCATGACGTACTCGCGTTCGCCCGAGGCCTGATCTACTTCGTCTTTGCCGGCATGGGCACCGTCGCGATCACCCTCGCGGCGCATCTTCGCTAGAGAGCCGGCGGCTATGCGTCGGCACGGTAACACCCGCTGGGATCGACCTGGACCCGGCGATCCCCGATCACGATCGAGCGAATGCGATGATCCCAGAAAGAGAACACCTTCAGAGCGACGGGACGCAGTTTGGCGAGAAGCTCCCTCGCCCGCTGCGACACCGCCAACGCGTCCTTCACCCAGCGCGGATGATCGTACGGCAGCAGCGCGGTCTCGAGCTCCGCCTCGGGAACGGCCGCGACGATCGCCTCGGAGCGGCTCGCGCCTACGTGCAACGGTAAGGCGGCGGCGCTCTCCTCCGGTTCAATGCGGCGCAGCATACGCCTGACGCTCGGACAAACGCTTGAGCCCGGCGATCGCGCTCGTGTGCAGCTGCGACGCGCGCTGCGGCGAGATGGCGAGCTGCCTGCCGATCGCGCGCAGCGACTTGCCGTTGTAGTAGTGCAGCAGCACGACCTGGCGCTGGCGCGGCGGCAGGCCCTCGACCAGGGCGGCGAGCCGTTCGCTTTCGGAGCGCCGCTCGACGATGCCGCCGGGATCCTCGCTCCAGTCGCCCGACAGCGACTCGCCGATCGGAAGCGGCGCATCCAGCGAAAGCGGCTGGCCGCGATACGCCGCCGCGACCGCGCGCCGGTATCCGGGGCAACGAAAGTCCATCTCTCGCGCGCTCGGCACGTCGCCGCGCTCGGCCGCGATCGCGTAACGCTGATTCTCGCCGTCGCGAACGATGCGGCGCGCGCGCTCGGAGACGGGATCCATCCGCCGGATACCGTTGAGCATCGCGCCGGCGATCAAGCGCCGCGCGTATTCCTCGAGGCGCGGGCCGCGCTGCGGATCGAAAGAATCGACCGCGCGGATCATGCCGACGCAGCCGTCGCCGATCAGATCGTCCATGTCGAGATTCGGAACGAGGCGCTTGAGCCGCCGCGCGAGGCGGCGGGTCAGCGGCAGCAACGTGCGCACGCGCTCCTCGCGCTCGTCGGCGCCGGTCACGGCGCCTTCTCCAGCCTCTCGGCGAGCAGCGCCGCGAAGCGTTGGTCGCGGCGCGCGATCTCGCGAGCCAGCGAGTCGAGCTCGTAGTCGCCCAGCGTGCCGGCGCCAGCGATCATGGGGCGCAGCACCGGCGCGAGCAGCATCGCCTCGAACAACTCGGCGGCGCGGCGCGCCGTGACGCTATCCACGCTGCAGGTTGTTGGCGATCCGCAGCATCTCGTCGGCCGCCTGCACGCCCTTAGCAGTGCATGGTAAAAGCATACGAAACTGCGTCGAACGGGAGGCACTCTCGCCGGCGTCCAGAAACGTGGCACCACCAAAGCGATCCATGCCCAGATCATACCGGCCGATTGTTTCCGAAGGGTCATCTCGACGTTGCCGCAGCGAAATGGATCGCGCTAGCACACGCTACAGTTGTCAGCAAGTGAAAGGAGCCGGTCACGAGTGACGCGATGACCCAGGCTATTCAAGAGGCGTTTGCCAGATTAAGTGATGCCTGGAAAAACGGCGACGGCCCAGCATTCGCTGAATGCTGTACCGAGGACGTTGACTTTATCAACTTGCTCGGCATGCACGTCGTTGGGCGGCGTGCCGTCGCGGAACTGCACGAAAAGATCTTTCGCGGCCCCTATAAGGGCAGCACCGTTGCCTTTACGATCGAGAGCGTTCGGGTGGTTTCGCCAGCCGCATCGCTGGTTATCGCACCATCTAGAATCGACGTTCCGTCCGGGCCGGTAAAGGGAGTCGTGCTGAGCATCGCCAGCATCCTGCTCGTGCGCGACGACGACCGCTGGAAGCTAGCGAACTTTCACAACACGCGGCGTGAAGCGACCGAACCCGACCACCTTTCGATTATGCGCGAAGCCGTCCGCGGCTAGGCGTCGTCATCCACGCTGCAGGTTGTTCGCAATACGCAGCATTTCGTCGGCCGCCTGCACGCCCTTGGCGTTGGCCTCGTAGGCGCGCTGCGCGGTGAGGATCTGCATCATCGCGTCGATGATCGTGACGTTGGACTGTTCGAGCATGCCGAAGCGCAGCTTCGGTCCGTCGTCGGAACCCGGTACGACGTCGCGCCGGCGACCGGCGGCCGTCGTCGCCGCGAAGAGGCCGTCGCCGGCGTCGCGGAGCGCCTCGGGCGCCGGAAACTCCGCGAGCCGAATGCGACCGACGGTGCGCTTTCCCGCAGGACCGGCGATCTCGACCGTTCCGTCCGCGGCGACCGTCGCGCTAACGCCTTCGGCGGGAATGCGAATGCCCGCGAGCGACAAGCCCTGCGCGTTGCGCAGCGAACCGTCCGCGGCGCGTGAGAACTCGCCGTTGCGGGAGAAGCGAACGCGCCCGCGATCGTCGACCAGCGTGAAGAATCCGGGTCCGTCGATCGCAACGTCGAAGGGACCCGGACTCCGCGCGAGCTTGCCCTGATTGAACAGCACGCGCGTGCCGAGCGCGACCGTGCCGATGCCGGCATGACCCGGCGCGATCAGCTCGGCGAAGGTCTGCGCGGATCCCTTGAATCCGACGACCTCAGCGTTGGCGAGGTTATCAGCGATCGTATCGAGGTTACGTTGTTGCGCCGTCATGCCGCTGGCGGCCGCGAAGAGCGCTCGATCCATTACCGGCGGCTACTTGACGCGCGCCGCGTCGGAAGACTTTTGCCGCGACGCGTCGATCGCCGTCACGGCCTTTTGCGCGCTTTCGAACGAGCGCTCCGCCGCGAGCACGTCGATCATCTCGGCGATGGCGTCGACGCCGGACGTTTCGAGGTACCCGGCCGCAACGCGGCTGGACGCCGGCAGCCCAAGCGCGGGCGCGTCGAAACGCGCACCGCGGAACGCGCCCCGTTCGCCGAGGAGCGTGCCGCCCCGCGCGTCGCGCAGCGTACCGTCGCTCTGCCGGACGAATGCACCGGCTCGCGTCTCGCGAACGCCGCCCGAGGCGTCGCGCATGCGAAATGCTCCGTCGCCGACGATCGCGAGGTCGAGGTCGCGCCCGGTATGCCGCAGCGCGCCGCGCTCGGCCCCCGGCCGCCGCTCGACCTTCACGCCCAGCGCGGTGAGAAAGCCGCCCGCCGCCGACCGCCGAAAACCGTCGGTCGAAACGTTGGCCAGATTTTCCGTCGCGATCTCCAGGCGCGTTCGCGCCGCGATCATGGCGCTGGCGGCCCAAGCAATTCCGTCCATGCGCGCATGGTAGCGGAGCGGCGTAGCCGAATCGTTTCCGCACCGTGACCGACGTGCGTCACCTCATGGGAATCGCGCTGGCCGCGCTGCTCGCGGCCTGCGGGCCCACGCCGGAGCAGCGCGCGCACCAGGCCGAGCTGAACGACCTCGCGCAGCTGAAGCGCCGTTATCCCGACGTGGTCATGGGTTTCGACCTGCACCGCGACGACACGCTCATCATCAGCCTGGATCTGCAGCAGTACATCGGGATGGACGACGACGCCGTCGCGGCGCTCAAGCGCGACTCGTTGGCGCGCTGGCGTTCCGCGTGGATCGCGCAGCATCCGCACGAACACGCGGTCCTGCGGCTGCATTTCATCGATTTCATCGGACGGCGCGTTGCCGACGAGACGACGCGCGTGTGAAGTCCGCCGTCTACACGGGCTATGGTGGCCCCGACGTTTTGCAGGTGCGCGACGTCGAGCAGCCGGTGCCGGGCAACGACGGCGTGCTGATCCGCGTGCGCGCGGCCGCGGTCAATGCATTCGACTGGCGCGTCATGCGCGGCAGCCCGTCCATCTTGCGGCTGATGTGCGGATTGAGCAAGCCGAAGATACGCCCGGGCCGCGACGTGGCCGGCGAGATCGAAGCGATCGGGAAGAACGTCACGCGCTTTGCGCGCGGCGACGCCGTCTTCGGCACGTGTCTGGGAGCGTTTGCGGAGTACGCCTGCGCGAAGGCGTCGAGAGTTGCCCTCAAGCCGCCCAACGTCACGTTCGAACAGGCTGCCTGCATCCCGTTCGCCGCGTCCATCGCGCTGCAGGGCCTGCAACGGGGCGGCATCGCGCCGGGTCTCGCCGTCCTCGTCAACGGCGCCTCGGGCGGCGTCGGTACGTTCGCGGTGCAGATCGCGAAGGCGTTCGGCGCCGAGGTCACCGCCGTTTGCTCGACCCATAACGTCGAGATGGTGCGATCGATCGGCGCCGACCGGGTGATCGACTATACCCGCGAAGATTTCACGCAAGGCTCGCGGCGCTACGCTCTGATCTTCGACGGCGTCGCGAACTACGCGCTCACCGCCTATCGCCGCGTGTTGAAACCCGCGGGCACTTGCGTGACGGTGGGCGCGCCGGGCCGGATCACCTCGCTCGGCATGATCGGACTGATCGTCAAGCCGGCGTTCGCGTCGCTCGCTCGAAACGGAAGGTTCGTCGCCCTCTCCGCGCGATACCGCCGCTACGGCCTGGACGACGTGGCTCGAGCCGTCGCGTACGCCGAGGAAGGCCACGCTCGCGGCAAGGTCGCGATCGGCGTGTTCGCCGGTGACGAAGCCTAAAGCCGCGCGATGACGGCCTCGGTGAAGGCGCGCGTCGAGAGTGCCGGCCCGTTGCGCGCCAGCTCCGCCGTGCGCAGGCCGTCGGCGTAAGTTCGCTCGACCGCGCGCTCGATGCGCTCCGACGCACGTTCGTCGTCAAGCGAATGGCGCAGCAGCATCGCGGCGGAGAGGATCGCCGCCGTCGGGTTCGCCGCGTCCTTTCCCGCGATGTCCGGCGCGGTTCCGCCGATCGGCTCGTACAGGCCGAACTGACCACGTTCGTTTTGGCGCGTTCCTAGGCTCGCGCTAGGGAGCGTCCCGATCGAGCCCGTGAGGATCGCGGCCTCGTCGGACAAGATGTCGCCGAACATGTTCTCCGTGAGAATAACGTCGAACGCGCCGGGCCGATGCACCAGCTGCATCGCGGCGTTGTCGACGAGCAGGTGCTCGACCTCGACGCCCGGATACTCGCTGGCCACCTCGTTGACGACGCGCCGCCAGAGCCGCGACGTCTCGAGGATGTTCTGCTTGTCGACGGAGGTGAGGCGCTTGCGCCGCGCCAGCGCGCACGCAAAGGCGACGCGAGCGATCCGTTCGATCTCCGGAGCGCGGTAGATCATCGTGTCGACCGCCTCGTCGACGCCGTCGACGCGGCGCTGCTCCTTGGGCCGGCCGTAGTAGATCCCGCCGGTCAGCTCGCGGATCACGAGCACGTCGAGGCCGCGCACGATCTCGGGCCGCAGCGACGAGGCGTCTTCCAAACCCGGGAACACCTTCACGGGGCGCAGGTTCGCGTACAGCTCGTAGTCGCGCCGCAGCAGGAACAAGGCATACTCGGGCCGCTCCGGCAGCGGCTTGCCCTCGTATTCCGGAAGCCCCACGCTGCCGAACAGGATCGCGTCGCTCGCGTCGCAGAGCTCGCGCGTTTCGGCCGGAAGCGCCTCCAGACCGCGCGCGAGCGCGGCGCCGCCCACCGCGGCCTCGACGGACTGGACGTCGGGACGCACGTGGTTCAGGACGGTCGCTGCGGCGTGCGTGACCTCGGGGCCGATGCCGTCCCCGGGCAGCACGGCTACCCGCACTAGTAAACCGTGATGCGGGTCGTGTCGGCCTTGGGCGGCGACTCCTCGAGCGCGTTGCTCTCGACTGTAGTCGGACTCTGCGGCTCGCCGTTGCCGGCCGCGCCTTCGGCCCGCTCGAGCAGCGCCAGATGCGTCATGATCAGGCTGCGCAGCTCGCTGCGCGCCTTCTCCGCCGCTTCGACGGTGCGCTGATGCTCGCGGCGCACCTCGGCGATGGCGTCGTTGTAGCCGGCGATCTCGCGTTCGCCAGCGAGCCGAGCCTGTTCGCGGATGAGGTCGGCCTCCTTGTGCGCGGACGCCTTGACCTCGTCGGCGGTGCGCTGCGCGAGCACGAGCGTGTTTTGCAGCGATTCCTCCATCGCCTTGAAGTGGCTGATGCGCTCTTTTAAGTCGGCGATCTCCGCCTCAAGCGCGGCCCGCTGCTGCGCCTCGTCCTCGAACGTCTCGATGATCTCGTCGAGAAACTGATCGACGTCCGAGCGGTCATAGCCCTGGAGCGCCTTCTTGAAGCTCTTGTGCTGAATGTCGACCGGTGTAATTTTTTCCATCGCTCCCCGTCCTACGTCCTATTTGCCATGAAATCGAAAGTGCCGTCGGCCATCATCGACTCGCGCAGGCCCGCGGCGTTGACCACGATCCCGGCGGGAACGACGAGATAGATCGACTCCGCGAGTTTCTGGATCTTGCCGTCGATAGTGTACGCCACGCCGGATGTGAAGTCCACGACCCGCTGCAAGAGCGTTCGATCGGCATTCTGTAAGTTCACGATGACGACTTGCCGGCTACGCAGCGAGTCGGCGATTTCGACGACGTCCTGGTACGAGCGCGGCGAATAGACGCTCACTTGCGTCCCGCCGCGGCGTCCGGCGCTGGACAGCGGGACCACTCGTCCCGACGCGACCTCGTCGCCATAAAACTCTTCCTCGTCGTCTCGGATCGAGAAGAACGATCCGATCTTACTGAACACGCTCATGCCTGCCTCCCCTTGCCCGGGCGTGGGCCAAAGAGCGCCTCGCCGATGCGCAGCATCGTTGAGCCCGCCCGCAAAGCTTCACGCCAGTCGCCCGACATGCCAATTGAAAGCGTACTTCCACCTACGGAGGCCAACGTCTTGGCGGCCAGCGCGAAAGCGCGCTCGATCGCCGCTCGATCCGCATCGAGCGGTCCGATCGCCATGACGCCCTCGAGGCGCAGCGACGGCAGTCTGCGGAGCGTCTCGGCCAGCCGCGGCGCGTCGGCCGGCGCGCATCCGAAGCGCTCGGTCGGCGAGACATTCACCTGCAGCAGCACCGGCAGACGCTTTTCCAGCCGCTGCGCCGCCTTGGCGAGCGCGACGCCGGCCTCGGGCCGGTCCACGCTCTGCACCAAGTCGAACGCGGCGGCGATTCCGCTCGCCTTGTTGGTCTGGATGTGGCCGATGAAGTGCTTGCGCACTGGCGGGAGCGCCGAAAACGTCTGCCGCGCCTCTTGCAGGTAGTTCTCGCCGAGGTCCTTCAGGCCGGCAGCGATCGCCGCCGTGAGCGCCTCGGTCGGCTGGCCCTTGCCGACGCCCACCAGCGTGACGGCGCCGAGATCGCGTCCAGACTCGCGCAGCTCCCGGTCGATCTCGTCGCGCAGCCGAAGATAGCGTTCCGCGGCGCCCTCGCTCATCCGGGAGACGGGCGAGCCGCAACCCGCGCGTCGGTGCGCGTCCCGCGCGTCGCGCAATAGAAGATGCCGATCACGCCGAGCAGGACCATCGGGATCGCGTAGAGCTGGCCGCCGGTCAGGCCCATCCAGCTAAACGCCGTCTGCCGCCACATCTCGGCGATCGTGCGCGTGATGCCGTAGAGCGTAAACCAAGTCCACCCAACGACGCCGTCTTTGGGTTTGAGGCGATAGACGAGCAGCAGAATCGGCAGCGTCAGAATGTCGAGTATCCCTTCCATGAGCTGCGACGGATAGCGATAGGCCTGCGCCCCGTTGATCAGCGGCGCCGAGGGAAAGATCATGCACCAGGGATGGTCCGGCACGCAGACGTCGCCCCAGAGCTCGTCGTTGATGAAGTTGACGATCCGAACGAGCGTGATGCCGACGGGCAGCATCATCACGACCTCGTCGCCGACGACGACGTACTTTAGACCCGGGTGTTTGCGGATGAACAGCCACATCGCCACGAGCACGCCGATCAGGCCGCCGTGGAAGGCCATCCCTCCGTTCCAGACCGCGATGAAGTTGATCGGGTTGGAGAGATAGTACGACGCGTCGTGCATGCTGATGATGTCGTTGATCACGAAGAAGGTCCGGCCCCCGACCAGCACCCCGATCAGCGCGTAAAACAGGAAATCCTGGATCTGGTCCCGCGTCAAGCCGAGCCGCAGCCGTCCGGCGGGGCGGCTCATCCAGAGGTAGACGCAGACGAACGCCACCAAATAGGCGATGCCGTACCAATGGACTTTCACCGGCCCGAGATGAATCGCGACCGGATCGATGTTTGGATAGGTGAACCAGTGCTGCATTCCTAACCTGACGTAACCGATGAGCGCGACGACACACATTACCGCCGGCATCGCCTTCCTAGCGGGCCTCGTTTCCTTCGTGTCGCCGTGCGTCCTCCCGCTCGTGCCTGCGTACCTCTCCCTGCTTACCGGCGAGAGCCTGGAGGATCTGAAAGCGCGGCCGGCGGCGCCGGCGCGTACGCAGACCGTGCTGCACGCAATCGCTTTCGTGATCGGCTTCAGCGCGATTTTTGTCGCACTCGGCCTGAGCGCCAGCGCGATCGGCGGCGCACTCGATCAGAATCGCGTGCTGATCGCGCAGATCGGCGGCGTGATCGTGGTCATCCTCGGGCTCCACATGATGGGCATGATCCGCATCCCGCTGTTGATGCGCGACGCCCGCGTGCACGTCGTTCGCGGCCGCGCGACCCTGTGGACGTCGGGGCTGGTGGGCATGGCCTTCGCCGCGGGGTGGTCGCCCTGCATCGGGCCGATCCTCGCCGGCATCTTGGCGATCGCGTCGCAGCAGCACAGCGGTCAGGCCGCGCTGCTTCTGTCCTTCTATTGCCTCGGGCTGGCGCTGCCGTTCCTGGCCACGGCCGCCGCGGTCGGCGTCGTGCTGCCGTGGTTCAACCGGATCAAACGCTCCCTGGCTGCGATCGAGTTCGCGGCAGGGGCGTTTTTGATCGTGGTCGGGCTCGTGCTCGTCAACGACGCATTCCTCAACGTCGCAGGATGGTTTTATCAGTTTGTCCCGCAACCAAGCCTCTAGCCTAGTCAACACCCTGGTCATCGCGGGCGTCGCGATCGTCGTGCTGTGGGCCGACCAGCTCTCCAAGCGCTGGATCGCCGCGCACTGCGTTCCCGACTTCCCGGCGTGCCGCACGATCATCCCGAATTTCTTGCGGTGGACGTACGAACGCAACATCCACGGCGCGTTCGGCCTGTTCGGAAACAACGCCGTGATTCTGATCGGGATGGCCATCGTCGTACTCGTGCTATTTTGGTTCAGCTTTCGCGACGCGGCCGCGCGGTCGCGGACGGTGCGCGTCGCGTTCGGCATGATCGTCGGCGGCGCGATCGGCAACATCGTCGATCGCCTGCACTTCGGCTACGTGATCGACTTCATCGACTTCTACCGCATCTGGCCGAACATCTTCAACCTCGGTGACTCGTGCATCACGGTCGGTGTGGGATTGCTGCTGCTTTCCAGCCTTGTTGCACGTCGTCACCGCTGATCAAGCCGGGAAACGCACCGACGTCCTCATCGCATCGCTCTCCGGTGCCTCGCGATCGCTCGTCGCGCGCAGCGCGCGCCGCGGCGAGATCCTGGTCAACGGCGCGCCCGCCAAGCCGAGCCGCCCCTTGGATGCCGGCGACGTCGTCGAGTTCGAGGTGCCGCGGACGCGCGAGCTGGTCGCGACTCCCGAGGCGATCCCGCTCGATCTCGTTTATGAAGACGCCGACGTCCTCGTCGTCGACAAGCCCGCGGGCATGGTCACGCATCCGGCGCTCGGCGCCGTGGACGGCACGCTCGTCAACGCGGTGCTCGCGCACGTCGAGAGCGAGCTGCCGGGCGATGCGCTGCGCCCCGGGCTGATCCATCGCCTCGATCGCGACACGTCGGGCCTGCTAGTCGTCGCGAAGACGGCGCACAGCCTCGCGGCCCTGCGTGCGGCGATGAAGCGGCGCGAGGTCGTGCGCGAATATCTCGGCATCGTGCGCGGCGTTCCGGAGCACGCGCGCGGCGTCATCGAGGGTGCGATCGGCCGGGATCAGCGCAATCGGCTGAGATTCAAGATCACGGCCGAGGGGAAGCCGGCGATCACCCGCTACGAGGTGCGCGCTGCGTTCGCCAAACACGCGGAGTTGATCTTCCGCCTCGAGACCGGCCGGACGCATCAGATCCGCGTGCACATGGCGGCGAGCGGACATCCGATTCTCAACGATCCCGTCTACGGACGCAAAGAGGCCCGCTTCGATCTGCCGGGGCAGGCGCTGCACGCGTGGCGCCTCGCCTTCGCGCACCCGCGCACGGAGCAACCGATGCAGTTCGAAGCGGCGCCGCCGCCGGCATACGAGCACGCCCGCTCGCTCGTGTCGTCGTAAAACGGTCCTGCCGGACGAGGCGGCGAAAGACGTTTCGTGGCTGCTTTCGATCCAAGCGAGGATGATGAATTCCAAGCCAGAGCCGAGCTCAGACGCGCATCGGCATGGAGCCGTCTCGTGTCGCGATCGGAAGCCGACGGCGACGATCCGGAGGACGCCGCTTCGACGGCCTCTGACCGGCTGGCCCTTGTCGACACCCTGAGCTTTTACGTTCGAGGCGCGACCGATGGAATTGAACCCCGACTTCAGCGATCTGTTGCGCGCGTTCTTAAGCGGCGGCGTTGAATTCCTGGTCGTCGGCGCGCACGCGTTAAGCGTCCACGATCGCGCCCGCGCAACCAAAGATCTCGACGTCTGGATTCAGCCAACCCGCGAAAACGCGCAACGCGTTTGGCGAGCACTCGCTTCGTTCGGAGCGCCGCTCCACTCGCTGACCGTCGAAGACTTGATTGACGAGGATACGGTCTTCCAGATCGGTGTCGCTCCGATTCGCATCGACGTACTCACGTCGATCACGGGAGTAGACTTCGAGGAAGCGTGGCCGAAGCGCATCGAAGTCGAGCGCGACGGCTTGCTCGTGCCGTTCATCGGAGTCGACGAGTTTCTCAAGAACAAGGACGCCACCGGCCGGGATCAAGACCGGGTCGACGCCGCGCGCGTCCGCCGGCGTCTCGGGCGCGAGTGACGTAGCTTCGTTCACGAAACCGATGTTCACGCTGCTCGCAACAGACGGAGACGCGCGGCGTGGTTCGCTGCGGCTGGCGCACGGCGTCGTCGAGACGCCGAGCTTCATGCCGGTCGGCACGGCGGCCACGGTAAAGGGCCTGACGCCGGCGGAGCTGCGCGAGGCGCACACGCAGATCGTGCTCGCCAACACGTATCATCTCTGGCTGCGGCCGGGCCGCGACGCGATCGAGGCCGCGGGCGGGCTGCATCGCTTCATGGCGTGGGACGGTCCGATCCTCACCGACTCGGGCGGCTTTCAGGTCTTCAGCCTCGAGGGACGGCGCAAGCTCGACGAAGACGGCGTGACGTTCGCGTCGCATCTCGACGGCAGCGAGCAGCGCTTCACGCCGGAGAGCGTCGTCGCGTTCCAAGAGGCGGTCGGGAGTGACGTGGTCATGCTGCTCGACGTGTGCGTCAAGCTGCCCGCGTCGCGCGAGGCGCTGGCCGAATCGGTGCGCCTGACGAGCGCGTGGGCGCGGCGCTCGCGCGCGGCGTGGGGTTCGCCCGAAACGCTGTGCTTCGCGATCGTGCAGGGCGGCCTCGACGCCGAGCTGCGCGAGCAGAGCGCGCGCGAGCTCGTCGAGCTCGACTTCCCCGGCTACGCCGTCGGAGGGCTGTCGGTCGGTGAGACGCGCGAGGAGATGTATGCGACAGCACGCACGACGGCGGCGCTCCTGCCGGCGGACAGGCCGCGCTACCTGATGGGCGTCGGCACGGTGCGCGACCTCGTCGCGGCCATTGACTGCGGCATCGACCTGTTCGACTGCGTCTATCCGACCCGCTGCGGCCGCAACGGCCGCGCGATGACGCGCGACGGCGAGCTCAACATCTTCAACGCCGCATTCACCCGCGATTTCTCACCCGTCGACCCGCGCTGCGACTGCTCGACGTGCGCCAACTTCACGCGTGCCTATCTGGCGCATCTGTTTCGCGCGAAGGAGATGCTCGGGCCGCGGCTGCTCTCGTACCACAACGTGTACCTCGTCAACGCGCTCATGCGCGAGGCGCGCGACGCGATCGCGGCCGGCGCGTGGCGCGCGTTTAAGGAGAACCCCCATGACCACCATTGAGCGCCAAACCGTCGATCTTTCCGCATATCCCGACCTCGTCGTGATCTATCTCGGCATGCGGGTGCGAACGTGGACCGGTCTGAAGACGCTCTTCGGGTTCGGCCCGAAGATTGCGAGCAGTGTCGCGCAGCGGCCCGACGGCTTGCTGCTGCACGAGAACATGCTGTATTCGTTCTTTCCGCCTCACGCGGGCATGCGGCAATACTGGCGCGACTTCGCATCCCTCGAGCGATGGGCTCGCAGCGAGCCGCACAAGCTCTGGTGGCAGAGCTTCGTGAAGGACTCCGGAGGGACCGGATTCTGGCACGAGACGTATTTCATCCGGGGAGGCATGGAAGCGATCTACGACGACGTGCGCAAGAGAATCGGCTTCGCAGGCTTCGCCCCGCTCCAGCCGGCGCGCGGCGCGATGTTTTCGGCGCGCCGCCGCTTGAAGTTGGAACCTACGGGCGAGGCGCCGCCTTCGGCCGTCGACGAAGCGGACCTGAGCTAGACTCGCAGTCCGCGCACGACGCGCGCGCAATCCTCGCAGATCGACGGATGCTCGGGGTCGACTCCGAGCTCGCGGTACTTCCAGCAGCGCGCGCACTTCGCGCCGTCGGCCGGAACCAGCTCGAACGCGACGACGCCGTCGCCGTCGGGGCGTTCGGTCTGCTCCAGCGAGAGCTGCGACACGACGAGCGCCTCGCGCAGGTTGTCGCCCAGCGCCGCGAGACGCTTGTAGAGGCCCGGCCTCACGGTCAGCCGCAGCGCGGCCTCGAAGTCGCGCGGGCTCGTCACGGCGGCGACCCGGCCGCGCAGCGCGCGCAGCTGCTGCCAGAACCCGAGCTCGCCCTCGTTAGCGCCGTCGCGCTGCCGGTGGGCGTCGAACGAGGTGTCGAACACGCTTTCCGCGTCCTCGCGCACGAACGCCGGTAAGTGCTGCCACGCCTCCTCGGCGGTGAACGAGAGGACGGGAGCGAGGACGGTGAGGAATCGCGTCAGCACGTAGAGCAGCGCTGACTGCGCGCTGCGCCGCCGGGGATCGGCAGCGGCACGCGAGTAGAGCGGATCCTTGAGCGCGTCGAAATAGAGGCCCGACATCGAGCTCTCGAACTCGACGATCTGCAGGTAGGCGTCGTGGATCTCGCAGCGGTCGTACGTGGCCTTGGCCCGCGCGACGAACGCGTCGGTCACGGTGCAGGCGAGCCGATCGAGCGGCTCCATCGCCTCACGCGCGACCGCATTGCTTGCATCGAGGCCGTCGAGATTGGAGAGCATGAAGCGCAGCCGGTTGCGGACGTTGCGATACACGCGCCCGACTTGGTCGACGACGTTCGGCCCGAAGCGCACGTCGTCGATCGGTTCGACCGAGGCGGCCCAGAGGCGCAGCACGTCGGCGCCCCAGCGGTCCATCGCGTCGAGCGCGTCGATACCGGTGCCGCGCGACTTCGACATCGGGCGCCCCCGCTCGTCGTTCACCCAACCGTTCTTCATCACGCGCCGATACGGCGCGCGCCCCTTGATCCCGACGGCCGTGATCAGCGAGCTGCGAAACCATCCACGGAATTGATCGCCGCCTTCCAGGACGAGGTCGCTGGGCCACGGCAGGCCGTCGCGCCCGAGAACGGCGAGGTGCGTCACGCCGGATTCAAACCAGATGTCGACGATGTTCTTCTCTTTTTCGAAGCGCGCGCAGCCGCAGTTCGGGCAGACGAGGCCGCTCGGCAGATACCGCTCGACCGGATCGCTCCACCACGCGTCCGCGCCGACCTCGCCGAAGCGCTTCGCCGCGATGCGCGCGACGCGCGGGTCCAACACGGCCTCGCCGCACTCGGCGCAGATCAGCGATGGGATCGGCGTTCCCCAGGTGCGCTGCCGCGAGAGGCACCATTCGGGATGCGTCTCGATCATCTGTTCCTGGCGCGTGCGTCCCCACTCCGGCGTATACTCGACCGCCGCGATCGCGTCGACGGCGCGGTGCCGCAGCAAGTTCTGGTCCATCGCCAGAAACCACTGAGCCGTAGCGCGGAAGATCACCGGGTTGTGGCAGCGCCAGCAGTGCGGATAAGAGTGCTCGTACTCGCCCGCACTCCAGAGGGCGCCGCTCGCGCGCAGATCTTCGACGATGCGCGCGTTTGCGCCGAAGATGTGCATGCCGGCGTACGGGCCGGCGTCCGCAGTAAAGTGCCCCGCCGCGTCGACCGGGTTGAGGATCGGCAGCCCGTACTTCATCCCCGTGTCGAAGTCGTCGGCGCCGTGTCCGGGCGCCGTGTGCACGACGCCGGTTCCCGTCTCGAGATCGACGTAGCCCGCGAGCACGACGACCGAGTCGCGATCCATGAAGGGATGGCGCACTGCCAGATCGTCGAGCTCTTCGCCGCGCGCGCGGCCGATCGGCGTCGCCTCCGCATAGCGCTCGCCCAACGCGCGCTCGGCGAGCGCCTCCGCGACGATGACCGCCTCGTCTCCCACCCGGTAGAGCACGTACGTCGCATCGGGACGCAGCGCGATCGCGGCGTTCGCCGGCAGGGTCCACGGCGTGGTGGTCCAGATGAGAAACGAGATTGGAATTTTACTGTCACCCTTCCCTTCGACTCGCTCCGCTCGCTCAGGACGGGCTCGGCTCAGGGTGACACCGGGAGACATGACCTGGCGGATACCTTGCGCTTGCTCTTCGTTCGCGGTGAAGCGCACGTAGATCGACGGCGAGACGTGCTGCTCGTACTCGATCTCGGCCTCGGCGAGCGCGGTCTCGTCGTGGACGCACCAGAGCGTCGAACGCAGGCCCTTGTAGATTTGCTGCCGCTCGGCCAGATCGGCGAGCGCGTCGACGATCGTCGCCTCGAACGAGGGATCGATCGTACGATAGGGGCTGTCGAAGAAGCCGAAGTTTCCCATGCGCAAGCGCTGATCGCGCTGGCGCTCGAGCCAGAACAGCGCGCGTTCCTTGCACTGCGCGCGCAGCTCCAGCGGATCGATCGCATGGAAATCCTTGATCCCCAGGTGCTTGAGCGTCTCGAACTCGATGGGAAGTCCGTGCATGTCCCAGCCGGGGACGAACTTCGCGAACTTTCCGTCGAGCAGCGCGATCTTCACGAACACGTCCTTGAGCACCATGTTGAGGAAGTGCCCCATGTGCAGGTCGCCGTTGGCATAGGGCGGCCCGTCGTGCAGGATCCACGGCCCGTTCGCGGCGTTGCGCTCCAGGCGCCGCTCGTAGGTACGATGCTCTCGCCACCACCCGACGCGCTGCGGCTCGCGCGCGGGCAGCTCCGCCTTCATCGGAAAGCCGGTCTTTGGAAGATTCAGCGTCGAGCGATAGTCCATGCTATCAGGCATCGCCCATGAGCTCCCCGAGCACGTCGAAGTTGCGCGCCGCCGCGGTCTGCTCGGCGTCGCGCCGCCGCTGCAGCCGCGCGGAGAGGGCGTTATGCTCCTCGACGAGCCGATCGACCAGCGCGTCGACCGCGCCGTCGGCGAGCCGCGGCTCACCCGCCGTCCACAGCGGATGCAGCGGGTACTCGAGCTCTTCGCAGAGCGCGGACACCTTCGGGTCGTACGCCATCGCGAGAAACGGAACGCCGTAGCGGGCCGCGAGGACGAGCGAGTGCAGCCGCATGCCGATGGCGACGCGCGCGCCGCGCACGATCGACGCCGCCTTGGCGAGCGTGCATTCCGGCAAGAGCACGGGATTCGAAGCGCACGCCCGGATGACGTCGGTCGAGGCGGCCGCGTCGGCGGCGCCACCGAGCGGCAAGAACGCGCTGCGGATCGCGTGCCGCTGCGCGAGGCGGTCGATGGCGCGCCCCAATACCGCCGCGCCGTCGCGGAAGCCGGAGGCCTTGCGCACGCTGATCACGGCGTACGCTCCGCTCTCGGGCCCGAGTCCCTCCGCCGCGAGATCGCTCCGGTCGTCCGGCGCGTCGTACAAGAACACCGGATCGGCCGTTCGCTCTACCGGCGCGCGCGGCACGAGGTCGTGCAGCAGCCGGCGCGAGCGCTCGTCGCGCACCGTCGCGCGGTCGAGGCCCCTGCAGAAGTGTCGCACGACCAGCCGTCCCCAGAAGTCCAGCGGCCCGACCGACTGCGCGAACACCATCGTCTTGCGGCGCGCGCGAATCGCCTCCCGCAGGATCGCGGCGTAGTAGAGCAGGCTGCGCAGGCTCGTGCCGCTCTGCAACAGACCGCCTGCACCGGAAAGAACGACGTCCGCGCGCGCGATGGCCGCGCGTACGGCGCGCCAGTCCCAGCGCTGCGTCGTCTCGACGTGATACGCGTCCGACGTCATCTTGGGCGTAGCGGACAACACCTCGACCCGCGACGCCGGAAAGCGGCGCCGCATCTGCGTTACAAAGACCTCGAGCAACGCTTCGTCGCCAAGGTTTCCGAA
Organism: Candidatus Cybelea sp.; assembly: GCA_036522095.1. Classification (GTDB taxonomy): domain Bacteria; phylum Vulcanimicrobiota; class Vulcanimicrobiia; order Vulcanimicrobiales; family Vulcanimicrobiaceae; genus Cybelea. Next base: position 3,320 of record DATDGN010000137.1, on the reverse strand, counting down.
GCCGTAGTAGCCCGAGAGCAACACGCGCGCCATCACGGTGCGGTAGACGGGAAGCGCCGGTAGACCCAGATCGCGACGAGGCCGATCAACGCACCGAGCACGAGGCCGTTGATCACTCGCAGGATGGAGACCTCGAGCGACGTGTGCAGGTGCGAGAACGTGTCGATCAGGTCGCCGACGCCGACGCCGATCGCGAGCGCGAGGAGCCAGCCGATCGTTCGGCGGTGCCGCGGCATCAGCGCCGGCAGCAGCATGATCGCCGGGAAACCGATCAGGAATTCCTTGAAGCGCGGCCGCACGCTGAGCACGGCGGTGAGCGAATGCCGCAGCACCAGCTCGAACGACGACGGCGAGACATCGCTCTCGTTGCCGCTGCGCACGAGCATAAGAGCGCCGGCGGCGACGATGGCGATGCCCGCGAGCAGCTGATAGGTCAGCACGGGCGAGAGAAAGACGTCGCGCCCCCGCTCCACGCCGGAGCCGAAGCGCTTGTCGAAGAGGTAGAGCGCGAGTGCGATGAGCGGCGGCAGGCCGAGCACGAGCCGCACGCCGCGGAAACGCTCGATCTCCTCCATCGCGAGCGGGAAGCTCATGATGCCGACGACCACCAGCGCGCCGAGCAGCGCGACGCCCGTCGCCAGCAGCGTCCATCCCAGGCTGCGCACGATCTGCGCGCCCATCCGCCGGGCCGGGCTCTCGTTCCAGGCGGGGACGAGAGTCAGCAGCGCCGCGGTCGCGAACAGCAGCGCGCCCGCCAGCGCGATGACGGAGCGCGCGAACGCGTCGTGATGCGAGAGCACGCCGGCGAGGTAGAGCAGGATCGTGAGGCCGTACGCGGCGACGGCGAGGCGGCGCCGGTACCAGCCGAACGCCTCGAGCAGAAGCACGCAGATCGACGGGACCGCGAGGGTCGCTAGGCCGACCAGCGCGCGATTATTTCCATGGTAGAAGGGGACCGGCGTTGCCCGCCCGAGGCGGAAGCCGGCGGCTTTGAGCTGGTTAGCGATGGCCTTGACCATCTCGACGTTGGTTGCCTCGATCGAGAGGTTGCCGTCTTGATGCCCCCACGGGCGCAGGTAGACGACGCGCACGTTGCGCTCGCGGACGCCGAGAACGTAGCGTGCCACGACCTCGTCGATCTTCAGTTTGTCGAGCTCGGTCTTGGCGATCGCCTGCACTCGCACGGTCCGGCCGGGGATGAGCTTCGCCAGCGTGTCGTTGCCCTTCTGAACCTGGCTCGGATCGTACGTCTCGATCGAGCCGAAGTTGAAGATGTGGCGCTTGAACGCGTCTGCCGTGTCCGCAAGGTGATCGGGATAGCCGACGACCTGATTGGCGAGCCCGAAGAAGATGACGGTCGAGACCTTGGGATCGTAACGCAACACGTCGCGGAACAGGCCGTCGATCTGCGGAAACGCGAAGCGCTCGTCGTTCTGAAAGCGCGGAACGATCAGCAGGCCGAGCCGTCGCGCCAGCTCGATCTCGTCGGTCGGGATGCCCAAGGCGATGGCGTTGAAGTAATCGATCTGCGTGTGCACCTCGATCAGCCACGGACGCGTCGCGCGTAAGAGGCGCACGCTCTTGGGCATGAAGTGCAGCGCCAGCTGCGTGCGATAGCGGTGATAGGTCGACGCGTCCGTGACGAGGAGGTAGACCGCCCCCGGTCGATGCGGTGGGTGCGGACCAGAGTCGCGAGGAGCGGATCGGAGATCGGGCTGATGCGCGCCTGATTGAGCAGCGCGGCGCCGGTGGTGGCATACGCCTTGCCGTCGTAGCCAACATTGCTCCCGAGCTCTTCCGTGATCGCGAGCGACGTCAAGCCGGCGCGGCGCAGGGCGATCAGGAAGGCGGCCGGGCTGTAGTCGTACGAGCGCGCGAGCGCGTCGAAATCGGTGAAATCCATGGCCAGCTCGACGCGGTTGGCATGCGACTCTACGCGAGCGCGGAGCACCGCCACGGCCAGGGCGGCGATCAGGGCAACGAGCAAGACGATGGCGGCATAGCGCGTTCGCGGCGTAAGGAATATCACGAGTCGCCTGTAGTTCGCTGGACGCCGTTATTTTTCTGCCGCACGGGCGGGTATCACAGAAGGGCTCGCCATAGGCGAGCCCCCCTGCCGTCGCGTATGCGCGAGTCCCTTTTTGTCGGGCTACGCATACCGGGTGTGGGCGACGCTTGCGCTGCGCGCGTCGCTCGCTGCCCACGAGCGCGAGCGGCGCGGATGGCGGGCATTCAACGCCACTGCGGCCGGCGCCTTTCGAGAAACGCGCTGATGCCTTCGTGCGCGTCCGCCTCCTGCGCGTTGGAGATCATGACGTCTTTCGTGTAATCGTAGGCGCTGCGTTGATCCAGATCGATCTGCTTGTAGAACGCGGCCTTGCCGATGCCGACCACGGTCTTGCTCGAGGCCGCGATCTTGCGCGCGAGCGCGAGCGTCTCGGCATGCAGCCGGTCCGGCGCGACCACGCGGTTGACCAAGCCCCACGCGAGCGCGGTGGCCGCGTCGATCGGATCTCCGGTCAGCAGCATCTCCATCGCGCGCTTGCGCCCGATCGCGCGCGAGAGCGCCACCATCGGCGTGCTGCAGAACAAGCCGATGCGCACGCCGGGCGTGGCGAAGGTCGCCGCGGTGGACGCGACGGCGAGGTCGCACGCCGCCACGAGCTGGCACCCCGCGGCGGTCGCGACTTGGGCGACCTCGGCGATGACGGGCTGGGGAGTCGCGACGATGCGCGCCATCAGGGCGACACAGGCCTCGAAGATCGTTCGATAGGTCTCGACGTCGCGGTCGACGAGCTCGCGCAGGTCGTGTCCGGCGCTGAACGCCGCGCCCTCGCCGCGCAGGATAACGACGCGCACCTCGGCATCGCGCCCGACCTCGGTCAGCGCGTCGTCGAGCTCGCGCATCATCTGCAGCGAGAGCGCGTTGCGTTTCTCGGGGCGATTCAGCGCGATCACCGCGACATCGCCGTCGCGCTCGACCGTTACGTTTTGCAGATTCAGCATTTTTGAGACCTTATCGCGTCAGGAAGGCGCCTTATTAGGCGCCGGGTCGGAACAGCCTGCATCGAGTGGGACTGCGACCGGCCGGGCCGAATGTTTCCAGCCGGTCGTCCGTTCTGTCTCCAGGAGATATTGCACATGAGTACCTCGGTTCGCTCCGCGTTCAGCATCGGCGCTGCTGCGGCAATCCTTGCGGGTTGTGGATCGCAAACGTTTCGAGCGGCGCCGGCTTTGTATTCTTCATCTTCATCTTTGACGCAGCCGCTCGGCACGTACAGCTCTCTGTACAGCTTCAAAGGCAGACCCGATGGTCAGCT
>DATDGN010000136.1:0-3330 GCA_036522095.1 Candidatus Cybelea sp. | reverse complement strand
GACTTCATCCTCGCGGCAAACAACGCGCGCGTGCCCTTCAAGGCCACGGCCGGACTGCATCATCCGGTGCGACGACTCGACGCCGCGGGCGGATTCATGATGCACGGCTTCCTGAATCTGCTCGCCGCGGCCGCACTCGCCGCGCGAGTCGACTCGAACACGCTGCGGCGCATCGTCGCGGAAGAAGATCCAAGCGCATTTCGCTTCGACGACGACTCGTTCGCCTGGCGCGACGAGCGCATCGGCATCGACGATCTCACGCAGGCTCGGCGCGCCGCCTTCGTCGCCTACGGCAGCTGCAGCTTCTCCGAGCCGATCGGCGACCTGTCCGCACTCGGAATTCTCTCTGCGCGATGATCGCGCCGTCGGACACGACGGACGCGCGGCTCGAATCGTGGCTGCCCGTCCCGCCCGGCAGCGACTTCCCGATTCAAAACTTGCCGTTCGGCGTGTATTCACTAAACGGGCGGCTGCCGCGAATCGGCGTCGCGATCGGCGATAACGTCCTCGACCTCTACGAGCTCGCCCAGGCGGGGTATGTCGACGACTGCTGCGAGCCCGAGCTGCTGCAGGCTCCGTTGCTCAACCCGCTGCTCGCCGCGGGGCGCACGCTCTGGACGGCGCTGCGTCAGCGTCTCTCCTGGCTGCTGCGCGGCGACGGCGATCCGCGGCTGCGCGAAGCCAACGTCGATCGATTCGTTCGCGCGCGCGAGGGCGTGACGATGCACGTGCCGATGGACGTCGGCGACTACGTCGACTTCTACTCGTCGATCGAGCACGCGACGAATCTCGGCCGGATGTTCCGCCCCGACGCCGACGCATTGCTGCCCAACTGGAGGTGGGTTCCGGTGGGCTACCACGGGCGTTCCGCGACGATCGTCGTGGACGGCACGCCCGTGCGCCGCCCGCGCGGCCAGCGCAAGCTCCCGACGGCGCCCGCGCCGGAGTTCGGCGCGAGCCGGCGGCTCGACATCGAGCTCGAGATGGGCTTCGTCACCGGAGCCGGCAACCGGCTCGGCGAGCCTATTTCCGTCGCCGACGCGCCCGAGCACATCTTCGGGCTCGTGCTGGTCAACGATTGGAGCGCGCGCGACATTCAGGCGTGGGAGTACCAGCCGCTCGGACCGTTTCTCGGAAAGTCGTTCGCGACGACGGTCTCGCCGTGGGTCGTCACGCTCGACGCGCTCGAGCCGTTTCGCGTCGAGGGCCCGCGGCAGGATCCGGCGCCGCTGCCGTACCTGCGCACCGGCGACCCGTGGGCGTATGCGATCACGCTCGCGATCGAGCTGCATACGCAGCAGATGCGCGAGCGCGGCATCGCACCGGAGCGGATCTCCCAGACGACCTTCCGCGACATGTATTGGAACGTCGCGCAGCAGCTCGCGCACGCGACGGCCAACGGCGCGGTCACGCGGCCGGGCGATCTCTTCGCGTCGGGTACGATCAGCGGCTCGGCCCCCGGCACGCAGGGGAGCCTGATCGAACTCACCTGGAACGGCGAGCGCCCGCTGCAGCTCCCGAATGGCGAGACGCGCGGCTTCCTGGAAGACGGTGACGAGGTGATCCTGCGCGGATGGTGCGAGGGCCCGCACGCGCGCCGCATCGGGTTCGGCGAAGCGCGCGGCCGCATCGAGGTCGCCGCGAGTTAGGCCTTAACGGGCTGCTCGATCCAGGAGCGGAAGTACTCCGGATCCTCACATTCGAGCGCCGCGTCGGCAAGCTGCAGCGGTTTGAACGTGTCGACCATCACCGCGATCTCGTCGGTCGACGTCTTGCCGAGGCTCGACTCGACGGCGCCCGGCTGCGGACCGTGCGGCGCACCGGCGGCGTGGAGCGTGATCGAACCCTCCTCGACCCCGCGACGGCTCATGAAGTTGCCGCTCACGTAGTACAGGACTTCGTCGCAGTCGACGCTGGAGTGATTGTACGGCACCGGAATCGCAAGCGGGTGGTAGTCGAACAGGCGCGGCACGAACGCGCAGAACGCGGCGCCGGGCGCCTCGAACGTCGCGTGCGCCGGCGGCGGCTGATGCAGCTTGCCGGTGATCGGCGCGAACTCCTCGAGGTTGAACGCGTAAGGATAGCAGTAGCCGTCCCAACCGACGACGTCGAAGGGATGGTTCTGCACGACGTAGACCGCGTCGCGCCCGGCGTTGGTGAGCTTGATCTCATACTCACCCTGCTCGGCGACCGGCGGCTTGAGAACCGGTGCGCGAAAATCGCGCTCGTAGTAGGGCGCGTGCTCCTCGAGCTGGCCGAACTCGTTGCGGTACTTTCGGGGAATCGTTACGGCGCCGTTGAGCTCGTGCACGAGCATCCGGGTATCGGACGCAGGCGTGACGCGATAGGTCGTGCCGGTAGGAATCACGACGTAGTCGTGTTCGCCGTAAGCAAGCTCGCCGAACTGCGTCTCGATGACGCCGGACCCGCGATGGATGAAGAGCAGCTCGTCACCGCCGGTGTTCCGATAGAAATACGTCATCGGCCGGCGCGCTTGCGCCACAGAAATGAGAACGTCGCCGTTGCCGAGCAACGGCGCGCGAGAATCAATCGGATCGTCACCTTCGAGCGGAAGCGAGCCCGTCTTCAGATGACGGTTCCGGAGCGGTTCGTTGGGACGCAGCGTTACGGCGCTGCGCGGCCATGGCCGCACGTCGAGCGTCGCCGTGGGCGGCCGCAGATGGTAGAGCAGGGAGTAGACGCTCTCGAAACCCTTGGTGGAGAAGAGCTCTTCCGCGTACAGCCCGCCGTCGGGGCGGCGAAACTGGATGTGCCGCTTGTGCGGCACGGAGCCGGCGCGCACGTACGAGGGCATTACGCGCCCTCGTCGACGAACGACGCGCGCTCGGTGGCGCAGAAGCCGTTCTCGCGATGCGATCCGTCGCAGAACGGCTTGGTGTGCGAGCCGCCGCAGCGGCACAGCACGACGTTCTCGCCCTCGACGGCGTAACGATTCCCCTCGCAGTCCGTGATGGTCACTTTGCCCCGGACGAGATACGGCCCGCTCTCGCGGACCTTGATGCTGACCTCTTCCATCTGCTCTGCAATCTCACGACCGCGACGCCGTTCCCTGCAAAGTCGCGCGTCCTAACACGTGGCCGCCGATCGTCCGCCGCAGCTGCGCGCCGTCGAGCGGCGAGTGGCCGGCGATCCGGCCGACATCGAGCGCGTAGAGCGTGAAGTCGTAGTGGTGCGCCGGCCCCGGCGGCGGGCAGGGCCCGTAGTATCCGGGCTTTCCGGCCGACGTCACGCCGAGCTCGCTTGCAGGGAGTTTGACGCTGCCGGGGAGCCGCCGCGTGTCGGCGGGTAGATCGTAGACGACCCAGTGAT
>DATDGN010000135.1:0-4280 GCA_036522095.1 Candidatus Cybelea sp. | reverse complement strand
TCGGGATGTCGAGGGCGAGCACCGGCATGCGGCGCCCGTCGAGCGCGCGCGCCAGAGGGCGGTACGGCTCGGGCAACGGCAGCCGCGCGCCGGTCCCGAAAAGCCCGTCGACGCCGATGGCGCCGGCGAGCAGATCCTCGGCCTCCGCCTGATTTGCCGGCAATCCGCGCACCCGCACGCCGGCCTTCTTTGCGCGCGTCTCGGCCGCCGCGCGCGCCTTGGAGCGCGGCCCCGCCGGGTCGGCGACCACGGTGCAGTCGTTCTCGTACGTGAGCTCGGCCAGCGCCGAGAAGGCGTCGCCGCCGTTGTTGCCCGGACCCGCGAAGGCGACGATCTTCGCGCCCTTGCCGGTCATCGCGTGCAGACGCTCCGCGATGCGCAGGCCCGCGTTGCGCATGAGGGTCTCGTCGCCTACGTGCACCATTCCGGCCGCGTCCGCGGCGCGCATCTGCTCCGGCGTGAGGACGTAGATCACGATTCCAAGATGACCAGCGCGGCGGCCGTCGCCGACGTGTGCGTGATGCTGAGGTGAATCGTTCGCACGCCGCGCACGGCCAGCAGGCGGCGGGCGGTCTCCCGCAGCTCGATCGTCGGGCGCCCGCTGCGCTCGTGCGCGACCCCGACCCAGCGCCACGGGATGGCGTGCCCGAAGGCTTTGCGCGTCGCCTCTTTCGCCGCGAAGAATCCGGCCAGCCGCTCGTGCCAGTTGCGCTTGCGCATCGCGTAGCTCATCTCGTGCTCGGTATACACCTTACGAGCGAACCATGCGAGCTCGCGCTCACCGAACCGATAGCGCGCGACGTCCGCCATGTCGATGCCGACCCCGACGATCACCGCAACGACATTCGACGGCTTCACCGTCTGTCATCCTGAGCGGAGTCGAAGGAAGCGCGGTCGAACTACCGGATACGAGATGGACAAGATACGCATCGTGCCGATCAACTCCGTTGACGCTGCGTTCTTGGACCGTCTCGCTCCATGTCTGGAGGAACGCTTTCTCGCCGGCGCGAGCGTGGAGCCTTCGCTTACGGTGCCGCGCAGCTCGCTGAACGCGACGCGCGGACAGCTCTTCGTGGCGACGCTGGTGTCGAAGGTGCAGCGTGCCCATCCCGAGTCCGATGCGGTGCTGCTGGCGATCACCGACTTCGATCTCTACAAGACGTCGCACCGGTTCGTCTTCGGCGACGCCGACGAGGCGCAGAACGTCACGGTCGTTTCGATCAACCGGCTGCGCTCGGAGTTCTACGGCGAGTCGGGCGACGCGAATCTGCTGTTCCAGCGGACGCTCAAGGAGTCCATCCACGAGCTGGGCCACGCCTTCGGCCTCAAGCACTGCTACAACGCGCGCTGTGCGATGTATTATTCGAACTCGATCTTCGAGACCGACAACAAGATGCCGCATTTTTGCGAAATCTGCGACCGGCGCCTCAGCCGGGCGCGCAACGAGCGCTAGCGCGCTCTTTTAGCGCAGCATGCGCGCGTCCGCGAGCGAAACGACCTCCCGCGAACCGTCGTCGCGCCGGACGCGCAGGCCGCCGCCGGCCTCGAGCCCTTCGGCGATCGCGTCGAAGGGCTGCCCCGTGGCGTCGGGGGCGATGCGATAGCGGCGTCCGGGCAGCTCCGCGGCCGTTTCCCAGGCGGCCGCCACGCGCTCCGGCTCCTCGAGCTGCGGAAGTGAGCGCTGATAGTCGAGCAGGACGGCCTGCAGCAGGGCGCGGCGGTCGATCGCCGCGACGTCGTCGCAGAACGCCGGCGGCGGCACGACGGCGGTCTCGGCCTCGCGCCAGCGGTGCATGTTGATGCCGACGCCGCACGCGACGCGCGCGGTCGCGCCGGTCACGCTCGATTGGCACAGCACCCCCGCGATCTTGCGGTCGCCGAGCAGCACGTCGTTGGGCCACTGCAAGATCGTCGCGACGCGGCACTCGCGCAGCGCGGCGCGTACCGAGAGCGCCGCCCAAAACGGAACGATCCAGAGCCGCTCCGCGGCGATCGCGCGCGGCAGAATCGAGCTGAAGAGCAGAGCGGCGCCCGCGGCCGCCTGCCACGTGCGCCCCTTGCGGCCCGCGCCGCGGCTCTGATATTCCGCGACGATCGTAAGCCCCGCGCAGTCGGCGTTGGCGAGCAGCTGCGCGGCGTCCGCGTTCGTGCTTGCGGTCTCTTCGACGTAGTGAATCGCGGCAAACGCCGTTCCCGCCAGCGCCCTCTCGACGTCGACGTACGGCCCTGAACGCGGCGTCATCCTGAGCCTGTCGAAGGACGCAGGGTAGCGGGGTGAAAGGGCGTATTGCGCGGGTCTATGGCCATCGAACGTACCTTAATTCTCTGCAAGCCGGACGCGGTTTCCCGCGGACTCATCGGCGAAATCACGGCTCGGATCGAGCGGCGCGGTTACGTGATCTCGGCGCTGAGGCTGATGCAGCTGGACGGCGAACGGGCGCGCGAACACTATGCGGAGCATCGCGGCAAGGCGTTCTTCGACGGGCTGGTCGCGTTCATCACCAGCGGTCCGCTCGTCGCGATGGCGGTCGAGGGAGTCGGCGTGATCGAGGGATGCCGCCAGCTGATCGGGGCGACGGACCCGCTCGCCGCCGCGCCGGGCTCGATTCGCGGCGATCTCGCGCAGACGATCGGACGTAACCTCGTACACGGGAGCGACGGCCCCGCGAGCGCGGAGCGCGAGCTGAAGCTCTTCTTCGAAGACAAGGACTTCGTTTCGCGCCGCCACGATCTCGAGCGCTGGATCAAAGAGTAACGTGTCGCTCGAGTCGCTGCGCGGCGGCGGCAATCCGCTGATCGAAGGCGTTCACGCGCGCGAGGTGCTGGACTCGCGCGGGAACCCGACGATCGCCGTAACCGTCGCGACGAGCTTCGGCGCGGTGGAAGAGGCGATGGTTCCGTCGGGCGCGTCCACGGGCGAGAACGAGGCGGTCGAGCTGCGCGACGGCGACGACCGCCGCTACGACGGCAAGGGCGTGCTCAAGGCGGTCCACGCGGTCAACGAGCTGCTCGGGCCCGCTATCGAAGGCCTCGACGCGACGGCGCAGCGCGAGATCGACGAGCGGCTGATCGAGCTCGACGGCACGCCCAACAAGGCGAACCTCGGAGCCAACGCGATCCTCGGCGTGTCGCTGGCCGTCGCGCGCGCCGCCGCCACGAGCCTGTCGCTGCCGCTGTTTCGCTATCTCGGCGGACCGACGGCGGCGACGATGCCGGTTCCGATGATGAACGTGATCAACGGCGGCAAGCACGCGTCGGGAGCGCTGCAATTTCAGGAGTGCATGATCGTGCCGGTCGGCGCGCCGAGCGAGGCCGAAGCGGTGCGCTACGGTTCCGAGGTATTCCACGCGCTGGGGCGGCTCTTGCACGATCGTCATCTGCCGACGCAGGTCGGCGACGAGGGCGGCTACGCGCCGCCGCTCGAGACGCCGCAGCAGGCGCTCGACCTGATCGTCGCGGCGATCGAGCTCGCCGGCTACCGCCCGGGTGACGACGTCGCGATCGCGCTCGATCCCGCGTCGAGCGAGTTCTACCGCGACGGCAAGTACTATCCGCTGTCGGCCGATCGCGCCGCGAGCGTCGACGAGATGATCGCGCTGTATGCGGAGCTGTGCGAGCGTTATCCGATCGTGTCGGTGGAAGACGGCCTGGCGGAGAGCGACTGGGACGGCTGGCAGAAGCTCACCGCGTCGCTCGGAAAGCGCGTGCAGCTCGTCGGCGACGACGTCTTCGTCACGAACATAACGTTTCTCGAACGCGGCATCGAGCGGGGCGTCGCCAACGCGATCTTGATCAAGGTGAATCAGATCGGGACGCTGACCGAAACTCTCGATTGCATCGCGATGGCGCAGAAGGCCGGCTACGGCACGGTGATCTCGCATCGTTCCGGCGAGACCGAAGACACGACGATCGCAGATCTGGCGGTCGCGACCGGCGCGGGCCAGATCAAGACGGGTTCGCTCTCGCGCAGCGACCGCACGGCGAAATACAATCGCCTGATGGCGATCGAAGAGCAGCTCGGGCAGGCGGCCCGCTACCCCGGCGCCAAGCCCTTCCACGCGCGGGGCCTGTAGCTCAGCGGTAGAGCGGCCGGCTCATAACTGGTTGCGCGTAGGTTCGAATCCTACCAGGCCCACACTCGCGGCGCCATTACCGATTCTGTGCCTATGCTTCGCGTCGAGCTTATGGCTGGTTTGAGAACTCGGCGGCAACGATGCGCGTGCCGAGCGGGGCGGTGCTCGACGCAGCCGTGACGGTCTGGTCGAACGCCGTCGTGATCT
>DATDGN010000134.1:0-4401 GCA_036522095.1 Candidatus Cybelea sp. | reverse complement strand
GCCGTGAAATATTCGAGGTTCGCCGCAGCGCCGATCGCCCCGAACGATACTACAGCGAGCCCTGCGAAGGCGAGCAGCAGCGGCACGCGCGTCGCCGGCCGCCACGCGGCCAGGGCGATGCACGCCGGCAGGCCGAGATGCGGCTCGATCATCGCTGCGGCGGCCAAGATCGCGGCGCCACCGAGGTATCCTTGCCACGCGCAGTACGCCGCAAGGCAGATCGCCGCAACGGCCAGCGGCACGACCTCGCCGAATGGCAGCGAGAGCATGACGAGCGAGAGCGCAAACGTGCCGAGGCCGACGCCCCACTCGATGTCCGCGAGCCGCGCGAGCGTGACGATGCTCGCGACGCACGCGAGCGCGAGCAGCGCGCCCCAGAGCGAGGCGGCGAGCCAGAAGGGCAAGAGCCCGAGCGGCATCAGCGCCGCGATGGCATAGCCGGGGAGCGGCGCCGGAATCGTGACGCCCGCGTTCTTCGCGAAGAACTCCTTTGGGCCGATCGCCGTCTCGCACGTGCGCAGCGGCTCCGTGTGATACGGATCGCCGCCCCGCGACGCCACGCGCGCCGCGCAGTAGAACGCGCGGAAATCGCCCATCAGGAACCCGCTGCGCGTTACCACGCCGGAGTGAACGCCCAGCGCCGTCAGCGCCGCCAGGACGATGGCCGCGTTGATCCAGAGTTTCCGCACGGCGGTTACGATCCGGAAGCGAGACGCAGGTCGGGTTCGGAGGCCGCTTGATCGTCGATCGTACTGACGACCTCGGCGATTCGTTCCAGCACCGTCACGTGCCGCTGTTTGAGGATGCTATCAAGCGTCGCGACCCAAGGTTCGTGCGCATCGCCGATGAGCAGATCGCCGCGATAAACCCGCGCCGCGCTGCGGTAGTGTGCGTAGGCGGCGCGGAGCTCGCCGCGCTCGTACTGCGCGTCGGCGTCGTCGGCGTGCGACACGAAGCGATTGACGTCAACGATGACGTTGTCGAGGTCGATCGAGAGGTCTTCGCCGGCGCGGAAGTACGCCTCCACCTGCTTGAATCCGACGATGTGCGCGATCGCCTTACGGATGTTGGAGCAGACAGTGCGCAGGCTCTGCGCGACCAGATGACGCTCCGCGCCCGGCCAGAAGGCGTGGCCGAGCTCCGCGCGCGATACCGTCCCGCCCGGCTGCAGCGCGACATACTTGAAGATCTGGCGGTCGCGCCGGCGGACCCATTCGATCGGCTGGCGGTCGATCTCCGCGAGGAACCAGCCGAAGAGCCGTACCTGCATCGGATGCGCGGGCTGCGCGCGGCGCCCGTAGCGATCGTAGAGACGGCTGCGCGAGAGCGCGCGAAGCGGACGGTATCCGTCTGCGGTGTGGATCACGAAGAGCCCCTGCTCTTCGAGCGCCTGGAGCTGCTGACGATCGTCTAAATACGAGCCGCTCATCAGCTTGAGCACGAGGTCCGCATCGCGCTCCGACACGTGCGTCAGCGCGGCGGCGATGAATTCGTTGAAGAGATGTCCGTGGCGCGTGCGCCAGTTATCGAAGGCCTGGGCCACCGTCGAGCTGTCTTCAGCCGCCTTGCGGAGCGCGCCGCTGACGACCTGTGGCCATCCGTCGGTGGCTTCGAGCATGCGCAGTACGTCGGGATGCGTGAACGGCACGCCGCACGTCTCGGCGACGTGGCGAATCCCGGCGGCGTCGAAGGCCAGCCGCTCGGCGTCGCAGAGCGAAGCCGTTCCCTGCGAGACCAGCCGCCCGACCTGGAACGGCCCGCGGGCGCGGCAGGCGATCAGCAGGCCGACGTCGTCGGGCAGGTCGTCTATGAGACGCAGGACCGCCGCGACGCCGCCCTCATCGGGCTGATGCTCGCAGTCCAGCGCGAGCTCCATCGGGGCGCGTGTCGCGAGCGCCTTGACGACCTCTTCGTGGGAGCCGAACTCGCTTTCGGCCTCGAGCGCGTGGGCGATCGCGGCCCAGATCTCTCCGGCGGTGCTATTCGCTGGAAGGATGCAGTAGAATCCGTTGGGTGCCGAGTGGCGCAAGTAACCGACGAGCGCCATGCTTTTGCCGAAGCCGGGAGGGGCGACCAAAAAGCGAACAGGGACGCCTCTAAAGCGTCCTAGCCAGTCCTCTAGATGCGGCCGCCGGACTATCGACGGACCTAGCCGCGGCATCCCTGAGATCATGACTCCTTAGGGGCGGTCAATACGCAGCCCCTCTATGGCCAAGTATACCAATTTTTTAACATATCCACAACCGCCCGGTCGCATGAACTCCGAACTTTTCTTCGGCATTCGCGAACGTGGGCAATCATAAAACCCTGGTGATATGTCGCTTTAGCATCGAAATATTCGGTGCTCGGGTCGGAGGGCGGCGTGAACGAGGGCTCAGCGTTAATTATCTGCCGTTAGAGCTCGCGCGAGGGGGTCGAGAGCCCGCGAGCGCCAGCGCAGCTCGTAGTTCAGCTTGCGGGCGAGGTTGCGGATTTTGGTCGGGACGGGGTGCCTCGCGACGATCGCTTCGGTGAGTTGGTGGTCCGCGAAGAGCCGTTCGCGGAGCCGTTCGACGGTGTGCCGCGCCGCCACGGGATGCGCTCCCTTGAAGCGCAGCAGCCGCGGATAGACCGGCGCATAGTAGCGCCCAACGTCGAAACCAGCGAGTTCATCCTCGCGCAGCACATTGCCCGGCGCGCCGAGCGCCGAATACTGCCGCGCCTTCTCCGCATGCCGGCGCGGCTGCAGCGTGTGGCCGTAGTGCGAATAGACGTAGGGCAGCGCCACCCTTCTACCGCAGCGGCCGCGCAGCTGTTCGTGCACGGCGCCCTCCCAGCGCAGCTCGGGCGCGAACCGGAAGAACATCATCCGCCGCTCGATCGACGTGTAGTAGTCGAACGACCCGAAGAAATGCCACGTGTAGCCGTCGACGAAGTCGAATGCGCCGGGCACGCGGTCGATGTGCGCTGCCACGCGCGCGACGCGCTCGCCGTGAACCTCGTCGGCATCCACGAACGCGACCCAGTCCCCTGCGCCGTGTTCCGCATGAAGCCGCAGGCACACGTTGCGCGCGTCTGCGAAGCCCGTGAACTCCGTGCGCTCGACGACGAGCCGCCGCTCGCGCCCGAAGCGGCTGGCGGCGAGGGTCGCCGCGTGCGGCGAGGGATCCGGCGCATTGTCGTTGACGATCAGCAGGTTTGCGCTGGATGCGATCGACTCCAGCATCGCCTCAAGGAACGGTTCCTCGCGCGGGCCCAAGATCAGATGCGCGGCGATGAGCACGATAGGCTACGGCGTGAGCGCGAAGATCGTTCCGAGGCCGCTAGCGTCGCTTGCATTTTTGAATTCGTGGAGCACCGCTTCGGCCCCAGAAGTGGTGACCTTGAAGATCGTGCCCGATAGAATTTTGCCGCCGCCTATGGTTGTGCCGTTGGCAATGTAGCGCGACGTCGAGCGGTGAATGGCGCGATGCTGCGTAGCCTGCGGCGTTGCGCCCGATGGACCGAGCGCAAACTGCGATCCGCAGCCTGCCGCAAGTGCGGCGAGGACCAGCATTGGCAAAAGAGGCTCAGCAATTTTTATGGCACGCCCGCCCTTTCTTAGCAGAGCGTGGTTCGCCAAACCGCGCGCCAGGCGCCTCCCTCAAAGCGAGCGAAGCTCGCGGCTATGCCACTGCGCATCGCGGTCGACGCGCGCGTCGTCGCCGAAGACACGCGGGGGATCGGGCGATATGCGCGCGCGATCCTGCGCCGGCTGATCGGCCGCGCCGACGTCGAGCTCACGCTACTGGCCGAGTTTCGACTTCGCCGGCGGTACTTTGCTGCGTATGCGCGGGCGCTGGGCAGCGATGCTTTTCTTCTGGCCGCGCGGCCGGGTCGCGACTGCGACGCTATCTGGCATCCCGCCAACGGAACGTTCTTCGCTTCCTCGCTTCCGAGCGTCGCGACGATCCACGACGCCGTGCCGTTTCGCTATCCCGACCCCGATCCGAAACGCCGGCGCCACGTGCAGGATCCGTTTCTGCGCTCGGCGCGGACGGCGGCGCGCGTGATCGCGGTGTCGTCATTCGGGCGTTCCGAGGTGCACCAGCTGCTGGGCGTTTCGCTCGAGCGGATCGCCGTGATCCATCACGGTGTGGACGCGGAGTTCACGCGTGGTGTGGCGGAGCCGTTACCCGTTGCGCTGCGGGATCGGCCCTTTTTGTTGTTCGTGGGCGATCCGGTCGCGGAGCCGCGGAAGAACTTCCCGTTGCTCTACGACGCTTACCGGCGCGCGTGGCCGTTGGATGGCGCGCCGGCGCTCGCCGTCGTCGGACCGCGCGCGCCCGAGCTTCCCGGCATCGTTCACGTCGGCAACTTGGCCGACGACTTGGCCGGGGTCTCCGGCGAGCACGCGTTGCGGGCGTGCTACCGCGGCGCGCT
>DATDGN010000133.1:0-11475 GCA_036522095.1 Candidatus Cybelea sp. | reverse complement strand
GTACGATCCGTCCAGCCAGACGGCGGTGGTTTCGAAGTCCGGCGCCGAGGTTCGCGTGACCGTCGGCAAGCCGGAGGTCATCATCAACGGCGAGTCGCGCCCGCTCGACGTGCCGCCGATTCTGTATCAGGGCGACGTGCTCGTACCGGTGCGCGTGATTTCCGAAGGCATGGGTGCGTACGTGCAGTGGGTGCCGGACCGCCGGCTGGTGGTCGTGCGCTACATTCCGGCGACGCCGCCGCCGACCGAAGCGCCGCCGCCACCGGCGCCGCCGCCGCCCGCGGCCACACCCCCTCCGCCATCACCGCCGAAGCCCAACCCGCTATCGATTCACGGATACGTGCGCTCGTTCTACTTCACGCGACAGAACGCGTCGAACAATCCCGGAGCGCAATTCAACTTCACGCCGGGCGCGAAATACAGCACGGCGGGCGTGAATCAAGCGACTTGGAACAGCGCGGTCGCTCTGGGCGGTGAGTACGATTTTCCCGGCAGCGGGTGGGCCATCGGCGGCACGTATCTCTACGCCAATCCGATCAACGGCTCGTGCGTCGTTCCGGCCAACCACCTCAAGGGCATGCCGTGCGTCTCGCAGGCTCCGCCGAACACCAACCCGGACGACACGCTCCCCGGCTTCACGCTGAGCACCTTCTACGAGGCATACTTGAAGTACAAGGCGTACGGGTGGGACGGCGCGATGGGCAACATCCTGTTCAACTCGCCGTGGGCGAACCCGGCGGATTCTCGCTTAAAGCCGGCCGCGTTCGAAGGCGCCTATCTCGGCTACACGACGCCGGGCGGGATCACCGTGCAGGGCGCCGACATGCTGGCGTACGAGAACCGCACCAGCTCGTCGTTTGGTCGCCAAACTCTGCTGACGAGCTATCCGGCCGGCAACAACGGTTTGGCCAACAACATCATCGTCCCCGGCGGTACGGGGATCTTTACCAACGGCTTCGCGATGGGGAAGCTCGGCTACGCCAGCCCCTCGGGAACCGGATTCGCGGCCGACGGATACTTCTATGGCGTCAGCGACCTGGTGAACGTGTGGTGGGGCGACGCCCAGTACACGTTCCCCGGAAGCTGGGCGCCGTTCATCGCGGTGCAGGGCGGGACGGAGCAGAACGCCGGCCAGTCGTACATCGGTAAGATCAACAGCCAGGCCTACGGCGTGCAGATCGGCGCCACCGTGGCGAAGAACTTTGCGCTCACGGCCGGCTACGATGCGATTCCTTGGAAGACGGATACGATCAATCTGCCGACCGACGTGACCTGCAACAACTCAAACTACCAGATCTCCGCGAAAGCGACGCTGGCGTACTTCTTGCCGCTCAATGCGGCGCAGTGCTTCAACAACGCCTCGACGGGCTTGACTAAGATCTACTACGGCGGCTGGGCCAGCCCGTATACCGACAACTACGACAGCGATCCCCTCTTCACGACCAGCGTTTCACAGGGCATGGCCGATCGGCGCGCGCCGGGCACGTCGTGGAAAGTCGGGATGCAGTACACGTCGACCAACAAGAAGTGGGTGTTCATCGCGACCGACGCATGGTACAACTACGGCAACGCCCTGGCGCCCGAGAACACGAATATCTGGGTGCTCGACGGACGCTACCGCTTCAGCCGGTACTCCGGCAAGGGCTCGTATCACGGCCTCGTGCTGCGCTATCGCTACGTCCAGCGCTCGCTCTCCAACACGTTCTGCGGTGCAGCCGGCACCACGATCTGCGCGCCGGGTTCGCCGATCGGGCAATCCGAGTTCGGCGGCCTTCCGCTCTTCAAATACAATCGCGCGCAAGTCGAATACGACTTCTGACGCCGCCTGAAGCGCAGCAAGCGGTCTAGCGCACGGGGGTTTCCTCGCGTTCGAGTGAAATACGCGCCCGTCATGGCCTCTGCGATGCGGGCGCTCGTCAAGCCGGGCCCCGGGCCCGGCTTTCTTTTGACCGAAGTGCCGATACCAGCGATCGGGCCGACCGACGTGCTGATCCGGGTCGAGAAGGCGGGGCTCTGCGGGACCGACGTCCACATCTACGAGTGGGACAATTGGGCGCGGCAGCGGATCAAGCCGCCGATCGTGGTTGGCCACGAGTTCATGGGAACCGTCGCCGCGGTCGGCGACGCCGTGCGCGCGGTTCGCGTCGGCGAGCGCGTGTCGGCGGAGGGTCACATCGTAGACCTGACGTGTCTGCTCTGCCGTACCGGACAGGCCCACATCTGCGAGCACGTTCAGATCATCGGCGTGGACCGCGACGGCGCGTTCGCCGAATACGTCGCGATCCCGGAGTACAACGTCTGGCGGCTCGATGCCGCGATCTCGGACGTGTGCGCCGCGATCTTCGATCCCCTCGGCAATGCCGTGCACACGGTGATGGCCGCCGGGGTAAGCGTCAAAAGCGTCGCGATCACCGGCGTCGGCTCGATCGGCTTGATGGCCGTCGCCGTGGCCCGCGCGGCGGGCGCGACGGCCGTCTACGCGATCGACGTCAATCCGGTCAAGCTCGAGCTCGCGCAGAAGCTCGGCGCGGACGCGACATTCTTGGCGACGCAATCCGACGTCGTCGCGGACATTCGCGACCGGACTCGCGGCGACGGCGTGGACGTGCTCCTCGAAATGTCGGGGAGCGGGGCCGCGATCGATCAGGGTTTGCAGTTGCTTCGCAACGGCGGTACCGCCGCGCTGCTCGGGATCCCGTCGGACCGCGTGAGCATCGACCTCGCCGAGCGCATCATCTTCAAGGGACTTACGGTGCTCGGCATCAACGGACGGCGGATGTTCGAAACGTGGTACCAGACGGAAGCGCTCGTCAAGAGCGGGCGAGTGGACCCGCGGGCGATCATCACCCACGTGCTGCCGTACGACCAGTTTGCGTGCGCGTTCGACTTGATGAGCAAGGGAGAGGCGGCGAAGATCGTACTCGATTTCAAAGGAGATGTAGCAAAGTCATGAACCAGGCGTTCGAAGCCAAGCTGCGAGCCGATCTCGATGCGCTCCGCAAGGCCGGAACATACAAGCACCTGCGTCACCTGACGACCCCGATGGCGCCCGAGGTGCACATGGAGGAGGCCGGCGACGTCATCGTGCTGTCCAGCAACAACTATCTCGGACTCGCGGATCAGCCGGAAGTCGTCGCGGCCGGGAAGCTCGGGCTCGACAAGTACGGCGCGGGCACGGCGTCGGTGCGCTTCATCTGCGGAACGTTCGACGTCCATCGCGTGCTCGAGGAGCGCATCGCCAAATTCTTGGGGCTAGAGGCGGCCCTCACGTACGTCTCGTGCTGGAACGCCAACACCGGGCTCTTCCCGACGATCTGCGACGAAGGTTCGGCGATCGTATCCGACGAGCTCAATCACGCCTCGATCATCGACGGCGTTCGGCTGGCTTCGAAGGCGCGGCGCGAGCGCTTCAAGCACAGCGACATGAGCGCGCTGGAGGGGAAGCTGGAGAGCGTGCAGGGGTGCTTCCCGATCGTCATCGTCACCGACGGGGTCTTCTCGATGGAGGGCGACCTCGCAAAACTGCCTGACATCGTCGCGCTCGCGAAGAAGTACGGCGCGATCAGCATCGTGGACGACTCGCACGGCTCCGGCGTGATGGGCGAGACCGGGCGCGGCACCGTCGAGCACTACGGCTTGACCGGAGAGGTCGACGTGATCACGGGCACGCTTGGGAAAGCGCTCGGAGGCGCGGCGGGCGGCTTCGTCGCCGGGAGTGCCGCGCTGATCGATACGCTGATCCAGCGATCGCGCCCGCAACTGTTCTCGAACGCGCTTCCCGCGACCGTGGCCTGCAGCTCTTTGGCCGCCATCGACTATCTGGACGACCATCCGGACCTAGTCCGAAGTCTGCGCGAGAAGACGCGCTATTTTCGCTCCGGGCTCGAGCGGATCGGTTACAAGCCGCTCGAGAGCGAAAGCGCGATCGTGCCGATCATCGTCGGCGAAACGGCGTTCGCGATCGCGATCAGCGACAAGCTGCTGAAGGCCGGCGTTTTCGTTACCGGGTTCGGATATCCGGTCGTTCCCGAGGGAACGGCGCGGATCCGCGTGCAGATCAGCGCCGCGCTGACGCAGGACGAAATGGACCGGGCGCTGCGAGCGTTCGAAAACGTCGGGAATGAGACGGGGCTGCTCAAAGGTGCCGCTCGCTAATCTGAGCTTCCGCCGCATCGGGATTCCGCTCAAGCCCGATCCCGACGAGATGCCGTCCGAGCGCCTGGGCGTTCTCAATCCGGCCTGCGCCCGGCTGCGGGACGGCACGCTGCAGATCTATCCGCGGATGGTCGCGCCCGGGAACATTTCGCGCATAGGCTGTTATAGCGCGCGCGAGCGCGGCCACGGCATGTTGGACGTCGAGTTCCACGGCTATGCTTTGGAACCGGAAGCGCCGTACGAACTGCGCAACGCCCCGGGCGGCTACGGCTGCGAAGATCCTCGCGTGACGTTCGTGGAGACCCTCGATCGATACGTCATGGCCTACGTCGCATACGGCCCGCGCGGTCCTGAGGTTGCGGCCGCCGTTTCGGACGACGGGTTGACGTGGGAGCGTCTCGGCTTGCTGCAGTTCGCGGGCAGCACTGCGCCGCTGGCGGATAAAGACGCGGCGTTCTTTCCCGCACCGGTGACCTCGCCGAGCGGCGTGGAATCGCTCGCGTTCTACCATCGCCCGACGCTCCAGCTGCTCGACACGTCCGCCAAGACCGCGCTCCGAGTGATCGAGTCGCTGCCCCCGACCGAGCGCGAGGGCATCGCGATCGGTTACGTTCCGCTCGAGGCGGTTCGTTCCGACCCGCGCGCGCTCTGCACCGTCACCGAGACGCACCGGCTCACGATGCCTCCGGCGAACTGGGGCAGCGTCAAAGTCGGCGCCGGTACCCCGCCGGTGCGCGTCGCCGAGGGCTGGCTCTCCGTCATTCACGGCGTCGACGAGCTCGCGCATCCGCGCGGATCGCAGCTGCTGCGATACTGCGCCGGGGTGCTGGTTCACGACGCGCAGCGCTTGGACCAGATCGTCTTTCGATCGCCGGATCCGCTGTTCGTTCCCGAGCGGCCCGGCGAGCTGCACGGGACCGTCGGTCACGTCGTGTTTCCGACCGGCATCGACCGCCGCGGCGAGCGCGAGTTTGACATCTACTACGGAATGGCCGACTACGAGATCGGGCGCGGCAGAATGACCTTGTGACAGATGTGATGCTCGGTGACGGTCACATTGCGCTCGTTCGGATAGGTGGGCCCATCGATCGTGTACAGTGTGTCGCTCTTGCGGACGAAGTGGGCATCGTAGCCGGGCGGCGGGGATGATCGTCGGCTGCCGAAAAGGCTGACGTAGGTCCAGCCCCATCCGCGCGCTCCGTCGTCTGCCATCCGGATCGCGAAATATTGACCGGTCGTCATAGCGCCGAAGCGGACCCATCCGCGCCGGTCCGGATCGTAGCCGACGAGATAGTCGGCTGTGAAGGCGGACGCCCGTGGTTGCTTGGGTTGGTCGTAGGTCTGTCGCAGCCAGAGGCCGCCGAGAACTGTCGACCAGGTCGTGGAGTAGCTGCCGCCCTCGTCTCCTACGGTGAACGTGCATTGCCAGGTCCCGATGAGAAACCTCCGCGACTCGATCTCGCTGCTTTGCGTCGGCGAGACGCCCAAGAGTGCGACGCCCGCCAGGAATAAAACGGTCCTCTTTATCATACTGTTATCGTGCCGCACTGCGCCCGGCGCGTCTTGAAAAGCGCCATCAAAATGCTTTCACGAGGATCGCGATGATCGTTTATGAAGTCGGCTCCTTCCGGGTCTGTGTCGAGCGGCGTACGCTGACGCATGCCGGGAGCTCGGTCGTGGCGGGGGCGAAGGTCGTGGAGACGCTGATCGCGCTCATCGAGTCTTCGGGGAGCGCCATTTCGAAGCAGGCGCTCATGGAACGCCTCTGGCCCGGCCGATTCGTCGAGGAGAGCAACCTCGCTCAAAACATCCACGTGCTCCGCAAGATTTTTCGCCTTTACGGCGACGAAGCGTCAATCGAGACGGTGCCCGGACACGGTTACCGGCTCCGTGCCGACGTCCGCCGCGCGACCGGTGCGCCTGCCGCTTCCGCGGCCGAGCCTCACCGTCCACGCGCCGCTTGGCCGCGCGCCGCTTCGATCGCTGCGGTTACGGCGCTTGGAGTCGCTTTTGCGTTTTACGCGGGATCGGCCGGTGCGCCGCAGTCCGCGCCGCTTTCCGCGGAAGGGGCGCGGCTCTATGCCATCGGGCGCTACTACTGGAATCTGCGAAGCGCCGCTGGAGTGGAAAACAGCATGCGCTACTTCGCGCGCGTGATCGACCTCGATCCGGCAAGCCCGCTCGGCTACGTGGGGTTGGCCGATGCCAACGAGAGCATGGGTGATTATTGCTACGGCTCGCACCGGCCGCGCGTGTACTTCGCGCGAGCGCGCGTGTACGCGGTTGAGGCGCTCGCGCTCGATCCGGATTCGGCGCCCGCACATGCCACGCTGGGCCTCGTCGAGCTCCACGCCAGGCGGACGGCGGCGGCGGCGGCAGAGCTCCGGCGCGCTATCGTCGCTGATCCCGAGTACGCGCCGGGGCACGAATGGTACGGCATCGCGCTCGCGCGGCAAAACCATATGCGCGAGAGCTGGGTGCAGCTGAACCTGGCGGCGCGCCTCGATCCGCTTTCCGTTTCGACCCTTTCGTGGATGAGCCGCGTAGCGCTTAGCGACGGGCGCCACGCGGACGCGGCGACGTATCGCGCGGAGGCTGCCGAGCTATCGCCGCAACTCGCGGCGCGCCCGAATCCACCGCGGAACCACCCGGCATGGGCATCGATCGAAGACGGCGAGCACGCGCCCAAAACCGAATCGCGCCGGGCGGCATATATCCGGCATGAAACGATTCTTACCGTTCGCACTCGCCGCGCTGCTGACCGGCCCGGCCGTAGCCGCTCCGGTGGCCCCGGCGATCCATATCCATAATGACGCCTATATACCGCAGACGCTGACGATCGTCGCGGGCCAGACCGTGACGTTCGTCAACGGCGACGACGACGCGCACACCGTCACCGCCGTCGACGGCAGCTTCGATTCGAAAGGCCTGGATACCGGAGACGTTTGGCGTCACGCGTTTGCCAAGCCCGGGACCTACGCGTACTTCTGCCAGCTGCACCCGTTCATGAAGGGCACGATCGTCGTCAAGGCGGCAGGCTCGTGAGGCGCGGCTCGTTTCTCGAGCACGTCGCGTGGACCGGTGCCGGAATCGCGTACGCGCTGGGCAGCGGGGGGCTGATGACCGGCCGCGCGGTGGCCGCAGGCGCCGAAGGGACCGTCGAGTTCGTGCAGATCAGCGACAGCCACATCGGTTTCCACCAGCCCGCGAATCCCGACGTGGCGGCGACGCTGCAGATGGCGGTCGACGCGATCAACGCGCTGCCGGCGCAGCCTGCATTCGTCGTCCATACGGGCGACATCACGCATCTCTCGACGCCGGAGCAGTTCGACGCTGCGCGCGCGATTCTCTCGCGGCTGCGCGCGCCGCTGATCGCGTTGCCCGGAGAGCACGACGTCGTCGGCAACGACTTCAACGCGTACCTCGCCAACTTCAAGATTCCGCACGCCGCCGCGGGCGGCTGGGCCTCCTGGGACGGCAACGGCGTGCACTACGTCGTGCTGCTCAACGTATTCAATTTCGAGAAGATGGGTTTGCTCGGCAGCGACCAGCTCGGCTGGCTGGAGAAAGACCTCGCCGCGGTCGCGACCGCGACGCCGATCGTCGTATTCACTCACGTGCCGCTCTACGCACTCTATCCGCAGTGGGGCTGGACGACGGAGGACGGAACGAAAGCGCTAGCATTGCTGCGCCGCTTCGACAACGTGACGGTGCTGAACGGTCACATCCACCAGATCGTGACCCATCAGGAGGGCAACATTCGCTTCGCCAGCGCCGACGCGACGGCGTACCCGCAGCCAAAACCGGGCGCCGCGCCGAAGCCGGGACCGGTGACGCTGCCGCACGGGGACCTGCTGCGCGCGATCGGCTATCGCACCGTCGAGATCGACGACAGGCAGGTGCGGCTCCAGGATCGCGCGTTTCGCTAGTTAATAGCGCTCGACGTGCGCGATGCGTCGCTCGAAAGCGCGTTTGCCCGCCGTGACGCGTCGGCGTACGAGGCCGCGTACCATGCGTTTGGGCCGCGAATGCGCACGGCTGCGCTGCGGGTTCTGCGCGACGCGGATGCCGCGCGGGAGTGCGTCCAGGACGTGTTCCTGCACCTTTGGCGAAGCGGGTCGACGTACTCGGCCGAGCGCGGCAGTCTGGAGGCATTTTTGGTCGTGTGCACCCGGAACCGAGCGTTGACGCGCGTCCGCAGCGAGAACCGCGCGCGGGAAACGGCGCGCCGGATTGACGTGCCGGAGGGCTATACGATGGAAGAAGACCCGATCGAGCGCGAGCGCGTGCAGCGTGCGCTCACGCGCCTCACGGAGGGACAAGCCGACGTGGTGCGGCGCGCGTATTACGACGGCCTGACGCTGGCGGAGGTCGCGGCAGATCTCGCCATCCCGATCGGGACGGTGAAGGGTCGGCTCAGCGTCGCGCTGCGCGCGCTGCGCAGCGAGCTGGCCGTGGAGGGCGCCGATGGACCGTGAGTTCCACATCGACGATTCCGCCGAGCTCTACGCCGTGGGGGCGCTGGACGAGCGCGAACGAGCCGAGGTCGACGCGCACGTCGCCGAGTGTCCCGAATGCCTGCGCCGGCTGGGCGAAGCCGAGGAGACGGTGCTCGCGTTGGAACGCGTGAACATCGCGGAACCGGCAGATCGGAGCGTGAGCGTCATGCCGATCCGACCGCGTGGCTTTGCGGCGTGGTGGCTGGCCGTTGCGGCCGCCGCCGCGTTCATCCTGGGGTTCGTCGTTCCGCACGGCACGCCGCGCTCGGGAGACGCGACGCTCGCAATGATCGGCAGCCACTTCTCGCACGCGCAGTTTACCGGGAAGGGGCCCGCGGCCAAGGTGATCTACGCGCGCGACCGCTCGTGGTACTACGTGATCGTCGCGGGCGGTGGGCGATACGAGGTATACGGGATCGGCAACGGCCGGGACGTGGATCTGGGCTCGACCCAGCCGCAAGGCGCGACCAGCGAGCTATTCGCACGCGTGGCGACGCCGTTTGGCCGCATCGAACTCCGCGCAAACGGCGCAGCCATCGAAACCGCGGCGATCCGATAATATTGTCATCCTCAGCGAAGTCGAAGGGCGACATAGGAGTGCCGAATAACGACTGGCATAGTGACCGATGTGATCGAAGACGCGCAGGTCGTTAGTATTCTCGAAGATGCGTTTTCGGAATTTGGTGACGAGATCCATGAGCACCGTCGGGATTGGGGAAATGAGCCGATGCTGTACCTTCTCGTCGGACGTCTCTTCGAGTTCGCCAACGCGCTCCCATCAGGGAGGGACCGTACCATCCGCGTGCAGCGCGTTTACGCTGTAACGGATCGAATGTTGGTCGAGGGTACGCATTCCGTGCGTGATTGCTTTGCGATAGAAATGATCGAACCGCTCATCGGCGACACGTCAAAAGAGCGCTATCCAGATTTTGAAGCTGCGCTTGGACCGGCCGGTCGCAAAGAGCTTGCGGGCATGCGCGAGTGGGATCGCCGTCATGGGGCGATGCAGGAGGCGATTGATCAGCTCAACGGAGCGATCGGAAGAAAGGTTTTCGACGCGGTTTACGTGGGGCCCATTGAGGGCCATTCGTTGCGCGTCGTTGCAGATCGTTCGCAATGGAACGCAATATCCGTTGCTGAGCGGAGCGACCTATTCAAAACTCTGCAGCGCAAATGGAAAGAGGCGACTGGCTTCGGAGGCGGCGTCGAGATCACGGGTCCAGGCAGTGGCCTCGAGGTGCTAAGAAGACATTTAAGGGCCATTGTTCGAGGGTTGCAACCGAAAGACAAAGATCTTGGGTGAACGGCCCGGCTCATGCAAGTGGGCGGCTAAAATGCGTGTCACCCTTCGCTGCGCTCAGGGTGACACGAGATTTGGTTGCGGGGGGTGGATTTGAACCACCGTCCTTCGGGTTATGAGCCCGACGAGCTACCGGACTGCTCCACCCCGCGATAAGAACGACTAGATTACGACGGCTTGGGTTGCGCCCCTGCCCGCCAAATGCGGCGCGGTGCTTCGCGGCCCGGCGCCGAAGGCAGCCCCATGGCCGCCGGGACGCTCGCGGAGCGCATTCCGAAGATCCACCTTCACTGCCATCTGGAAGGCTGCTTGCGCGCGCCCACCTTTCTCGAACTGGCGGCGAAGCATGGCGTGCCGCTGCGCTATAGGCGTGATGGCGAGGTCGCCCTTCGACAAGCTCAGCCCTTCGACTACGCTCGTTCCGCTCAGGATGACAGTATCTGCGACCCCTATACGTTTGAGGGGCTCGAGGAGTTTCTGCTGCTCTTTGCCGCCGTCAGCCGTGCGCTGCGCGACCCGCAAGATTACGCGCGGCTGGCGCGCGAGTTCGTCGAGGACGCGCTGGCGCAGAACGTGATCTACGGCGAGCTCTTCGTGTCGCCGTCGGTCTGGACGTTCTTCAATCCGCAGCTCGAGGTCCGCGCGACGATGGAAACGATCGTGAGCGAGCTGCGCGCGGCGCAGCCGCGCGCGACGTTCAAGCTGCTGGCTGACGTCACGCGTAATTTCGGCGCTGAGAGCGCGATGGCGACGGCGCGCAGGATGGCGACGATGACCGATCTCGACGTGATAGGCGTCGCGCTCGGAGGCGACGAGGCGCGCTTCCCGGCGAGGCTGTTCGTCGACGCGTTCGCGTACGCGCGGTCGGAAGGATTACACTGCGTGGCGCACGCCGGCGAGGCGGACGGTCCGGCGAGCATGCGCGACGCCGTCGAGCTGCTGCGCGCCGAGCGCATCGGCCACGGCATTCGCGCGCTCGAGGATCGAGCTACCGTCGAGCTGCTCGCGACGCGGCGCATCCCGCTCGAGATCTGCCCCACGTCGAATCGCCTGACCGGCGCGGAGCTCCCCGGCCACTCGCATCCCTACGTCGAGTTTGACGCGCTCGGGTGCATCGTCACCATTGATTGCGACGACCCCGCGATCTTTCGCACCACGCTCCAAAACGAATATGCGATCGTCGAGCGGACCGCGGGGCCGCAAGCGCTGGAGCGCTACGTCCGCAACGCGATCGAAGCCGGCTTCGCCGGGGAAGGCGAGAAGCGGGCTATGCAGGTGCGGCTGGCCGCGGCCGTTGCGGAACTCCACGCGCGGCCGCGAAGTTAGAACGAGATATGCCCGGTCACTCGCATTCGCACTTCGCCGAGTCCTTCGAGATGTATATGAAGGCGATCTACCGCCTCGAACGCGAGGGCCCCGGCGTCACGACGTCCGCGCTGGCCACCGAGCTGGGCGTCGCGCCCGCCTCGGTATCGGGCATGTTGAAGAAGCTGGTCAGCGAGCGGTACGTCGAGCACGAGG
>DATDGN010000132.1:0-13931 GCA_036522095.1 Candidatus Cybelea sp. | reverse complement strand
TGCGCCTGCTGGATCAGGTGGGCAAGCAGGAGGACGAGACCGCGAGGTTCGGGTTGCGCAGCAGCGCCATCGCGATGGCGTCCTGCAGGGAGACGCCGACGAACGGCTGCGCCGCGACGCCGACGATCGCCGGCGCACCGGGTGTGACGCGTGGCGCCGCGTAGCCCGGCGCGACGCTCGGCAAGACGGGGAGCAGCAACGTGGGCGTCGCGGTGGGGATCACCGCCCGCGTCGGAAGCGCGTTGTCGGGCTGCGCGGCGATCGGATGCGCGGGCAGGACCGCCGCGGCGATGGCCGCGGCGGCGACGAGCGCGGGCAGCGCGCGATTGCGGGCCGGTTTCATTCCGTCAAGGCGACGCCGATGCGCGGCCGGCGCAGCAGAAAGACGAGCGGCGCGAGGCCCAACGTGATGATGGCTACCCAGCGCGAGGTGTCCGCGTAAGATTGGACGGCCGACTGCGCCGATACGAGGATGCGCAAGCGCTCCATCGTCACCCGGTTCTGCACGCCGCCTTGACCCAGCACGAACTGCGCGGTCGGCAAGTGCGCGAGCGTCTGCGTCGAGGCCAGCTCCGTCTGGTGAATGGTGAAGCCGCGCACCAGCAGCGTGATGAGAATTGCCGCTGCGAGACTCCCGCCGATCTGGCGCGACAAATTGAAGAAGGCGGCGGTCGCCGGAACCTCCTTGTCGGGCACGCTGCCGATCACCGAAACGGAGAGCGGCACGAAGATTTGCGCGAGTCCGATGCCGCTGAGGATCAGCGGCGCCACCAGGCTATGAAAGTCCGAGACCGGCGTAGTGATGCTCCCCAGCCACCAGTTGGATATCGAGAGCAAGATGAATCCGAGCAGCGCTTGCAGACGTGCATCCACGAGCCCGCGTTGGGTCAGGATCGCCGTCAGCGGCGTAAAGAGGAGCACGGCGCCCGCGCGAATCATGACCGTCGTTCCGGACAGCGTCGCAGTGAAGCCGAGCGAATTGATCAGGTACTGTGGCAGGATGATGATCGAGCCGTACAGGCTCACGCCCAGGACCGCGCCGAGGATGCTCCCGGCCGCTACTTGGCGCAACTTCAGGACGCGCAGATCGACGACGGGAATCTTGGACCGCAGCGTCCACCACACGAAGGCGGCAAGGCCGACGACGGAGGTAAACGTGAACCAGCGGATTCGCGCGTCGTCGTACCAGTCGTATTGCTGGCCGTTCTCGAGCACGAATTGCATCGAGCCGAGCCCGATGCACAGCAGGATCAGGCCGATCCAGTCGAGCTTGCGGTAGTGTCCCTCCGCCGGGTTGCGCAGGAAGTTGTAGATCAGCGTAGCCGCAATGATGCCGATCGGGATGTTGATGAAGAAAATCCAGTGCCAGTTCCAGTTGTCGGTGATCCACCCGCCGATGACGGGTCCCAGCGCGGGTCCGACGATGACGCCCAGCGCGAAGACGCCCTGCGCCTTACCTTGCTCCTTGATGCCGTACGTGTCGCGCAGGATCGCCTGCGACGTCGCGATGAGCCCGCCGCCGCCGAGACCCTGAATCAGCCGCCAAAAGACGAGCTGCCCGAGGCTGTTCGAGAGCCCGCACATCAGCGACGCCGCCGTGAATAGACAGATCGAGCCGAAGAAATACTGGCGCCGGCCGAAGCGCGCGGCGAACCACGGGTTGAGCGGGATCACGACGACGTTGGCGATCAGGTAGGCCGTGACGACCCAGGCCCCGAGGTCGACGCCCACGCCGAAGTTACCCTGAATGTTCGGCAGCGAGACGTTGACGATCGTCACGTCGATGATCTCCAGCAGCGTCGCGGTGATGACCGCAATGCTGATGATCGCCCTGCGTGCGCCGTGCTCGACGACCGGGCTTTCGAAGGTGCCGCCGAACATGCGCCCTACTTCACGCGGACGTAGGTCTCGACGCTCATCCCGGGCCGCAGCGGCTTGTCGGCTCGCTGCTCGTCGATTTCGATGCGCACCGGGATGCGCTGCGTCACCTTGACGAAGTTTCCGCTTGCGTTCTGCGCCGGCACGAGCGCGTACGTGTTTTCCGACGCCGGGTTGATCGAACCGACGTGCCCATGGAACGTCACACCCTTGTAGGCGTCGACGTGAATGTCCACGGACTGCCCGACCTGCATCCGACCCATCTGCGTTTCCTTGTAGTTGGCCGTGATATAGACTCTGTGCGGAACGATCGTGAGCAGCGTTATTCCCGCGCCGATCGTCTGCCCGACTTCTGCGCTCTTCTGCCCGACGTAGCCGTCGGTGGCTGCGTAGATGCGCGTGTAGTTGAGGTTTTGCTTCGCGAGATACAGCTGCGCCTGCGCTCCCTCGACCTGGCTGGGATCGGCCGCCTGCGCGAGCTTACCCTGCGCGGTCGTCAGCGCGCCCGCCGCCGCCGCTACGCCCGCCTGCGACGCCGTAACGCGGCTCTGCGCGGCCGCGACGTTGGCTTCCGCGACGCTGACCTGATCCTGCGCACCGCGCAGCTGCGCGGCCGCACCTGCGTTCTGCGCGCGAGCCGCATCGAGCGTCTGCGAGGCGACGTCGCCCGTGCTCACGAGCGACGTGGCGCGCGACAGGTCCGCTTGGGTCTTTTGGTACGCCTGCGCCGCGGCCGGCACTTGCGCCTGCGCCGCATGTAGCTGACTCTCGGCCTGCGCTACGCCGGCCTCCGCCATGGGCACCTGCGCCTGGACGTTCGCGATCTGGCCGCTCGCCTGCGACACGCCGCCTTGGCCCTGTTGCGTCGTGGCGGTTTGGTTTGCGAGGGCGAGATCGTATTGCGCCCGCGCCTGCCGCAGCTTCAGGATCTCGTCCTTGTTGTCGAGGACGATCAAGAGCTGCCCGCGGTGCACGGGCTGGTTGGTGTCGACCAAGATCTGGTCGATGCGCTCGGGGATCTTGCTGGTCACGGCAACCACGTCCGCCGCGACGTGCGCGTCGTCGGTGCCCTCGTGCGACAGCATGAAATTCAGCCACGGCACGCCCCAGACGATCGCCGCGATTATGACGACCACCGCGACGATCCCGAAGATGACGCGCCTGCGCGGGCGCGGGCGTGACTCTTCCGCCTCGGCCGGCTCGGGGTCTCGGCGGTCGACCCGTGACGGCCCATTGGCTTCACGCCGCGGGATGGTCTTCTGCTGATCTTGCTCGCGGGTATCCATTACCGTTTCCTTACTCCGTTGAGAAACACATCGATGTAGAAGCGCAACGCGGTGTCGGCGTCGCCGCTGTGCAGCAGCGAGTCCGGGAATTTCTTGCGGCCGAGGGCGTGCATGAAGATCAGCCCGAGGAACACCGCGGCCAGCTTCTGCGGCTCGCCGACCAGGTCGCCGCTTTCGACGCGACGGCGCATGAATTCGGTGAGCACGGCCAAGATCGCGAGCTGCGGCCGCCACGTCGTCTCGGCGAATATGTCCTTTTCGTAATCCTGCTCCACGAGCGACCAGCGGATCATGTCCTGCAGCGACTCGAAGCGCGCAAACATCGTGCGCGCGACCACGAGCAGGTCGTCCGCGATCGGCCCGGTAAGCTGCGCCGCAACGTCCGCCAGCTGCACGTAGCCGCAGAAGTGCTGCGCGCACGCGACCAACAGCGCTTCCTTCGTGCCGAAGTGGCGGAAGAGCGTGGCCTCGTTGACGCCGGCGACGTCGGCGATCTCGCGCGTCGTGGCGCCGCGCTTGCCCTTGCGCCCGATCACCTCGCGCGCCGCTCTGAGGATGCGCTCGCGGGTCCCTTCCGGCGATGCCGAGCGCCCCGCCTCAGCCAGCTTGCGAGTCTCGATCATTTCGCGCCGGCACCCGTGACACCGATCGGAACGTTGGTCTGGTACGTGCCGTACGACGCGTCCGCGACGGCGTGCACGTGCGGGATGTCGATGGTCGCGTGCTGCTGCGCCAGCACCGAATACTGACCCTCGGTGCGATAATACTCCGTCATCGTGATCTTGCCGCCGCTCGTGTAATACCACTCCATCTGCAGTAGCGCATAGCTGTATACGTCCACATAGGCCAGCGTGTGGTCGAGGATGTCGCTGTGGATCTTCTTCGTCAGGCGCAGGACGATCGTCGGCCGCCCGTGCAGCCAGCTCGTGCCATCGACCGCGATGTTCTGATTCTTCTCCCACGCGCGCGGGTTGCCGATGTCATCGAAGAGCCGCGCGAAGCCGCGCGCATAACTCGGCATGCGATCGAACACGACGACGTAAAGGTCCGGCCGCTGGTAGTACTCCGTGCCGTCGAGTTTCGGCGCGAGGAACGGGAAATTGAGCATGCGCACGTCGACGTGGACGCGCGCGCGATACGACTGCAGAGACGGATTGCGCTGCGTCATGCGCTGGATGACCGCCCAGGGGTTGGAGGGCTGTTCCGGCGCCGGCGGTGCGTCAGCGGCCCCGACGCCGCCCGCCGAGGCGGCCAGCGCGAGCACGAGGGCGCCGCTAAATCTCAGTAGATGCATCATCCCATTGCAAGTGGGTACTTGCACGCAGAGCGTAGCATGGGATGGGGTTGAATGCAAGTGCTTGCACGCACCCGCCTGGTTGCGCCGGAGCTACTGCTCCCGGCGTCGGTGGTGGCGGTGCCGGAAGGGGTGCCGGGCCGGCTGGTAGCCCTCGGCCTGCGCCTGTGAGAGGCACAGATATCGGCCGTGCTTGGTCTTCCCGTAGAGCCGGTCGCTCGACACGAGATAGACCTTGGGATTGCCCAGCGCCCAGACCGGCGACTCCCCGTTGCAATCCAGCGATGGCACCGGCGCGGGCGAGGCATTTACGCGCGAGGCGTTCCCGCTGCTCGACTTATTGCCGCCGCAGGCGGCGAGCACGCAGGCTAGCGCGATCAGCAAAAGTGTTGCACGAGCACCGCTACTCATACGACGCGCTTCGCGATAGCGGCGACTTCGTCCCGGGCGCGTCGAACCAGCGGCGACGGCTCGCCGACGTAGACGCGCCGGCCGCCGATAAAGGTCGCCTGCACCCACGACTCGTCGCCGCGGTAAACGAGCGCGTTGAGCGGCGGCGACCAGGGATCGATCTTCGATGCGTCGAGCACGACGTAGTCGGCCGGGTGGTGTGCAATCAGATCGCCGCCGGCGACGCGCAGCGCGCGCGCGCCGTGCGCCGTGCCGAGCTCGAATGCCCGCCGCGCGCCGAACGCCGCGCCGTCGAGGTGCAGGATCTTTTGCAGTAGCGCCGCCGCGCGCATCTCATCGATCAGCGATGGGCGCACGTCGGCGTCGGTTCCGAGGCCCATCGGAACGCCGAGCGACTGGAGCACCGTCACGTCGCAGATGCCGTCGCCGAGGTATTGGTTCGTCATCGGATTGTGGACCACGCGCGCCCCACGGCGTGCGATGCGCTCGCGATCGTCTTGCGAGACGTAGATCGCGTGGATCGCGACGGTGCGCTCGTTGAGCGCGCCGAGTTCGTCGAGGAGCCCGATGGGGCTGCGGCCCGTCGCGGCTTGCGTGGCGTCGCCTTCATACGGAGCCTCAGCGACGTGGACGTGCAGCATGCAGTCGCGCTCGCGCGCAAACTCGGCGGCCGCGCGGACCATGTCGTGCGACGCGGCGTGGAGCGAGTGCGGCGCGACGCAGACGTTCGCCTCCGGGTACGTGTCCATCAGCTCGCGGGTCCGCTCCGCCGCGACGTCGATGCTCTCGCGAAACTCTCGCGGCGCGTACTCGGCGTCCATCCACGTGCGAGCGAGCACGAGCCGGATGCCGGTGTCGCCGGCGGCGCGGATCGCCGCCTCGGCGGGCGCGTTGCCGGCGCCGTTGAGATAGAAGAACTCTGCAACCGTCGTGATGCCGGCGGCCAGCATCTCGCCGAATGCGGCGACGAAGGTCCAGTACACGTCGTCGGGCTCGAGGCGCGGGACGACGCGATAGAGCGCGTCGCTGCGCCACTTCGCGAAGGGCCAATCGTCGGACCAGCCGCGCAGCAGGATCTGATACGCGTGGCTGTGGCCGTTGATGAAACCCGGCGCGACGAGCCGGTCGACTGGAAACGCGCGCGCGTCGAGGTCGCGCGCCGCGTCGCGCACGTCGCGAAAGTCTCCGGCCGCGACGATCGTGCCGTCGCGCACTACGAAGGCGTAGTCCTCGCGCAGCTCGCCGCCCACCAAGGCGCGGGCGCAGCGGACGAGCTCGCTAATCAATGGCGACCCCATTCTTGACGACCAACGCGGCGAGATTTCCGCCGAACTGCCAGCCGAACTCGTCCGGCGAGCCGATCCGAAGCGCGACGAAGTCGGCGCGGTCGCCGGCGCGGATGCGGCCGGCGTCGACCCGCAACGAATGCGCGGCCGCCCGCGTCACGCCGTAGAGCGCCTCGGCCGCACTCAGGCCGAAGATCTTGCGCCCGAAATATGCCACCGTCTGCAGGTTGAAGCATGGTGAGGTACCCGGATTGTAGTCGCTCGCGAGCGCGACCGCGCCGCCGGCCTCGAGCAGCTCGCGGACGGGCGCGTGGCGCGGTAGGTCGAGATACGCGATCGTCGCGGGACACGCGACGGTCACGATCCCGCGCTCGGTTATGGCGCCCACGTCGTACTTGCGGATGTAGTTGCAGTGATCGACGGCATCGACGTCGAGCGTCGCCGCCATCTCGGCTGCGCCGCCGTAGGCCATCTCGTCGCAATGCACGCGCAAACGCATCCCATGCAGGCGCGCCGCGTCGAGATAGCGCCGCGTCTGCTCCGGCGAAAAGAAGCCCGGCTCGCAGAACGCGTCGGCGTATTCGGCGCCGTGAGCGGCGGCCGCCGGGATGACGTGATCGATCAGATAGTCGACGAACGCCTCTTCGTGAGTGAACTCGGGCGGCAGCGCGTGCGCGCCGAGAAACGTCGGCACGAGGCGCGGCGCATCCAGATCGTCGCGATGCTGGGCGATTAGGTCGAGCAGCGCCGATTCGCCGGGCTTGTGCAGCGCGTAACCCGTCTTGGTTTCGAGCGTCGTCGTGCCGTGCGCGAGGATCGTGCGCAGCCGCGGCCCGATCGTGCGTTCATAGAATTCGGCCGGGTCGAGCAGCGCCTGGCGCGTGCGCTCGATCGTGTACGCCATGCCCAACGGCGGCGGCTCGCCGCGCAGGCGCGCGGTGAAGTCCGGCTCGCGATCGCCGGCGAAGAGCGGATGCGCGTGCGCGTCGACGAGCCCGGGCACGATAACGCAATCACGCAGGTCGATCATGTCATCCCGAGCGCGGCGCGCAGCGCCGCTGTCGAAGGACGGGATGACCTCACTTATGCGGCCGTCTTCCACCACGATCGCGGAGTCGTCGATGCGCCCGAGCGCGTCGAAAGTTACGCCGCATTGCGGGGCATCGGTGTCGCAGGTGACGACCGTCTTCGCGCGGACGACTAAACGGTGAGGCTGAGCCACAGCGCGGGCATCCGCCGCGACGGTGGCCGCGCCCTCCAGAGCTCAATCGACTTCCGCGGCTACTAGAGCTTACTGAGGCGCCAGTCGATGCCTTTCGCGTCGGCCGTCTCGATCGCGATCTCGTAGCCGGCGTCGGCGTGGCGCACGACGCCCATCCCTGAATCCGTCGTGAGCACGCAGGCGAGGCGCTCGCGCGCGTCCTCGCTGCCGTCCGCGACGACGACCATCCCAGCGTGCAGGCTGTAGCCGATGCCCACGCCGCCGCCGTGATGGAAGCTCACCCAGTGCGCTCCCGCCGCGGTGTTGAGCAGCGCGTTGAGGATGGGCCAGTCCGCGATCGCGTCGCTGCCGTCGCGCATGCCCTCGGTCTCGCGGTACGGCGACGCCACGCTGCCGGTGTCGAGGTGGTCGCGCCCGATCACGATCGGCGCCTTGACTTCGCCGCTGCGCACGAGCTCGTTGAACGCGAGGCCGGCCTTGGCGCGATCGCCATAGCCCAGCCAGCAGATGCGCGCGGGCAGCCCCTGGAACGCGACGCGTTCGCGCGCGAGGCGAATCCAGCGCGCCAGCGAGGCGTTGTCGGGGAAGAGCTCGAGCAGCTTGGCGTCGCAGCGAGCGATGTCGGCCTCGTCGCCGGAGAGCGCGACGAAGCGGAACGGCCCGGAGCCGCGGCAGAACAGCGGTCGGATGAACGCGGGCACGAAGCCCGGAAACGCGAACGCGCGGGCGAAACCGGCGCGCTGCGCCTCCGTGCGAATGTTGTTGCCGTAATCGAACACGACGGCGCCGGCGTCGAGATACCGCACCATCGCCCGCACCTGCACGCCGCAGCTCGCCAGCGCGCGCCGCTGATACTCGTCGGGGTCGCGCTTGCGCAGCGACTGCGCCTCCTCGAGCGTCACGCCGGCCGGCACGTAGCCGTCGAGCAGATCGTGCGCGGAGGTCTGATCGGTGACGGCGTCGGGACGGAAGCCAAGATCGTACAGCTCCGGAAATTCCACCGCCGCGTTTCCCTCGTAGCCGACCGAGAGCGCCTGGCGCCCGAGGCGCGCTTGCTCGACCTCGCGCAGCGCCTCGTCGCGCGATGCTGCGACGCGATCGAGGTAGCGTAGCTCGCGGCGGCGCTCCAGACGGGCGCGATCCACGTCGACGATGAGGCAGACGCCGCCGTTCATCGTCACCGCGAGCGGCTGCGCGCCGCCCATTCCGCCGACGCCCGCGGTCAGCGTCACGCGTCCTTCCAGTGATCCCCCGAAGTGCCGGCGGGCGAGCTCGGCAAACGTCTCGTAGGTTCCCTGGACGATGCCCTGCGTACCGATGTAGATCCACGAGCCGGCCGTCATCTGGCCGTACATCGTGAGCCCTTTTGCCTCGAGCTCCCGAAAAACGCTCCAATCCGCCCACTTTGGGACGAGATTCGCGTTGGCGATCAAGACGCGCGGCGCGCGCGCGTGCGTCTTCCATACCGCTACCGGCTTGCCGCTCTGCACGACCAGCGTCTCGTCGTTGGACAGGCGCCGCAGCGTCCGGACGATGGCGTCGAAGGCCTCCCACGAGCGCGCAGCGCGACCGTTGCCTCCATACACGACCAAGTCGTCGGGGCGCTCGGCCACCTCCGGGTCGAGATTGTTCATGAGCATGCGCAGCGCGGCTTCTTGCGGCCATCCCTTGCACGAAAGCTCGGTGCCGCGCGGCGCGCGCACGGCGCGGGATCCAACGACGGTGCTCATGCTGGATATCTTCGCCGTTCGACGGAGCCTGTCCTGAGCGAGCGCAGCGAGTCGGAGGGCCGCTGCGCGGCTCCGCTCAGGATGACAAAGTTTGAAATCAACGAAGAAAAGTCTATGAGAAGCGCGCTGCGGAATTATCTCGTAGTCTTTGCGGTCGCCGGCGGGATTGCCATCGCTCCGGCGCCGCTTCTAGCCGGTACGACCGGGGCCATCACGGGGATCGTCGTCAGTACGGCTGGCGCGCCGGTCGCCGGCGCGCGCGTAATCGCGACGAGCCCGTCGCAAACCGTCACCGTCACGACCGACGCGTCCGGCCGGTTCGCCATGCTTTCGCTAGCACCCGATACTTATTCGGTCTCAGCCGCGAAACAGGGCTTCGAAACCGCGGCGATCACGGGCGTCTCGGTCTTCGCCGATCAACTGCAGACGATCCGGGTCACGCTCGCGCCGTCTCTCAAGACGATCGCGCGCGTGACGGCCCGCTCGTCCATGGACCTGGTCAAGCCGGGAACCGTCACCGACGTCTACTCGGTCAACGCCACGGTGGCACAGGCCGCGGCCGGCGTCGGCGGCGGCGGCAACCTCAACAACGCCTACTCCGCGATCGCTACGGTGCCCGGCGTCTTCGTGCCGCCGAATCAGCAAGGCTGGAACCAAACCGTCTACATCCGCGGCGGCGACTTCAGTCAGGTTGGTTATGAGTTCGACGGCGTGCCCGTGAACCGTTCGTTCGACAACTATCCCGGCAGCACGGCCGGTAACCTGGGGCAACAAGAGCTCCAGGTGTACGCCGGCGGCGGAACGGTCGGCCAGAGCACGAGCGGCCTTGCCGGATTCATCAACCAGGTCATCAAGACCGGAACGTACCCGGGATACGGGACGGTGAGCGGCGGCATCGGCACGCCGACCTACTACCACAGCCTGCAGTTCGAGGTCGGCGGCGCCACGCCGGACCGGATGTTCTCGTACTACCTGGGCGTCGGCGGCTATAACCAAGATTACCGCTATCTCGATCAGTTCAACGCAAGCAACCTCGGCGACGTCTGGGGCTATCCGGCGATCGCGTTCAACACGACCAGCCTGTTTTTCGGCGGCGTGTATCCCACGTGCGGATACATTCCGCCCAGCGGCTCGGGATTCTATGGCGGACCGAACGGATCGCCGGTCTACGATCCCTATACCCTCAAGCCGGGCCAGCCCGGTTACATCAAGATGCCCGCCGGCGTCGCCATCGATCCAGGCTGCTATCAAACGATCTCGCCCGCGTACGCGAGCCTGTCCGACATCGCCGACCGCGAAAGCGTGATCAATCTCCACATCGGCGTGCCGCACCGGCGGGACGCCGGGCGCGACGACGTTCAGGTGCTCTACAACGTCGTAGGGATCCACAGCACGTTCTACAGCTCCCTCAACGACTTGGGGCCGCACGTCATCACTCAGCTCAGTCAGGTGATACACGGCGCTTCCGTTCCGGAGTACTGGGGTGATTTCATCACCTGGCCGAGCCACACGCGTTTCGGCCAAAGCCCGACCGGCGTTCGGCCCGTGCCGTACTTCGACCCGGGATCGCCGGGCAACCGCTGCGCCAACATCGATCCATATAACAGCTATCCCTCGGTGCCGCCGATCACCGGCCAATGCGCGCCCGGCACTTACTCGACCGTGCCACCCGACGCACGCGATGCGTATTGGAACAACGCGTCCATCGCCAAAGTCCAGTATCAGCACAACATGGGATCGAACGCCTACTTTCGCATCTACGGCTACACGTTCTACTCCGATTGGTTGCAGACGAGTCCGCTGAGCTATGGGACGCCGTTCTTCGGATTCGGCGTCACGAGCTACGACTACGAGCTCGAATCCCACACGCGGGGGCTGGCCTTCACGTTCGCCGACCAGCTCAACGCGCAGCATCTTCTCAACTTCGATGCCAACTACACGACCGCCACGACCAACCGGTACAACAATACAAACTTCAACAATACGTTCACCACGATTGCGACGAGCCTGACTAACGGAAAAGAGTGCTTCAACTATGCGTCACACGCGGTCGCGCCGTGCAACAACCCGGTGACCAGCGGGACTTTCGCCAACCCCGAGCCCATGCCGGCCTTCGGCAACGCGACGTGGCAGATCACGTATACGGGCAACTCCGGTTTCGTGAACAACGTCGTGCCGAACTTCACCGCGCTCGCGCTCGAGGACCTCTGGACTCCGACGGATAGACTCAACGTCGACCTCGGCTTACGTGACGAGGTCTACCAATACAATCTCGCGAACACATCCAATAACGGCCAGAATTTCTGGTTCCTGGCGGGGCAGCGCGAGTTTTGCTACAACCCGCAGACGCTCACGCCCTACTTCATCCCCTCGCCGCCGGCCAGCGGCCGGCCGCCGACGCCGTTCATCGGTTTCGATTGCCCGATCGATCGTTCGGTCCCGGCGCATCCGGTGCAGACGGTTCACCCGGACGGCCAGGGCGGACATCTGCTGCTCAGCAACAACTACACCCCGACGCTGACCGATTACGCCTTCACGCCGCGCGCGGGCCTAACCTACACCGTGAACCCTGATACGGTGCTGCGCTTCTCGGCGGGACGCTACGCGCAAGAGCCGCAGACCTATCAGGTGCAGTACAACGCCAAGGACAACAACCTCGCCTACGACCTCTTCCAGGCGTTTTGGCAGTATGGCTACACGACGCCGAGGCACGACCCGCAGGTGGAGTATTCCAACAACTACGACGCGTCCTACGAGCGGCGGTTCAAGGGAACCGACATGTCGATCAAGGTCACGCCGTACTACCGTTACGCCACCAATCAGATCTACAGCATCGGCCTGCCGTTCGGTCTGTCCGGGGGGTTGAACACCGGCATCGAGCGGGTCGACGGCTTCGAGGTGGCGTTCACCAAGGGCGACTTCGACAAGAACGGCCTCTCGCTTCTGTTGTCATACACATACACGAACGCGGCCGAAAAGTGGGCGAACTTTCCCGGGACGACGATCAATCCCATCGATCCCTACAACCAGGACATCGCCGACTACAACGGCCTGACCAAGGCGGGCGGCGGCTCGCAATGTTACGAGAACGACAGCCGCGGCAACGTCTACCCGGATCCGAAGTGCGTACAGCTGAGTCCGCGCTATAATCCGCCGATTTGGAACCCCTATTACAAGATGCCGGCTCAGCCGCTGCTGGATCGCAACGGCTGGTATCCCGTCGGATTGGACTTCGCGTATCTCTCGCCGAACGTGGTGAATCTGCTCGTCAACTATAAGCGCAATAAGCTCACGATTACGCCGGCCCTAACCTTCAACGAGGGCCAGCTCTACGGGAATCCCTCCGACGTCGAAGGGATCGATCCGCGAGTCTGCACCGGCAACTCCGCGCGCATTCCGACCGCGCCGCGCGCGACGCAGGCCGACTACACGACCTGCGGTCTGTCCGCGGCCCAGAATGGGACGACGCCCGGCGTGCTGTACATCCCTAACCCGATCACCGGCACCTTCGACGGCTTCGGCTCGTTCCGCCAGCCGAACCAGCTCAATCTCAGCTTGCAAGTCGGTTATCAGATGACGCCGCGCATCAAGGTGAACTTCCTACTGGCCAACCTCGCCAACGCGTGCTTCGGCGGATCGTCCGAGCCGTGGACCAAGCAGTTTCCGCCGAACGGCTACACGTGCGGATACGTCAGCGGCGGATCGGCCGGCACGTCGTACTACGTCTCGAACTTCTACAACGGCAGCTCGCCGAACGACCGCAAGGCGAACGGCGTTGCGCTCAACCCGGCGTTCGCGCAGCCGTTCGGTCCGGCGTACGCCGATACCAACTCGCTGGTGCTGCCCAACCCGTTCAACGCCTACCTGCAGTTCAGCATCAACTTGTGAGGCGGTGGCCGATCGCCGCCTCGGCGACGCCGCTGAGCCGCCCCGACGCAATCAGCTCGCGCGCGGCGGCGATATCGGGCGCCGGCGGGCGATCGTCGGTCCACGGAGCGATGCGCTCGCGGACGGCCGCGTAGGCGGCCTGCGTCCCGGCGCCGGAGCGCAGCGGGCGGCGAAAATCCGTCGCCGCGCAGGCGCCGAGGAGCTCACAGGCCAGCGCGCCCTCGACGTTATCGAGCACGCGCGCCAGGTTGTTGGCCGACGTCATGCCCATGCTGACGTGGTCCTCCTGGCCCGCCGACGTGGGAATGGAATCGACGCTCGACGGCCACGCGAGGCCCTTGTTGTCGTTGACGAGCGCGGCCGCGGTGTACTGCACGAGCATCAACCCGGACTGTAAGCCAAGTCGCGGCGTGAGAAAGAGCGGCAGGCCACGATCCTCGGCGTTGAGCAGCAGATAGAGCCGCCGCTCGCCGATCGACGCAAGCTCGCTGACGGCGAGCTTGAGGAAGTCGAGCGCGAGCGCGACCGGCTCGCCGTGGAAGTTGCCGCCCGAGAGAAACTCGCGGTCCTCCGGGAAGACGAGCGGATTGTCGGTGACCGAGTTGGCCTCGATCTCGGTGACCCGGCGCACGTGGGCGATCGAGTCGCGCACCGCACCGTGCACTACCGGAATGCAGCGAAACGAGTACGGATCCTGGACGCGTTCGCACTCCGCGTGCGACTGCACGATCTCCGAGCCGGCGAGCAGCGCGCGCAGGTTGCCGGCCACGCGCTCCTGCCCGGGGTGGGGCCGCAGGTCGTTGATCCGCCGGTCGAACACGCGCTCGCTGCCCAGGTACGCCTCCAGCGAAAGCGCGCCGATGACGTCGGCTGCGGCCGCGAGCCGTTCGGCGCGCAAGACGCCCAAGGCGCTTGCAGGTGCCCGGCCGCCGTCAC
>DATDGN010000131.1:0-8292 GCA_036522095.1 Candidatus Cybelea sp. | reverse complement strand
CCGCACGTTCGCGATCGGCGTCGATTACATCACGGAGCACACCCATCAGCGCGCCGTCGCGAGCGCCGGTCACGCGTTCGAGGGTGGCGTCAGCTACGCGAGCGCACCGGAGAAAGCCGAGTGGGTGCATCTGCGTGGCGTCACGTCGGTGGAGACGGCAGCGATCGAGATGGAGGCAGTCGCGCTGCTGTCCAAGCGCTGTCGCGATCCGGTCTATCACATGATCATCGCCTATGCCAAGAACGAACGCCCGACGCGCGAGCAAGTGGTGAGCGATGCCGAACGGCTGCTCAAGGCAATCGGTATGGAGAGGAGCCAGTACGTTTTGGCCGCGCACAAGGATACGGACGACTTTCACGCCCACGTGATCGCCAACCGCATCGGGGCGGATACCAAGGCCAATGACCTGTGGCACGAGCGGATCAAACGCGAACGGGTTTGCGCGGAGATCGCGGCCGAGCGCGGCTGGACGATCGTGCTCGGTCATCACAACCGCGACATCGTGCAGCGCGTCGAGCATCTGTATGCGCCGCCGCCCGATCCGCAGCGCCGGCTGAGCGACGGGGCGTATCGCCGGCTGCACGAGCGCGGCGAGCTGCCCTGGCAGGAAAGTGCGCGGCCCTACGTGCTGGATGCCGTCGACCGCGCCAAGGGGTGGGACGACCTGCGTCAGCGGCTGCGCGCACACGGCGTTGTGGTGAAGCTGGTTCGGCGCGGTGAGCGCGTTCAAGGGCTGGCCTTCGCCGAGGGGTTGGATCGCCGAGCGCCGGGCTGCGCGGCGTCACGCATCGATGCGCGGTGTGCGCTGCGGGCGATGGAGTCGCGATTCGGTCCGTTCACCCCTGCGCGCGAACCGATCGCGGAGATTGCGCGCTCCGCGCCGTGGGCGGATACGGTTCGTCCAACGATTTTGGCGGCCGTCGATGCAGCGAAGACGTGGGGCGATCTTGAGCAGCGGCTCGATCGCGACGGCATCGTCATCAAGCTGATCCGGCGAGGGACGCGCGTGCAGGGTATGGCGTTTGCCGCGGGCAGCGATCCCCAAGCGCCGGGCTGCGGCGCGTCGCGGATCCATCCTCGCTGCAAGAAAGCCGTGCTCGAGCAGCGCTTTGGCCCGTGTCCGTATGTACCGGAGCAGCCGCCCAAGCGCAGCCGCAGTACGATTGGCGATCGCGCCGAACGCGAAGCACGCAGTGACCCACGGTGGGCGCTGCGCGACGCCCAACGCATCGCCGACCATGCCCGGTTGCGCTCAGAGTACCGCGCGTACCGCGAGCGTTTCTTCAGTGAACGTGCTCAGGCAATGGGCGCACGTCGAGATGGAGCCTGGGAGCGCGAGCGGGCGCAACGGCAGCGCGATGCCCAGCGGCGGCGCGAAGCGCGCCTGCTCTTGTGCGCAGTGGCGCGGCTGGGCACGCGCGGTGTCATCGCCCGGCAGCTCGCCTACTGGTCGGTCGACGCCATCATCGGGCGCCGGCGTGCGCGGGAGCATGACGCCGCGCGGGTGCGCTGGGAGGCGAGGAAGATCGTGCTCGCGTCGGAGCGCACGTTAGCACGCGAGAAGAAGCCGCTGGCCTATCGATCGTTCGTGAGCGAACGGGCGCGTTCGGGCGATCCGGGAGCGCAGCGGGTACTCGATGTGCTCGTTGCTCCGACGCGCAACCGGAGCGAGCACGTGCCGCAGCGTGACCTGCATCCGGTGACACTGGCCGAGATACGTCTGCGCCTCAACGCCATACGCGCGGAGGAAGACGGGCGCTATCAGCGGGCTCGCTTCGAGCGCCAGCATCTGGAGCATGTCGCGCGTCCGCCCACACTAGAGGAAGCTCTGGCTGCCGAGCGGCGACGAATTGACGAGCGTGCGACCGACGCCACCCGTTACACCGATGCCGAGCGAGTTCGGCTGGCGCGGCTCGCCAGAGAGAGGCGGTCGTGGAATCCGCTGACGCGCCGCGCCGCGACACGGGAGGAAGAGCGGTTATCCGGCGAGCAGCGCTTTCGCTACGAAAAGGCGCTGGCGGTTGCAACGCATGAGTTCGAGCAGCGTGACCTGCCGGACTTTGAAGAGCGGCTTGCCGGTCAAGAACGTGTCTACCGGCGCTACGTCGCCGCGTCACTGGGCCTGGAGCGGGAAAGGAATAACGCACGAGCCGCTCGCGACGAGGTGCCGAGAATCGAGCAGCGACTCAATGTCCTCGAGCGTGCCGGCGTCGCGCGCATCGACTGCGACGCTGCGATGGGCGGCGCACGGCTCGACGGCCTTGCTGCGGCGATCGAGCGGCAGTATCAAGCTCTGCCACACGAGATTCGGCGAGATGTTGGGCACAGCATCCGCAAAGAGCAGCGCGCACGCGACTCCATGACGATAGCCCGATAACCTTCGGCCCGACCGTCGAGCCGCTCCGTTCTCGGCAGCAACCCAAAAGGTGGGTGACCAGACATGACCACACAATCGATCAGGTCGACGCAGTCCGGCGCGACGAGCGCACGCTTTGCGGACCTGCCGGACATCCTAACGCCACACGACGTCATCGCGTTTCTGCCGATTGGACGGAATGCGGTCTACGATGCGATCAAGCGGCACTCGCTCAAGAGCATCCGTGTGGGCCAGAAAATCCTCATCACGAAGGCCGCCCTGCGAGAGTTTCTCGGCGGAAGCGTCGAATAATAGCCTCGCCTGGACCGCGGAAAGAATCCATGGCAAAACCAAAACACCTTGGAGTCAAGAAGTACATGATCGTCTATGACGTGCCCCCGCGAAACGGAAAGGCGCGTCAACAAAAGCGAGAGATCCTCCGCGGCGTGACCAAACACGAAGCGGAGTCATTTCTTGCCAAACGCATCGAAAGCGTCGCGCGGGGCGAGTACACGGCAGACGCGGACATGACCATGTCCGACCTCTTCGACAAGTTCATGACGCACAAGGCGAAGCGCCTCGAAGCGACGACGATCGATAGATACAAGGGCATCCTCGCCACCTATCTTCGCCCGACGTTTGGAAAGATGCGTTTGACCGCACTGCGCAAAGCGCATCTCATCGAAGCGTACGAGAAGTGGCAAGCCGAGAAGCAGACGAGGCGTTCGGGTCGGACGATTCGGCACGTGCATGATCTGCTGCGGGCGACGCTCAACTGGGCCGTCAGTCTTGACTACGTCCAAACCAACGTTGCCGGCAAGATCACGTCCGAGGACCTTCCCAAGGCCTTCAAACCCGAGAGCACGGTGCTCAACGAGAACGAGCTACGCTACCTGCTGGCAGAGGCGCAGTCACCCACGTTCCTGGCAAAAAAGTGCGGCACCGTCTCGTCGCTTCCCTGGTTCTATCCGGCGTTGGTCTTTGCGGCCTACACCGGAGCCCGTCGCGGCGAAGTCTTGGCTACGCGCTGGCCCGATCTCGACTTGGACGGCGGCACGGTTACGATCCGTGAATCGCTCGCCCAGCCGCGCTCGGGGCTCGCGTTCAAGCGGCCGAAGAACGGACAGGTCCGCACGATTACGATCACTTCGCAGCTGGTTGCCGTCCTGCGCTCGCACAAAGCGAGGCAGGCGGCAGAGCAGGTGTACCTGGGCGAAAGGTACCACCGGGACGACCTGGTCTTCGCGATGCCCAATGGCATGCCGGTTTCCCCCGAGGCCTTCGGGGCGGCATTCAAGCGGCTCGTCGAGCGGGCAAAGGTCGCGCGGATTCGGTTACACGATCTCCGCGACACACACGCCTCGCTCTTGGCAAAAGCTGGCGTGCCGATCGAGGTGGTCAGTCAGCGACTCGGTCACAGCTGCATCGGCGTCACTGTCGATCGCTACGTGACCGTCTATCGGGAGCGTGATGCGGCGGCCGCCGCAGCGTTCGCGCGATTAGTCGCGTGACAAAAACAAAAAGCCGACGTGACAATTCCGTGACAACTCGGCTTCTCTAGACCGGTGAAAGCGCCGGATTCCCTCGTGAGATATGCGATTTTGTTCTTAGCGCCAACGGGAATCGAACCCGTCTTTCCGCCTTGAAAGGGCGATGTCCTAACCGATAGACGATGGCGCCGCGGGCTTCAACA
Source organism: Candidatus Cybelea sp. (assembly GCA_036522095.1). Lineage (GTDB taxonomy): Bacteria > Vulcanimicrobiota > Vulcanimicrobiia > Vulcanimicrobiales > Vulcanimicrobiaceae > Cybelea. Next base: position 4,243 of record DATDGN010000131.1, on the reverse strand, counting down.
CCCTACCGGCTCGCAAGCGGGGTGTCAAGGGCTCACTGTTTGCCGAAATAGAGGCCTGCGATCTTGCCGGTTTGGTCCACGGCAAACGTCTCCGACGCCGTGACCGACGGCCACTGCACCTTGAACACGTATACGGTATAAACGTCTTTGGTGGTCTTGGCGCTGAGCGTAAACGACGTCGGATCGCCGAGCGGCGCGAGCTGAGCCGAAACGCTCGCGAGCGTCGAGTCGGTGAGGGCGGCGTTCATCTTGTCGGTCAACTGCGTGCGGTCGACCTTGCCGGTCTGGATCTGATGCAGCCAGTCCTTCGCTCGTGCCGTAACGGCCGCGTCCGCGTCGGTGGTCGGGGCGCTGGTCGCGGCGGCTTGCGCGATCACAGTCGTAACGGGAGGCGCGATGATCATAGGGAACCTCTTGGGGACGGTAGTCGCGGAGGGTTTTAATGACGTCTCGCTGTGCGGCCTTCTTTGTCGTGGCTTTCCTCGCCGGCTGCTACGTGGGGCCGTCGCTGGGCCTCGAGGCGAACCGCGTCGCCCAGGTTCCGGCCGCTATCAAATTCCCGAAGATCCATCACGTCGTCATCATCTTTCAGGAAAACCGCACCGTCGACGATCTGTTCAACGGACTCCCCGGCGCCGACACCGTGCGCAGCGGCTTCAACTCGAGCGGCCACCGCGTCCCGCTGCGCCCGATCAGCCTTACGGCACCCTACGACCTCGGCCACCTGCACCACGCGTTTTTAGTGGAGTACAACAACGGCCGTTGGAACGGCTTCGACAAGGTCGGCTCGGAGTGCGTCAGCGTCGGGATCTGCCCTCCCGCGAACGTCCGCGCCTACGGTTTCGTGCCGCACGGCGAGATCCAGCCGTACCTCATCATGGCCGGGCGCTACACGTTTGGCGACCGCATGTTCCAGACCAATCAGGGCCCGAGCTTCCCCGCCCACCAGTACATCGTGAGCGGAACGTCGTCGATCACCAACAGCAACTCGCTGAAGGCGTCGGAGAATGGCTCGACGCCGGCCGGTGGCGCGACCGGCGGCTGCGACTCCCCGCCCGGATCGCTCGTCGTGCTGATCGATTCGCTCGGCAACGAAGTTCAAAACGTCTATCCGTGCTTCGACCGGATCTCGCTGATGCAGCTGGTCGAGGCCAAGTCGCTGACGTGGCGCTACTATCAGGGGGCGGCCGGACCCGGAATTTGGAACGGGCCGGACGCAATCCTGCGCATCCGCGAGAGCCCGAGCTACTCCGCCAACGTCGCGACGCCGCCGTCGCAGGTCCTGACCGACATCGCGCAGGGACACCTGGCCGACGTCGTCTGGGTGACGCCCACCGGGCGCGCCTCCGACCACGCTCGCTCGACGGACGGCTCGGGACCTTCGTGGGTCGCAGACGTCGTCAACGCGATCGGCCAGAGCAACTACTGGAAGGACACGGCCATCTTCGTCACGTGGGACGATTGGGGCGGCTGGTTCGACCACGTGGCGCCGCACCTCTACAATTCCTACGAGCTGAGCTTTCGCGTTCCGCTGATCGTTGTATCGCCATACGCGAAAAACGCTTACGTTTCGCACAAGCAGCACGAGTTCGGCAGCCTCCTGAAGTTCACGGAGGAAGCCTTCGGCCTGGGCTCGCTGCACACGACGGACGTCCGGTCCGACGATCTATCGGACTGCTTCGACTTCTCGAAGCCGCCGACCAAATTCAAGCACATTCCGACGCGCCTGCCGCCGGAATACTTCTTGCGGCAACCGGCCTCGAACGTGATTCCCGACGATGACTGAGCGGCGCGTGCTCGAAGCCGTCGCCGCCGCAATCCTGGCGATCGCGCTGGCCGCGTGTTCGCTCGCGGCGCCGTTTTCGACGACGCCGTTTGCGGCGTCGAGCCGCACTCTACCGGAGCAAAATCTAACAGCTCACTATAAACTTCTCTACCAATTCGGCCAGAACGGCAAGTTCGAAGACGGCCGCACGCCCCTGGCCGACCTCGTCGCGATCGGCGACACGCTGTACGGAACGACGGCTTACGGCGGCGCGACGACCGGCGCGTGCAGCGTCGGATGCGGAACGCTCTTTCGCGTTTCACCCGCCGGCAGCGAGGTCGTGCTGCACCGCTTCAAAGGCGGCGCGTCGGACGGGGCGATACCGATCGCGGGGCTGCTCGTCATCGCCGGTGCGCTCTACGGCACGACGAGCGGCGGCGGCGCCGCGCGCGCTTGCTCGGGCGGATGCGGCACCGTGTTCACAAGTAGCGCGCAAGGCAAGGCGCGCATCTTGCATCGCTTCCGCGGGGGAAGCGACGGCGCGCAGCCGGCCGCCGCATTGATCTCCGACAACGGCGTGCTCTACGGCACGACGACGTACGGCGGAAGTTCGACGCCCTGCCCCATGGGATGCGGCACGGTCTTTAGTCTGAGCCCGAGCGGAGCTAACGAGAAGGTCATCTACGAGTTCAAGGGCGGTGCCGACGGAGCGCAGCCGGCCGGGAGGTTGATCGCGCTGGGCGGCGACCTGTACGGTACGACCCAATACGGCGGCCGCCGGACCGCGTTCTGCGCGACGGGATGCGGCACGGTCTTTCGCCTCGCGCCTGACGGCAGCGCGGAGACCGTGCTGTATCGCTTCGCGTACGGGCCGCGCAACGCCGACGGCGCGTATCCCGCCGCCGGCCTCGCTGCCGTTGCGGGCGTGCTCTATGGAACGACCGCGAGCGGCGGCCTCGGTAGCGGCACGGCCTTTTCGTTGCATCCGGCCACGAAGGTGGAGCGCACGCTGCACGTCTTCGATCCGAGCACGAACGACGGCACGCATCCCGACGCGCGGCTCATCGACCTCGGCGGCGCGCTCTACGGCACGACGCGCGACGGCGGCACGCGCGCCGAGGGGACGATCTTCCAAATCAGCAAGGCGGGAGCAGAGCGCGTGCTCTACAGCTTCACCGCCAAACCCGACGGCGCAAAGCCCGAGGCGCAACTTTTATCTTTGGCAGGCACGCTGTACGGCACGACATCGCGCGGAGGCGCGACGAGCGGTGGAGCCGTCTTCGGCTTGACGCCGTAGCCGCTAGCGGTTGCTGATCGTCGCTCCGATCGGTCGCTTCAGGCCGGTCACGCCGCGGATCTGCGCGCCGCCGCCCGGATATCTCCAGAGGTACGCCCCGCTGCGGTCGCGGCCGCAGTCGTCGTAATCGGCGGCGGCGATCCGTCCGTTCTGAATCCACGCCTGCGCGACATCGCACGAGCCGGTCAGCGCCGTCTTGCGAGTGATCTTCACCAGCGTGCCGCGCACCGATGCCTCGTAGAAGCACGCGCCCTTCTTGCCGGCACACTTCTGATCGCCGAGCACCAGGCCGGTTCCGATCCACTGCACCGATCCTGGAAAGTGGATCGCACCGCCTTTCACCGACAGCGACGTCATCGCGTGCCGCCCGCGCGCGAGGAGCGAGAGAACGTATTTGCCGCGTCCCGTCGAGCCGCTCACATAGAGGTTGCCGGCGGCGTCGTAACCGTCGAAGTAATAGTACGTCACGGCGGGATTGAAGTACGCCGACGGCGTTCCGCGGCCGTCGCGGTAGATCAAGACCTCGCCCGCCCCGCTGCTATCGTAGAGGTTCGTGACCGCGAGGTCGCCGCTGCTCGCATCGACCGCGCAGCCGCCCGGATATCCGGTCGGATCGGTCAGCGCGCGGACCGCGCGCTTGCCGCCGTGCGCAAACTCGAGGATCTGCCGCGACACGGTGCTCGTGATCCAGACGTTGCCGCTGCGGTCGGCACACTCGCCCTGCGGCTGGACGAAGCCGGTCAGCTTTCCCGCCGGCTTGAGATCGGGAAACGTGTAGACGTACACGTCGGAGGCGCCGGCGTCGGAAACGTAAAGCAGGCTCTTCGCAGCGGCCGCGTCGCGCGCCATCCACGACGGGGCGCCATCCGGGCCAGACGTCGCCGTCCGCGCCGGAAGTCCGCCACCGCAGCCCGCCAGCAGCGCCGTCGCGGCTACGAGCGCGCGGCATGAGAAATTGTACAGCGGCGATCCTCCGAGCGCGATGAGGCCGATTCTTCCTCGTTTGGGCCTGGTAGGATTCGAATCTGCCGAGGCTCACCATGACTCATTTTGAGTCGATGCAGCTTACCCTGTCTGACGCGTAAGGCCGCTCTGCGATGCCGGGTCTCACGGTGCGTCGCGGTATCTGATAGCGGGCGATTAGTCCGAGTCAGTCCGAGTCGCATGCGCGGCCTGTAGCA
>DATDGN010000130.1:0-1586 GCA_036522095.1 Candidatus Cybelea sp. | reverse complement strand
GGAGGCATCGCCGAAAATCCGCGCCCGGCTCTGTATGGCGCATACCACCACGTGGTACCGGCCGCGGCGCCGAGCGACGACGTCGCCGAGGTCACGCTCTGCGGCCGGTCCTGCGAGAACGACGAGCTCGGCGTCGTACAGCTTCCGCGCGACCTGCGCGGCGGCGATCTCCTGGCGATGTGCACGACGGGCGCCTATACGTACAGCATGGCCGGAAACTACAACCGCTTTCCGCGTCCCGCCGTCGTCGCGGTCGCGGACGGCTCGGAGCGCCTGCTGGCCCGGCGCGAGACCATCGACGACGTCCTGCGGAACGACGTGTAGCCTGCTTTTGAATCCGCCGAGCGCCCCGGCGCGTTGATATAGCCGTATGGACACGCAAACCGCAACCTTCGCGGCCGGTTGCTTTTGGGGGGTCGAGGCGGCGTTCCGCCAGGTCCCCGGCGTGCTGGACGCCGTCTCCGGCTACACGGGCGGCCACACCGAGAACCCGACCTACCGGCAAGTCTGCGGCCACACGACCGGCCACGCCGAGGCCGTCGAAGTCACCTTCGATCCGCAGCGCGTCACCTACGACGAGCTCTTGAATACTTTCTGGCAGATTCACGATCCGACGCAGCTCAATCGCCAGGGTCCCGACGTGGGCGATCAGTATCGCTCGGCGATCTTCGCGCACGGCGCGGAACAAGAGCGCGCGGCGCTCGCCTCGCGCGATCGCGAGCAAAGCCGCTACCGCCGCCCGATCGTGACGCAGATCGTACCGGCGCCGCGATTCTGGCCGGCCGAAGAGTACCATCAGCGCTACTTCGAAAGGAACGGCGGCGCGGCGTGTCACGTCGTTCCCGGAGCTGGACGATGAAGCGCGGGGAGTTCGCCGCCGCCGCCGCCGCGCTGCTCGCCGGGTTCGGCGTCGCCCGGTCCGGACGAGCCTCTGGGCAGGCCTATGCCGTCACGCACAGCGACGCCGAGTGGCTTGCCATCTTGGGACCGGAGCGCTTTGACATTCTGCGCCGCGGCGGAACCGAAGCGGCCTTCTCGAGTGCTCTGATCGCCGAGAAACGCGCAGGGGTCTATCGCTGCGCCGGCTGCGCGTTAACGCTGTTCACTTCCGCGACGAAGTACGACAGCGGCGACGGCTGGCCGTCGTTCTGGAACGTGCTGCCGAACACGACGCGCACGCAGAACGACTACGCGCTAATCGAGCCGCGCACGGAAGTGCACTGCCGGAGGTGCGGAGGGCACCTGGGCCACATCTTCGACGACGGGCCGCCGCCGACGCATCGGCGCTACTGCATCGACGGCCTCGCGCTGCGCTTCGTCCCGACCGCGACCGGGTCGTAGCGCCGCGCATGCGGATTCTGATCACCAACGACGATGGGATCGATTCACCCGGAATTCGCGCGCTGACCGACGCGCTCGGCGGCGAGCACGCGACGGTCGTCGTTGCGCCCTCCGGCAACCGCAGCGGTGTGTCGCACGCGATCACCGCGGACGAGGCGATCACCCTCGAGCGCCGCGAGGATTGCGGCGGGATCGCGTACTCCTGCTCCGGAACACCCGCCGACTGCGTCTTCCTCGGATCGACC